>PVBP01000178.1 GCA_002995625.1 Lysobacteraceae bacterium | reverse complement strand
GGCGCTGGCCTTCGCGTTCGGTCTCCTGCTGCTCGCAGGCTCGGCGACGACGATCCTGTGGGACGTGCAGCGCAGCCTCGAGGAATCGCTGGCCGCGTCGTATCAGCGCAACCTCGAGGTCCTGACCCGCAGCGCCCGCCTGCTCGAGGCGGGCCCCGCCACCGCGGCCGGCTGGGACGCGATCGTCATCCGCGCGCGCAACCTCGGGCTGGTCGGCGTCCCACCCTGCCCATCCGGCAACTGCCTGTGCCCCGGCACCGGGCGGGGACCCGAGTGCCTGCCGCTCGAGTCGGTGCAGCCCGCCGGCGGTGCACGGCGCGATCTCGACGCACCTGTTCCGCCGACGCTGCGGATCGCCGACGGCCTGGCGACCCTGGCGCTGGCGTTGAGGCCGCGAACGTCGCGACAGTCGACCGTGGTGCTTCGCGGTGGCGCTGCCGTGCTCGTCCACATCGAGCGCATCGACGAGGCCACCGAAGCCGCGCGGATCGCGATCGCCGCCCGGCTGCCACTGTATCTCGCGGCCTTCGC
>PVBP01000177.1 GCA_002995625.1 Lysobacteraceae bacterium | reverse complement strand
GTTGAACAGCCGGAACTCCATGTCGAAGTTCGCATTGGCCGGATTGCCGCCGGTGCGGAGCTCGCCCTGGTACGTGAAGGCGCTGGTCACGGCCTGCGCGGCCGCGGGGAGCGGGCTCGCGAGGGCGAGGCCCAGCGCCACCGCGAGCGCGGCGCGGGCGAGCGACGGGGTTGGACGACGGGAGACGCGGAGGAAGCGGGGCGAGGCGTTCATGGACGGCTCCTGAGCTCAGGGTCGGGATGGGTCAGTGACATCGGATACGCGGGGACAGACGCCACGCCGAAGAGGGCGCACGCGCGAGATCGCCACGCGGCCCTGCGGGCCGCTCGCGATGACGAGGTCGAGAGGCGGTCGCGAATCCGAGATCGCCACGCGGCCCTGCGGGCCGCTCGCGATGACGATGTTGGAAGGCGGTCGCGAGAACCGGATCGCGCCGGCTTTCCCCTCTCCCCTCGCGGGAGAGGGTGCCGCGCGCAGCGCGGCGGGTGAGGGGGTGTCGTACCGAGCAGCTCGCGCAGCGATGGGGCCATGCGCAA
>PVBP01000176.1 GCA_002995625.1 Lysobacteraceae bacterium | reverse complement strand
GTACGTGAAGGCGCTGGTCACGGCCTGCGCGGCCGCGGGGAGCGGGCTCGCGAGGGCGAGGCCCAGCGCCACCGCGAGCGCGGCGCGGGCGAGCGACGGGGTTGGACGACGGGAGACGCGGAGGAAGCGGGGCGAGGCGTTCATGGACGGCTCCTGAGCTCAGGGTCGGGATGGGTCAGTGACATCGGATACGCGGGGACAGACGCCACGCAGCAGTGGCAGCAGGTTCGAGATCGCCACGGGCCGCTGCGCGGCCCTCGCGATGACGATGTTGGAAGGCGGTCGCAAGCGCGAGATCGCCACGCGGCCCTGCGGGCCGCTCGCGATGACGATGTTGGAAGGCGGTCGCGAGAACCGGATCGCGCCGGCTTTCCCCTCTCCCCTCGTGGGAGAGGGTGCCGCGCGCAGCGCGGCGTGTGAGGGGATGTCGCACGGAGCAGCTCGCGCAGCGATGCGGCCATGCGCAACGAGCCCCCTCACCCCTGCCCCTCTCCCACGAGGGGAGAGGGGTTCCAGGTCCACGCCACGGGCCGCTGCGCGGCCGTCGCGATGACGAGGTTGAGAGGCGGTCGCCAAT
>PVBP01000175.1 GCA_002995625.1 Lysobacteraceae bacterium | reverse complement strand
CGAGGCGGGCTCGATACTCGGCGTCCCGACGATCCAGCTCGGCCCGCAGCGCCGCATTCTCGGCGGCGACCTGAGCCTGACCCGCCCGCAATTCGGCGTTCTCGGTCTCCAGCGCCGCGATCCGCGCGCTCTGGCCGCCGTCGATCGCCGCGCTCTCGGCGCGCAGCTCGCGCAGCGCCTCGACCGTCAGCGCCTCGAAACCGCGCGGCCCGACCGTCTTGTAGCCGTCGGCGCCCTCCGACACCCAATCCGGGAACACCCGCTCGACCTCCTGCGCGATGAAGCCGACCTGCGGGCCGGGCAGGTACATCGCCTTCGGCGTCACCTCCGGGCGGTACGCGTAGCGCACGCCGCGCAGCTGCAGCAGCCGGTCCAGCGTGCCGGCCAGCGGCTCGACGTCCGCCTTGAGCCGCGCATCCGACGGCACCGCCCACGACCCACCGCCCGGCTTGAAGGCCTGCGCCGTGACCGTGAAGTCGCCGTTCGACGCGAGCAGGATCCGGTCGACGAAGGTCGTGCCGTCGTACTGCGCGATGTTCATGCCCGCTGCGCCGGCGCCGGGAATCATCGCGATGTTGATTCCGCGACCATGGGAGGCCGGGCGCAGGTAGAGG
>PVBP01000174.1 GCA_002995625.1 Lysobacteraceae bacterium | reverse complement strand
TCGGGGCGTGGTCGCCGAAGCTACTCCCGGTGAAGTCCCATGTCCACGTCGTCGCCCCGGTGTCGAGCCGCGCGGCGAGGCGCGGCGTTCCGAGGTGGTCGCTCTCGATCGCATGCACGACTCCGCCGTCGATCACGCCGACCGGCAGATCCTCGAGCCAGACCAGCGTCTGCGTCGCCGCGCCGCGTCGGGTCTCGAGTCGCTGGCCGGTCTCGGCGTGGGTGACGAACTGTTCGATCTCGCGGGCCGTGTCGTCCGGCGTGCGCATGTAGACCCGCTCGCCGCGCGCGTTGTGTCGACACAGCCCCTGGCCCTGCCGGGGGATCGTCCAGCCGATCGGGCGGTTGTGGTCGCCGTAGGCGATGAAGCTCTGCACGCCGGGCAGGAATCCGTTGATCTGGTTGCCCGCGGCGTCGTATTGGCGCGCGAATCCGTCGACCGCGATCAGGCGGTGGCTGGTCGGCTCGTAGTCGTACGACACCACCGGGCTTCGCGGCGAGCCGGACTTCTTCAGCCGGTTGACGGTCAGATCATGGGTGAACTGCTCGACCGGCTGGCCGGCATGAAGCGCGGCACGCAGCCGGTTCAGCGCATCGTAGGTGTACGTGCGCGCCGGCGG
>PVBP01000173.1 GCA_002995625.1 Lysobacteraceae bacterium | reverse complement strand
TCCTGATGATGGGCGCGGAGGGCCTCAAGCGCGCGACCGAGATCGCGATTCTCAACGCGAACTACATCGCCGCGCGCCTCGACCCGCACTTCCCGGTGCTGTACAGGAACCACAATGGCCGCGTCGCGCACGAGTGCATCGTCGATCCGCGGGCGTTCAAGGACTCGGTCGGGGTGACCGTCGACGACATCGCCAAGCGCCTGATCGACTACGGCTTCCACGCGCCGACGATGAGCTTCCCGGTGGCCGGCACGCTGATGATCGAGCCGACCGAATCGGAGGCGCTGACCGAGATCGACCGCTTCTGCGACGCGATGATCGCGATCCGGCGCGAGATCGGCGACGTCGAGGCGGGCCGCTTCAAGGTCGAAGACTCGCCGCTGCGCCACGCGCCGCACACGGTCCACGACCTCGTCGACGAGGCCTGGAACCGCCCCTACCCGCGCGCCGAAGGCGTGTTCCCGGCCGGCGCCGTGCGCCAGGACAAGTACTGGAGCCCGGTCAACCGCGTCGACAACGTCCACGGCGACCGCAACCTCGTCTGCATCTGCCCGTCGCCGGACGAGTACCGCGAGGACGCGGCCTGACGGCTGGCCCTTCGTTCGCCGGTCTGGCCGCGGCACGAGGCCG
>PVBP01000172.1 GCA_002995625.1 Lysobacteraceae bacterium | reverse complement strand
GGCCGTCGATCAGCAGCGCCGCCGGCACCTCGGCCGTCGGCCTCGTCTCCGGCACCCTCAACTCCGCCAACGGCTGGTACCGGCTCGACTTCTACGGCGTGCCGAGCGCAAGCGGCTGCACCCAGGTCGTCGTGGGCTCGATCCCGGTGGGCTTCTACGGCCAGGGCCGCGACTGGCTGGGCTCGACCCTGGTTCAGATCACGAACGCGACCGCCAGCGCCAACGGCAGCGTCAGCTACACCGACGTCGAGATCCGGCGCGAGAACCTCAACAACTACTTCGTGCCCGGCACCACCTGGATCGTCGCGACCGCCACGCGGCTGTCCGGCCCGCCGCTCCAGGGCGCCTACCGCCACCTCGGCACCTCCGAGTTCGGCCGCTGCCAGCAGTACCAGGCCGGCACCGGACCCGACACGCTGTTCTCGAACGGCTTCGAGGGCGAGGGGCCGTAGCGCACGGGCGACGATCGGAGTGCGCGCGGAGTGCGTGCGTGGAGACCGGATCTCACGCGAATCGCGAGCTGCGCTCGCTCCTACGACGAAGGATCGATTCATCCGTAGGAGCGACCGCAGGTCGCGACGGCGAGGCGCGATGCGCGCGCGGGGAACGATCGGCGTACGCGCGGAGTGCGTGCGTGGAGACCGGATCTCACGCGAATCGCGAGCTGCGCTCGCTCCTACGACGGAAAGCCGATTCTCCCGTAGGAGCGACTGCAGGTCGCGAT
>PVBP01000171.1 GCA_002995625.1 Lysobacteraceae bacterium | reverse complement strand
GGTCCACGACGCGCCGGCAGCCCGGCGAGGCCGCGACGCGCGGCCGGCGCACGCTGCGGCTCTTGAGCTTCAACATCCAGGCCGGCACCCGGACCGATCATCCGGCCCACTTCGTCACGCGCGGCTGGCAGGCCGTGCTGCCGCACGCGTCGAAAGCCGAGAACCTGCGCTCGATCGCCGGCCTCGTCGGCCAGTACGACATCGTCGCGCTGCAGGAAGCCGACGGCGGCAGTCTGCGCTCCGGCTTCGGCAACCAGACGCACCAGCTGGCCGAACTCGCGGGCTTCCCGTACTGGGCCGAGCAGACCAACCGCCGCGTCGCGCGGATCGCGCAGCCGAGCAACGGACTCCTGTCGCGCTTCGAGCCGGTCGAGGTGATCGATCATCGGCTCCCGGGCGCGATCCCGGGGCGCGGCGCGATGGAGATGCGCTACGGGCCGAGCCGCGAAGGGCTCCACGTCATCAACGCCCACCTCGCGCTCACCGCGCGCGCCCGCCGCCGCCAGTTCGACTACCTCGCCGAGCTGATCGGCGACCTGCGCCACGTGGTCGTGATGGGCGACTTCAACACGACACTCGACAGCGGCGAGTTCGACCGCCTGTTCGCGCGCACGAACCTGCGTCCCCCGCCGCTGTCACCACCGACCTGGCCGAGCTGGAAGCCACGCCGCCCGATCGACCACGTGCTCGTCAGCGAGCCGCTCGAGCCCGTCGCGGTCGAGGTCCCGCTGCTGCGCGCCTCGGATCACCTCCCGG
>PVBP01000170.1 GCA_002995625.1 Lysobacteraceae bacterium | reverse complement strand
GCTGCTGCAGCGACCCGCCGTCGAGCGCTCCGGCCGGCAGCCCTGGAACTGGGCCGGGACCCGCGTGCGGTCGACGCGATCGATCAGGAAGACGTCGCCGAAGTACGGATAGTCGGCGTACGGATAGCTCTGGTTGCCGCGGCTCTGGAAGTCGATCGTCAGATTCCACTCGCCGACCATGCGGTCGACCGGGTCGCCGAGGACGAGCGTGAAGCGGTCGATGTCGAAGGTCCGGCCCTGCCAGGTCATCCGCGCGCGGATCTCGGAGATGAAGTCGATCCGCACCGGCCCGCCCGCGCCCGGCGTCACGACCGGATTGGCCGGCCCACAGCCGACGCAGGTGCCGCCGGTGGCCGCATTGAACACTCCGTCGTAGCGGACGCCGACGAGCCGCCCCTGGGCGTCGTAGCTGTACGCGAGGGGTCCTGCCGAGATGAACCAGGTGGCGCTTCCGTCCGGCCGGTAGGTGTACGCGGTGATCTGCAGGACGTTGTCCTGGAGGTCCAGGGTCAAGGCCGTGCCGGTGTTGTTACGGTCGCCCCAGAGACCGGACTCTGGCGTGAAGGCTTGCGCCGCCGGCGCGGCCGACATCAGGATGAGAAACACGAAACGGGTCGCGCGGCGCATCGGAGTCCCCGTTGGGATCGTCGTGACGCGCAGCGTGAGGCCGGTCCGCTGAATTGGGCTTGAAGCCGCGCCGGCCCTCGGCGGCCGGTCGGTCCGGCGTGCCGATGGGCCGCACTGGCGCCTCGCGGGGTGCAAGCCGCGCCGAAGG
>PVBP01000169.1 GCA_002995625.1 Lysobacteraceae bacterium | reverse complement strand
CGCGCTGCAGCGCCCCGAGGTCGAGCGCTCCGGCCGGCAGCCCTGGAACTGTGCCGGCACGCGCGTGCGGTCGACCCGGTCGACCAGCAGCAGATCGCCGAAGTACGGGTAGTCGGCGTACGGATAGCTCTGGTTGCCGCGCGTCGCGAAGTCGATCGTCAGGCTCCATTCGCCAACCATCCGATCGACCGGGTCGCCGAGCGCCAGCGTGAAGCGGTCGATGTCGAAGGTCCGGCCCTGCCAGGTCATCCGGGCCCGGATCTCGGAGATGAAGTCGATCCGCACCGGTCCACCCGCTCCGGGACTCACGACGGGATTCGCGGGCCCGCAGCCGACGCAGCTGCCGCCGGTGGCCGCGTTGAAGACGCCGTCATAGCGCACGCCGACGAGGCGCCCCTGCGTGTTGTACGTGTAGGTCAGCGGTCCCGCCGACACGAACCACGTCGCCGCGCCGTCCGGTCGGTAGGTGTACGCGGTGATCTGCAGCAGGTTGTCCTGCAGGTCGAAGGTCAGCGCGGTGCCGGTGTTGTTGCGGTCGCCCCAGAGCCCGGACTCGGGCGTGAATGCCGCTACGGCCGGGGCCAACAGCGCGAGGGACAGGAGCAGCGGTCGGATCGCGTGGCGCATGGGCATCCTCTCGGGTCGACTGCCTACGCAGCGTGCGGCCGGCCCGCTGAATTGGGCTTGAAGCGGCCCGTCGCGGGGCGCCCGTCCGGAACGACGCCGGCGCCCGTCGCGGGTCGCAGGGACCGCGCGCCTGCCGGCGACGAACATGGTCGCGCGAAA
>PVBP01000168.1 GCA_002995625.1 Lysobacteraceae bacterium | reverse complement strand
AGCCATGGCCAAGGAAAAGTTCGAGCGCAAGAAGCCGCACGTGAACGTGGGCACGATTGGTCACGTTGACCACGGGAAGACGACGCTGACGGCGGCGCTGACGAAGGTGGGCGCGGAGCGGTTTGGCGGGGAGTTCAAGGCGTACGACCAGATCGACGCGGCGCCGGAGGAGAAGGCGCGCGGGATCACGATTTCGACGGCGCACGTGGAGTACGAGTCGCCGAACCGGCACTACGCGCACGTGGACTGCCCGGGTCACGCCGACTACGTGAAGAACATGATCACGGGTGCGGCGCAGATGGACGGTGCGATCCTGGTGGTGTCGGCGGCGGACGGTCCGATGCCGCAGACGCGGGAGCACATCCTGCTGGCGCGCCAGGTGGGCGTGCCGTACATCGTGGTGTACATGAACAAGGCGGACATGGTCGATGACGCGGAGCTCTTGGAGCTGGTCGAGATGGAGGTCCGCGAGCTGCTGTCGAAGTACCAGTTCCCGGGCGACGACACGCCGATCGTGAAGGGTTCGGCGCTGAAGGCGCTGGAGGGCGACCAGTCGGAGATCGGGGTGCCGTCGATCATCAAGCTGGTGGAGGCGCTGGACGCGTACATTCCGGAGCCGGTGCGGGAGATCGACAAGCCGTTCCTGATGCCGGTGGAGGACGTGTTCTCGATTTCGGGTCGCGGCACGGTGGTGACGGGTCGCGTGGAGCGCGGGATCATCAAGGTGGGTGACGAAGTCGAGATCGTGGGTCTGCGGCCGACGGTGAAGACGACGTGCACGGGCGTGGAGATGTTCCGGAAGCTGCTGGACGAGGGCCG
>PVBP01000167.1 GCA_002995625.1 Lysobacteraceae bacterium | reverse complement strand
GTCTCCTCCCAAAGAGTAACGGAGGAGCACGAAGGTACGCTCAGCACGGTCGGACATCGTGCAGTGTGTGCAAAGGCATAAGCGCGCTTGACTGCAAGATCGACGGATCAAGCAGGTGCGAAAGCAGGTCTTAGTGATCCGGTGGTTCTGTATGGAAGGGCCATCGCTCAACGGATAAAAGGTACTCCGGGGATAACAGGCTGATACCGCCCAAGAGTTCATATCGACGGCGGTGTTTGGCACCTCGATGTCGGCTCATCACATCCTGGGGCTGTAGTCGGTCCCAAGGGTATGGCTGTTCGCCATTTAAAGTGGTACGCGAGCTGGGTTCAGAACGTCGTGAGACAGTTCGGTCCCTATCTGTTGTGGGCGTTGGAGGTTTGAGAGGGGCTGCTCCTAGTACGAGAGGACCGGAGTGGACGTACCCCTGGTGTTCCGGTTGTCACGCCAGTGGCATTGCCGGGTAGCTATGTACGGAAGAGATAACCGCTGAAAGCATCTAAGCGGGAAACTCGCCTCAAGATGAGACCTCCCGAGGCTTCAAGCCTCCTAAAGGAACGATGTAGACCACGTCGTTGATAGGCCGGGTGTGTAAGCGCAGCAATGCGTTCAGCTGACCGGTACTAATGATCCGTGCGGCTTGACCCTATCACCCAAAGTCCACTCACTGACTCAAGCACTTCCCCATACCCCAACACACATCCCAACGTCCCAAGTCCCAACCTCGGGCCGGCGCTCACAGCGCCACCCAAACCCCCTCCCTGGCGGCTATAGCGGTGTGGAACCACCCGATCCCTTCCCGAACTCGGTCGTGAAACGCACCCGCGCCTATGGTAGTGTGGCCCAAGCCATGCAAGAGTCGGTCACCGCCAGGGCCCTACACCCAAACCCCAGCCAT
>PVBP01000165.1 GCA_002995625.1 Lysobacteraceae bacterium | reverse complement strand
TTAGAAACTGTTTGTAAACAAGAATTAAGCATCATCTTTCCATGTACGTCGATTGTTCTCTAGCCGACGTAACATCAGCCGAATCATCACAATATAGATCATGCCTTCTTGATTCTCTGGCAAGCGTTCGTAGTCTCGACTTAATCCTCGCGCGTTCTCCAACCACGTCCAGGTTCGTTCTACAATCCATCGCTTCGGTTGAACCTGAAACCCTTCACCCTGTCGCTCCACGACCTCGACTGGAACGCCATAAACTTGTTCGATTAGTTCACCGAGATCACCTCGATACCCCTGGTCTACCAGAATCTTAGCAATCCGCTCATACATCTCTAACACCCAAACCAGGATCGCTGGAGCTGCTTTGACATCAGACACATTTGCCGCAGTAACATAACAGACCAAGACCAACCCCAATACATCAACAACGATGTGTCGCTTGCGTCCCTTCACCTTTTTGAACCCATCGAAGCCGTGTGCTTCCCCCCTTTTTGTCCCAGCTTCACCGATTGACTATCTGCTATGCCCAGACTCGGTTGGGCTTCTCGTCCTGCGGCAGTTCGTACCTGTTTGACGAGTTCGGCATTGATCGCTTCCCATACTCCTAACCTTACCCACAGGCGATAATATCCGTACACCGTTTGCCATGCCGGAAACTCACGGGGCAGATTACGCCACTTGATGCCGTTATCGGCTCGATAGAAAATAGCATTGAGAACCTCTCGCAAATCGACCTCTCGCAGTTTTCCCACCGCCTTTTCAGGTGGTAGCAGTGGTTCAATGCGTTGCCATTCGCCATCGCTTAAGTCGCTGTCATAGCCTGAGTGACTCATCGTGTTTAGGCAGAATCAATAGGGTACTTCCAGAAATACCGCTAATCTCATCTTATTCTCATTCAGCTTTATCTTTATTTACAAACAG
>PVBP01000164.1 GCA_002995625.1 Lysobacteraceae bacterium | reverse complement strand
ACCCGTCGATCACGAGCGCCGCCGGCACCTCGGCCGTCGGCCTCGTCTCCGGCACCCTGAACTCCGCCAACGGCTGGTACCGGCTCGACTTCTACGGCGTGCCGTCGCAGACTGGCTGCACGCTGGTGATCGTGGGCTCGATCCCGCAGGGGTTCTTCGGCCAGGGCCGCGACTGGCTGGGCTCGACCCTGGTTCAGATCACGAACGCCACCGCCAGCGCCAACGGCAGCGCGAGCTACACCGACGTCGAGATCCGGCGCGAGAACCTGACCAACTACTTCGTGCCCGGCACCACCTGGATCGTCGCGACGGCCACGCGGCTGTCCGGCCCGCCGCTCCAGGGCGCCTACCGCCACCTCGGCACCTCCGAGTTCGGCCGCTGCCAGCAGTACCAGGCCGGCACCGGACCCGACACGCTGTTCTCGAACGGCTTCGAGGGCGAGGGGCCGTAGCGCACGGGCGACCACGTCCGAGCCACGATTCATCCGCAGGAGCGACCGCAGGTCGCGATGGCGAGGCGCGATGCGCGCGCGGGGGACGGCCGGAGTGGACGCGCGGAGACCGGATCTCGCGCGGATCGCGAGCTGCGCTCGCTCCTACGACGGAAAGCCGATTCTCCCGTAGGAGCGACCGCAGGTCGCGATGGCAAGGCGCGATGCGCGCGCGTGGGACGATCGGCGTGCGCGCGGAGTGCGTGCGTGGAGACCGGATCTCGCGCGGATCGCGAGCTTCGCTCGCTCCTACGACGGAAAGCCGATTCTCCCGTAGGAGCGACCGCAGGTCGCGACGGCGAGGCGCGATGCGCGCGCGGGGAACGATCGGCGTACGCGCGGAGTGCGTGCGTGGAGACCGGATCTCACGCGAATCGCGAGCTGCGCTCGCTCCTACGACGGAAAGCCGATTCTCCCGTAGGAGCGACCGCAGGTCGCGAC
>PVBP01000163.1 GCA_002995625.1 Lysobacteraceae bacterium | reverse complement strand
CACGATCGCGGTCGCGCCGGGCGGGATCGGCACGACCGAGATCAACGCGACGCAGGTGCAGCGCCGGGTGACGGGCACCTGCAGCGGCACGAACTACGTGCAGCAAGTCAACGCGGACGGCACGGTCGGATGCGGCCCTGCGCCCACGGCGAGCGGCTGGAGCCTGACCGGCAATGCCGGGACCAACCCGGCGACGAACTTCATCGGCACCACCGACGCGCAGCCCTTCGTCGTGCGGACGCGGAACGTCCAGAGCCTGCGGATCGAGCCGTCGACGATCCTCTTTGGCGGCGATCCGATCACCGCGAACGTGATCGCGGGATCGAGCGCCAACACCGTCACGCCCGGCGTCCGCGGCGCGACGATTGCCGGCGGCGGCGTGCCGAGTGGGGACAGCGATCCGAACTTCAGCGGCGAGGCCCCCAATCGGGTCACCGATGTCTATGGCACGGTCGGCGGCGGCTACGCCAATCGGGCGGGTGACGATGCCGGCTCGATTGCTAGCAGCGCCTTTGCAACCGTCGGCGGAGGCCTCAGGAACACCGCGAGCGGCGGTTGGAGCACCGTCGGCGGGGGCGTTGATAACACCGCGAGCGGCCTTTACAGCACGGTCAGCGGGGGCTATGCGAACACCGCGAGTGGCGATGGCAGCACCGTCGGCGGGGGGGGCTTCAACAACTGCGCGGGTGGCGATTACTCGTGGGCGGGCGGGCGACGGGCCAAGGTTCGGCCGCCGTCCGACCCCGGAGGCACGGGAGCGTGCACCGGCCTGACCTACCCAGGCGGTGCGGGTGACGCAGGCACCTTTGTCTGGGCCGACAGCCAGAACGCCGATTTCGTCTCGACCGGACCAAACCAGTTCCTCGTCCGTGCCGACGGCGGCTTCGGCTTCAACACCAACGCGGTCCCGACCGGCATCGAGGCGGTGTTCCGCAGCCGCACGGGTCCCAACGAGCACGTCGA
>PVBP01000162.1 GCA_002995625.1 Lysobacteraceae bacterium | reverse complement strand
TCTGAATGACTTCATTGACTCTAATCCAGATGCTCGTGAACTCAAGCGAGCAGTAGCAGTCCAGATGTTTCTCAAAGGGTATAAACATCGAGAGATTGGGGAGAGTTTCGGAGTCAGTTCAGGTTTCATTAGCAAATGGACTGGGGTCTACGAACGGATGGGAGTATCCGGGTTGAAACTGGGGTATCGCGGCTCAGTCGGCTATCTAGAACCGGAACAACGGCAGGCGGTGATCAGTTGGTTAAAGCGCAAAAATTACTGGAATCTGGCTGAGTTGCAAGCACACATTGAACAGGAGTATGACGTGGTATTTGACTCCAAGCAAAGTTACTACACCCTGTTTGAACAAGCTGGGATTAGTTGGAAGAAAACGCAAAAGCGCAATCCAAAGGCAGACCCAGCGTTGGTAGAGAAAAAAACAGGAGATTACGGCTTGGCTGGAGGCTCGTCGAGCTGAGATCATCTTGGGTGAGTTGGTGGTCTTCTTTGAGGAGGAATGCCATCTGTTGTGGGGAGACTTATGTGGGTACGTGTGGGGCAAAACAAACGAACGCATTGAGGTTCCCATCATCAACGAGCGCAGTAAGCAGACTTACTATGGAGCGGTGAATATTTACACTCAACAATGCCTGATTCAAGCTTCTGAAGCTGGCAATGGCGAGGGCACCATTGCCTTTCTCAAATATCTACTGAGCCAAAATCCTGACAGCCGCATGGCTCTAATTTGGGATGGAGCCCCCTATCATCGCTCACAGGCAGTCAAAGAGTACCTCGAATCGGTCAATCGAGAACTCGATGAGTCCAACTGGAAAATCACTTGCATTCGCTTTGCCCCAAATGATCCCAAGCAAAACCCAATTGAAGATATTTGGTTGCAGGCAAAGCGATTCATTCGTGAGTACTACCACTTGTGTTCATCGTTCAATGTCGTTAAATTCCTCTTTGAGTTTGTGACTCATCGTCAAGTCTTTAACTTTCCGAAGCTTTTTACCGATGGCTGCTTCTCATAACTGATTTAGGATCGCTATA
>PVBP01000161.1 GCA_002995625.1 Lysobacteraceae bacterium | reverse complement strand
AAATCGCGCAGGGTCAGGAAGGTCATGTCGGTGCGGCCGCTGTTGATCGCGAGCGAGGTCGGCTGCAGGCGGAAGTTGCCGACGGAGGCGTCGACGAAGGCCGGATCGACGTCGAGCGTCGCGACCGGCGGCGCGGAAAGCGGCGGGTTGCTGCTCAGGTTGGCGTAGATGTTGTGGCGGATTGTCGCGGGAATCGACGTATGGCTCCCCGGCTTGCGCAGGCGGATGTCGAGCGGCCCGTTGTCGCGGAAGATGTTGTTGGTCAGGTTCAGCGTCCAGTCGTGCGACCCGTTGGCCGAGCCGACGCAGAAGGCCGGGCCGCCCTGGTTGCCGACGAAGGTGTTGTGGCGCAGGGTGATCCGCTCGGTGTTCCCCGAACTCCCGTCCTGGATGTGGACCGCGCAGTCGCTGCTGGTCGGCCACCCCCCGCGCCAGAACACGCTGCTCTCGATCTGGATCTCCTCGTTGCCCGGGATGCGCAGTGTGCGGATCCGGTCGAACAGCACGCGGGAGATCCGCAGCGCGTAGTCGCCAGAGAACAGGCTCTCGGGCGTGAAGATCACCTGGTTGATGTCGACGAGGCGGAGACGGTCGAGCTCGATGTCGCCGTCCGTGTCGACGTGGAAGACGAACGTCAGATCGGATGCCGTCAGGGTGGTCGACGCGGGGTCCTCGCTGCGCGTCGTGCAGGTCGAATTGTAGCCGCCCTGCAGCGACAGCGGCCGATCGCCGGACAGCCGACCGGCAAAGGCCGTCAGTCGGAGGTCATAGGTGCCCTGGGCCAGCTTGATCACGAGCGGCACGTTGGTCGAGACAGGCAGATTGCCGAGGGCGAGCGTCAGCTCGAGCTCGTTGCGCACGCAGACCTCCTGCTGGGCACGGGCGGGGCCGGCGTGCAGCACGCTGGCCAGTGCGAGGACGGCGAACAGCGCGCGGATCGATCGGTTCACGGCGGCACTCCCGGTGGGACCTGCCGTGGGGAATGCATGAGCCGGGCGAAAGCGAACGCGGGGCGGCGGGACGCCGGTCGGCGGCGGGGCGGGAGCGCAGGGGTGCCCGAGCGGACGGCCCGATCAGGGCGCCGCGAGGCTCTCGATCCGCGCCGCGATGGCGGC
>PVBP01000160.1 GCA_002995625.1 Lysobacteraceae bacterium | reverse complement strand
CGTCGCGGCGCGCGTCGCGGCGGCCTTCGACGCGGTGCGCCCCGCGACGCTGCGGCTGCATGGTGACCTCCATCCGGGCAACCTGCTGTGGCGCGAGGCCGGTCCCCTGCTGGTCGATCTCGACGACGCCGCGACCGGACCCGCGATCGCCGACCTCTACCTGCTGCTGACCGGCGATCCGGCGCAGCGCGGGGCCCTGGTCGAGGGTTATGAGACCTTCCGCACGCTCGATCCGGCCGAGTGGTCCCTGGTCGGGCCGCTGCGGATGATGCGACAAGTCCACTACGCCGGCTGGCTCGCCTCGCGCTGGGACGATCCGGCTTTCCCCCGGGCCTTCCCGTGGGCCGGCGAGGCGCGCTGGTGGGAGGAGCACCTCGACGACCTCGCGCGGGCCCTCGACGACGTCGTGGACCCGCGCTGAAGGGCCGGCACGCCGCGCGGCCCCGGGCTCGGGGACCGGGGCTCGTGCCCGGACTCGACTCCGCTGCGCCACAATCACCGCCGATGACCGGCGACCGCGATCCCTTTCGTCCGCTGCGCTACCTGTGGCGCCTGCCGTGGCTCGCGCTGCACCTCTTCGTCAGCCTGCCGCTGACGCTCGTCGTCGTCAGCACGATCGGGCCGCGGATCCGGATCGGCGGCGAGCGCCTCGACCATCGTCTGATCCGCGTCTGGTCGGCTGGGCTGGTCCGCGTGTTCGGCTTCCGCGTCGACGCGCGCGGCGAGCCGCTGCCCGGTGCCGTGCTGCTGGTCGCGAACCACATCACCTGGATGGACATCGAGATCATCCACGCCCGGCGCATGGCGCACTTCGTCGCGAAGAGCGAGATCGCCGGCTGGCCGGTGGTCGGCTGGCTCACGACCCACGCCGGCACGATCTTCCATCGCCGCGGCGACCCGCGCTCACTCGAGGCGGTGCAGCGGACCATGATCGAGCGCTTGCGCGACGGCCACGCCGTGGCCGTCTTTCCGGAAGGCACCACCGGCCCCGGCGACCAGATCCGCACCTTCCACGCGCGCATCTTCGCGGTCTGCGAGGCCGCCGGCGTTCCGGCCCAGCCGGTCGGCCTGCGCTTCGTCCGTGCGGGTCAGCCGACCACGGACCCGGCGTTCCGGCCGGGCGAGAACTTTC
>PVBP01000159.1 GCA_002995625.1 Lysobacteraceae bacterium | reverse complement strand
CGACGGCAACCCGCGCTGGTTCGGCGACGCCCCCGACCGCGGCGCGTTCGAGTCCAGCGTCGGCTCGACCGCGACCGTGCTGACCGTCACCAACACCAACGATTCCGGCATCGGCTCGCTGCGCCAGGCGATCCTCGACGCCAACGCCGCGCCGAACGTCAACGCGATCCGCTTCAACATCCCCGGCAGCTGCCCGCGCACGATCACCCTCGCAAGCCTCCTGCCGACGATCACCCAGCCGGTCTCGATCGAGGGCTACACCCAGCCGGGCTCCAGCCGCAACACCGCCGCGGTCGGCTGGGACGCCAACCTCTGCATCGTGCTGAACGGCGCCAACCAGATCACCGGCGCCTACGGCTTCAACGTCGACACCGGCGCCTCGCCCGACGCCACCGTCAGCATCGAGGGCATCGCCTTCTCCGGCCACTCGATCGCCGCCGCCCAGTTCGTCGCCGGCCGCGACCACCGCTTCGTCGGCAACCAGATCGGCGGCACCGTCGGCTCGACCAACCTGATCTCCTCCGGCACCGGCGTCCGCATCGGCGGCACCGTCGAGGGCGTCCGCGTCGGCGGACCCGAGCCCGGCGAGCGCAACGTCATCGCCAATACCCTCGGCATCGGCGTCAGCATCACCGGCTCCGGCAGCGCCCAGCCGTCGCGCGCGATCGTCGAGAACAACTACCTCGGCACCCAGACCGGCGGCGACCAGCGCGGCAACGAGCGCGGCGTGCTGATCTCCGGGCCCGACCACGTGGTCCGCGGCAACGTGATCTCGAACGCGGTCAGCCACGGCGTCGAGCTCAGCGGCAGCCTCGCCACCGGCAACCGCATCACCGGCAACCGCATCGGCATCCCGGCGCTGTGCCTCGGCACCTGCGCCGACCGCGGCAACGGCGGCCACGGCGTGCTGCTGCGCAACTCGGCCAACGACAACCGCGTCGACGACAACCAGATCGCCTACAACGACCAGGACGGCATCGCCGTCACCGGCGCCCGCCGCAACAGCCTGCGCCGCAACACGATCTACGCCAACGACGGCATCGGCATCGACCTCGGCGACGACGGCCGCAACCTGTTCGACGCCAACAACACCCAGACGCCCCCGGCCGCGGCCGGCAACGACAGCCAGAACT
>PVBP01000158.1 GCA_002995625.1 Lysobacteraceae bacterium | reverse complement strand
ACCGAGGTCACCGCGACGCCGTATGCATTGGGCGCGGTCGCGGCGCTGCCGAACTCGGTGACGACGACCAGCATCGTCGACGGCACGATCGGAACGGCCGACATCGACGCGACCCAGATCCAGCGCAGGGTCACCGGCAGCTGCCCGACCGGACAGTACGTGCGGGTGGTGGCGCAGGACGGCACGGTGACCTGCGGCACCGATGCGACCGGGACCGGCACGGTGACGAACATCGCGACCGGCGCGGGGCTGACGGGCGGTCCGATCACGACCAGCGGGACGATCGCGGTCGCGCCGGGTGGGATCGGCACGACCGAGATCAACGCGACGCAGGTGCAGCGCCGGGTGACGGGCACCTGCACCGGCACGAACTACGTGCAGCAGGTCAACGCGGACGGCACGGTGGGTTGTGGTGCGGGTCCGTTGTTCAGCGGCTGGGGCCTGACCGGAAACGCGGGGACCGATCCGGCGACGAACTTCATCGGCACCACCGATGCGCAGCCCTTCGTCGTCCGCACGCAGAACGTCCAGAGCCTGCGGATCGAGCCGTCGACGATCCTGTTCGGTGGCGATCCGATCACCGCGAACGTGATCGCGGGATCGAGTGCCAACACGGTCACCGCGGGCGTGCGCGGGGCGACGATCGCCGGCGGCGGAGTGCCGGTCGGAAACAGCGATCCGAACCTCGGCGAGGAGGCTCCCAACCGCGTGACCGATGCGTACGGGACAGTGGGAGGCGGCTACGCCAATCGGGCGGGTGATGATGCCGGCTCGATCACGGACAGGGCCTTTGCAACGGTCGGCGGAGGTCAACAGAACGTCGCGAGCGGCTCTCAGAGCATCGTCGGCGGCGGCTACCTGAACACCGCGAGCGCTCTGTACAGCACCGTCGGCGGGGGCTTCTCGAACTCCGCGAGCGGGACACGGAGCACCGTAAGCGGTGGCGGCGCAAACACCGCGAGCGGGGGTTGGAGCGCGGTCGGCGGTGGAATAGTGAACTGCGCTGGTGGCGACTATTCGTGGGCCGGCGGCCGTGGGGCCAAGGTGCGACCGGGAACCGACCCCGGAGGTACGGGAGCGTGCAGCGGCCTGACCTACCCCGGCGGCGCGGGCGACCAAGGCACCTTTGTCTGGGCCGATAGCCAGCCCGCGAACTTCATCTCGAGCGGCATCAACCAGTTCCTGGTCCGCGCCGACGGCGGCTTCGGCTTCAACACCAACACGATCCCGACTGGGA
>PVBP01000157.1 GCA_002995625.1 Lysobacteraceae bacterium | reverse complement strand
TCGTTGCGCATGGCCGCATCGCTGCGCGAGCTGCTCCGTGCGACATCCCCTCACCCGCCGCGCTGCGCGCGGCACCCTCTCCCACGAGGGGAGAGGGGAAAGCCGGCGCGATCCGGTTCTCGCGACCGCTTCTCGACCCGTCATCGCGAGCGGCCCGCAGGGCCGCGTGGCGATCTCGCGCTTGCGACCGCCTTCCAACATCGTCATCGCGAGGGCCGCGCAGCGGCCCGTGGCGATCTCGCGCCTGCGACCGCCTTCCACCTTCGTCATCGCGATGGCCGCGCGGCGGCCCGTGGCGATCTCGAACCTGCTGCCACTGCTGTGTGGCGCCTGTCCCCGCGTATCCGATGTCACTGACCCACCCCGACCCTGAGCCCAGGAGCCGTCCATGAACGCCTCGCCCCGCTTCCTCCGCGTCCACCGTCGTCCGATCCCGTCGCTTGCCCGCGCCGCGCTCGCGGCGGCGCTGGGCCTCGCCCTCGCGGGCCCGCTCCCCGCCGCCGCCCAGGCCGTGACCAGCGCCTTCACGTACCAGGGCGAGCTCCGCGCCGGCGGCAACCCGGCCAATGCAAACTTCGACATGGAGTTCCGGCTGTTCAATGCCGCGACCGGCGGCACGCAGATCGGCCCGGTCGTGACGCGGCTCAACGTGCCGGCGGTCAATGGCCTCTTCAACGTGCAGCTCGACTTCGGCGCCTCGCAGTTCGCCGGCGATCGGCAGTGGCTCGAGGTGCGGATCAGGCCGGCCGGCTCGGGCAGCTACGAGACCCTGAGCCCGCGCACCGAGGTGACCGCGACGCCGTATGCCCTGGGCGCGGTCGCGGCGCTGCCGAACTCGGTGACGACGACCAGCATCGTCGACGGCACGATCGGCACGGCCGACATCGACGCGACCCAGATCCAGCGCCGGGTCACCGGCAGCTGCCCGACCGGGCAGTACGTGCGGGTAGTGGCGCAGGACGGCACGGTGACCTGCGGCACCGATGCGACCGGGACCGGCACGGTGACGAGCATCGCGACCGGCGCGGGGCTGACCGGTGGTCCGATCACGACCAGCGGCACGATCGCGGTCGCGCCGGGCGGGATCGGCACGACCGAGATCAACGCGACGCAGGTGCAGCGCCGGGTGACGGGCAGCTGCCCGACCGGGCAGTACGTGCGCGTGGTCGCGCAGGACGGCACGGTGACCTGCGGCACCGATGCGACCGGCAGCGGCACGGTGACGAACATCGCGACCGGCGCGGGGCTGACGGGCG
>PVBP01000156.1 GCA_002995625.1 Lysobacteraceae bacterium | reverse complement strand
GACGATCGCGGTCGCGCCGGGCGGGATCGGCACGACCGAGATCAACGCGACGCAGGTGCAGCGCCGGGTCACCGGCAGCTGCCCGACCGGGCAGTACGTGCGCGTGGTCGCGCAGGACGGCACGGTGACCTGCGGCACCGATGCGACCGGGACCGGCACGGTGACGAACATCGCGACCGGCGCGGGGCTGACCGGCGGTCCGATCACGACCAGCGGGACGATCAGCGTGGCGCCGGGCGGGATCGGCACGACCGAGATCAACGCGACGCAGGTGCAGCGCCGGGTGACGGGCACCTGCACCGGCACGAACTACGTGCAGCAGGTCAACGCGGACGGCACGGTCGGTTGTGGCCCCGCGCCTACCTCGAGCGGCTGGGGCCTGACCGGAAACGCGGGGACCGATCCGGCGACGAACTTCATCGGCACCACCGATGCGCAGCCCTTCGTCGTCCGCACGCAGAACGTCCAGAGCCTGCGGATCGAGCCGTCGACGATCCTGTTCGGTGGCGATCCGATCACCGCGAACGTGATCGCGGGATCGAGTGCGAACAACGTCACTGCCGGCGTTCGCGGCGCGACGATCGCGGGCGGCGGAGTGCCGGTCGGAAACAGCGATCCGAACTTCAGCGGCGAAGCCCCCAATCGGGTCACCGATGCCTATGGCACGGTCGGCGGCGGCTACGCAAACCGGGCCGGGGACGATGCTGGCTCGGTCACCAACGGCGCTTTCGCCACCGTCGGCGGCGGCCAATCGAACATCGCGGCTAGCGCATACAGCACCGTCGGCGGCGGCCAGGGCAACACCGCGGGCAACACGTTCGGCACCGTAAGTGGTGGCTCACTGAACACCGCCAGCGGCTCACTGGCTACGGTTAGCGGGGGTAATCAGAACCTCGCGTTCGGCAATGTCGGGACCGTTGGCGGGGGCCAATCGAACGTAGCGAGTGGGGACTTCAGCACCGTTGTCGGTGGCTTTGGAAATTTCGCCCATGGGGTGTTGAGTACCGTCAGCGGCGGAGAACGGAACTGCGCGGGCGGCAACTTCTCCTGGGCAGGAGGCTATTTCGCCAAGGTACGGCCAGGGTCCAATCCTGGCGGCTCGGGATCCTGCAGTGGGCTGACCTATCCGGGTGGCGGAGGCGATCAAGGCACCTTTGTCTGGGCCGATAGTCAAAGTGGGAGCTTCGTTTCGACCGGATCGAACCAGTTCCTGGTCCGCGCCGACGGCGGCTTCGGTTTCAACGTGAACGAGATTCCCGCGGGCG
>PVBP01000155.1 GCA_002995625.1 Lysobacteraceae bacterium | reverse complement strand
GCATTGTGATTCCGCGCGCCATTGGGCACACTCGGCGGGCGAGCAGGTGCCTGTGATCGGCCGGTAACTCATGGCCGCGTTCCTCCGGCATGGCCTGCGCGCCTCGCATTGGCAACCGGGGGGGGTGCGTCATGGGTTCTCACGTGGCATGGCGATCCGCAGGCGCGGGGCATGCGATGCGGCTCTTCGCGGGATTGTTGGCACTTTCGCTGGGCGGGATCGCTGCGGCGCAGGTGACTTACACTTACGAGAACACCAGCAGCGTGGCGATCGGCGACAACAACTGCTCCGGTGGGGGTGGGATCACGCGCAGCTTCAACGTGTCGGAGACCTTCACGGTTGGCGCCAGCGGCACGATCTCGCTGGGAATCGACATCGAGCACGCGACGCGCGATCAGGTTCGCGTCTACCTGACGCCTCCCGGGGGTTCGGAGATCACCGTGTTTGATCTCACTGGCTCCAACACGGCTGACAATCTGTTCGTCACCTTTGTTGCCGCCAGTGACGCCGGCGATCTGGCGACCGAGGCGACCAACGACCCCGTGACATCTCGTGCCGGTGGGGCTGTGCGCTATCGACGATTGATCCAGCAGCCGGCGCTGGCAATCGCGCCCCTGCCCTCGAACGGGGTGTGGACGCTGCGGGTGTGCGATGACGCGGCCGGCACCACTGGTACGTTCAACCGCGCGCGCCTGATCCTGCGGGACGCCAACGCCACGGCGCCCACGGACTTCTGCGGGACCGAGATCTCGCGCGACTGGGGCCTCAACGGCAACCAGGTTGCGTTCCCGACGACGGCGGTGGACTTTGGCAGCGGCGTGTCGGTGCAGCAGATCTCGCGCTGGGCGCCGGTCGCCAATGGACCCAGCGGCGATACGCGCCAGAGCTACGAGACCTGCACAGGGACGGGTCCGGCGGACAACGCTGCTGATGCCCGCTGCAACTGGCGCCTGGGCAATCATCAGGGCTACTACAAGTTCTCGATGGATGTGCCGACGGTCGCGACGAAGCAGAACGTCGAAGAGGCGACCTTCGAGTTCAGCGTGCCGGTACTGGGTCTGAATTTCGTCGGCCTCGACATCGATCAGCAGACCGGCGCGAACGCGTTCGAAGACATGTTCCGCGTTGAAGGCTACGCGGGTACCGGTGGCACGGGTGCCTCCATTCCCTATCAGTTGACCCTGGTCGGTGGGACACCCACGGCCCAGATCGCAGGCGACTGGGTCGAGGCCGACGCCGATGCGGCTGGCTACGCGAATACCAACGGCAACGTCCAGGTTCGCTTTGCCGCCCCGGTGCGCTCCGTCAGGGTGACCTATGCGCAGGGCAACGAGCCGGTGGACGACTCCGACATCCAGTACATCGGCATTTCGGATTTTGGTTTC
>PVBP01000153.1 GCA_002995625.1 Lysobacteraceae bacterium | reverse complement strand
ACGCCAGACCCAGCGCCGCCGTGAACAGCTCGTTCATCCCGTTCACCATGACCTTCCCCGATCCCAACACCGCGGCCATGTCAGCCGCTCACCCCAGGCGCGTCAAGCCCGTTCCACACCAAACGTCATAGACCCCTCATGAGCCTCGGCGCCCTCGATTTCGGGCTGATCGTCGACGGTGCGGTGATCATCATCGAGAACTGCCTGCGCCGGTTCGGCGACGAACAGCACCAGCTGGGTCGCCCGCTCAGTCCGGCCGAGCGACTGGAACTCACCGCCAGCGCGACCGCCGAAGTCGTGCGGCCGAGCCTGTTCGGTCTGGGCATCATCGCGGCGGTGTACTTGCCGATCTTCACGCTCAGCGGCGTCGAGGGAAAGATGTTCCATCCGATGGCGATCACGGTCGTGCTCGCCCTGACCGGCGCGATGCTGCTGGCGGTGACCTTCGTGCCGGCTGCGGTTGCCGCCTTCCTCGGCGGGCGGCTGTCGGAATCCGACAATCGCTTGATGGCGTGGACCCGTGCGCGCTATGTGCCGCTGCTCGCTTGGGCCGTACAATATCGAATCGCCGTCGCAGGCGGCGCCTTGATACTCGTCGTCGCATGCGGTCTCCTCGCCACGCGGCTGGGATCGGAGTTCGTGCCAAGCCTCGATGAAGGCGACATCACCCTGCAGCCGCTGCGCATTCCGGGTACCAGCCTTGAGCAGTCGGTGACGATGCAGAAGACGCTGGAAACGCGCATGGCGCAGTTCCCGGAAGTAGCCAATGTGTTTTCCAAGATCGGCACGGCGGAGGTCGCGACGGACCCGATGCCGCCGTCGATGGCCGACACCTTCCTCATGCTCAAGCCGCGCGAGCAGTGGCCTGATCCGCGAAAGCCGAAGGCCGAACTGATCGAGGAAATGGAAAAGGCCGCGCGTGAAATCCCCGGCAGCAATTACGAATTCACCCAGCCGATTCAGATGCGCACGAACGAACTCATCTCCGGCGTGCGCTCCGCCGTCGCGGTCAAGGTGTACGGCGACGACCTGACGCAGCTGGCCCGAGTTGCGGCACGCGTCGAGCGCGTCATGCGCCAGGTCCCCGGCGCCGACGACGTCAAGGCCGAGCAGATCACCGGGTTGCCCTTGCTGACCGTGACGCCGGACCCGATCGCGCTGGCGCGCTACGGTCTCAACCCGGTCGATGTGCAAAACACCGTGGCGACCGCCGTGGGCGGCACTGTCGCCGGGCAACTGTTCGAGGGCGATCGACGTTTTGACCTCGTCGTCCGCCTTCCGGATGCGCTCAGGGAAGATCCCGCCTTCCTTGCGGACCTGCCGATTCCGTTGCCCGCCAAGGTCGATGCCGACGAGTCGAGCCGGCAGGTGGCGTGGCGTTCCGGCGGGCCGAGGACGGTGCCGTTGCGCGAGGTCGCTCGCATCGAAACCCAGCGCGGGCCGAACCAGATCAATCGTGAAAACGGCAAGCGTCGCGTCGTCATCACCGCCAATGTCCGTGAGCGCGATCTTGGCGGCTTCGTTGCCGACCTGCGCGAACGTGTGAGTCGGGATGTACCGCTGCCGGAGGGGTACTGGATCGACTACGGCGGCACCTTCGAGCAGCTCATTTCGGCGAGCCGGCGGCTGGCCGTCGTGGTTCCCGTCGCGCTGATCATGATCTTTGCGCTTCTGTTCTTCGCGTTCGGCTCGGTTAAGGATGCGGCG
>PVBP01000152.1 GCA_002995625.1 Lysobacteraceae bacterium | reverse complement strand
AGCGACCGGCCATGGATGGCCGGGCTGGAGCACCGCGCCATGGATGGCTGCTTGCACAGCCCGTCAACGAAGGCGCTTCAAAGAGGCCGCGGCCAAATGGCCGTGGGCGAGGACCGTTCGCGCGTAGCGCGAGGCGCGGCATGCCGCGCCAGGTCCGAGCGACCGGCCATGGATGGCCGGGCTGGAGCACCGCGCCATGGATGGCTGCTTGCGCAGCCCGTCAACGAAGGCGCTTCAATGAGGCCGCGGCCAAATGGCCGCGGAAAGAGAGCGCGCAGCGAAGTCGGAGACGCTCGACGACCCGCTTCAATGAGGCCGCGGCCAAATGGCCGCGGAAAGCGCCTGTCCGGCCGAGATGAAGGGCGTGATGAAGTATCGGCTTCAATGAGGCCGCGGCCAAATGGCCGCGGAAAGGTGGGAGCCAGCCCCGTGCTGGTGCGCTGCGCGACCTCGCTTCAATGAGGCCGCGGCCAAATGGCCGCGGAAAGCTGGCTCGCGCTCGGATCCGCGTGGACCGGGGTGGACCTGCTTCAATGAGGCCGCGGCCAAATGGCCGCGGAAAGTTGGCCTTGACTATGGTCTTGGCCTTGGCCTTTTCGCTTCAATGAGGCCGCGGCCAAATGGCCGCGGAAAGGGCGCTATCGAGTGAGTCGAAAACCGCCTACGGACTGCTTCAATGAGGCCGCGGCCAAATGGCCGCGGAAAGCAGGCCTGCCAAAGGATGGCACACGTCGCCTCGTCACCCGCTTCAATGAGGCCGCGGCCAAATGGCCGCGGAAAGAAGCGCGATCAGGAACGCGCGGCGGAGGCGGCGGAGGCTTCAATGAGGCCGCGGCCAAATGGCCGCGGAAAGCTACCAGCAGGCCTGGCTCCAGGACTCGGCCCAGCTGCTTCAATGAGGCCGCGGCCAAATGGCCGCGGAAAGATCAGGTAGTCCATCCAGTTCTTCGTCATCAAAGTCAGCTTCAATGAGGCCGCGGCCAAATGGCCGCGGAAAGCGGGCAGACATTCACGCCCGCAGCTTTCCACGGCGCGCTTCAATGAGGCCGCGGCCAAATGGCCGCGGAAAGGGGCCTCCCGTGGTGTCGAGGTCGAGGATCTGCGCGCGCTTCAATGAGGCCGCGGCCAAATGGCCGCGGAAAGATCCCTGACCTTCAGCGCCGGCGGCGCCGGCGACTAGCTTCAATGAGGCCGCGGCCAAATGGCCGCGGAAAGGATGATGCGGACGACTACCATGGCCGCAGCCCTCGAGCTTCAATGAGGCCGCGGCCAAATGGCCGCGGAAAGGGCACGTGCATCTACGATCCCGGCGCTGTGCAGTCGGCTTCAATGAGGCCGCGGCCAAATGGCCGCGGAAAGCGCCGACGCGGCGCTTCATCTTGTCGATGGGACGCAAGCTTCAATGAGGCCGCGGCCAAATGGCCGCGGAAAGCGACGATCTCTGTCAGCGAGCCGTCCAGCAGCAGGTTGCTTCAATGAGGCCGCGGCCAAATGGCCGCGGAAAGCCGTTGCGGTAGCGGTAGTAGGTGCTGCGCGAGATGCGGCTTCAATGAGGCCGCGGCCAAATGGCCGCGGAAAGTCGCTCTCTTTCAAGAGCAGCTAAAATGCGCTGCCTTTCCGGCTTCAATGAGGCCGCGGCCAAATGGCCGCGGAAAGCCGCAGCGTGACATCGTACCCGCGGGCATTGCGGCCGCTTCAATGAGGCCGCGGCCAAATGGCCGCGGAAAGGGCTTCTAGAAACTCTGAAATTGGAACACTTACCCAC
>PVBP01000151.1 GCA_002995625.1 Lysobacteraceae bacterium | reverse complement strand
GTCTACGAGGAAGGACGCGACCAGAAGACCGACGAGGACGACGAGGAAGGCCGGCGCCTGCCGGCGCTGCGCGAGGGAGAGGTCGTCTCGCTCGCCGCGGTCAGCGCCGAGCAGCACTTCACCGAACCGCCGCCGCGCTACTCGGAAGCCAGCCTCGTCAAGGCGCTCGAGGAGTACGGGATCGGCCGGCCTTCGACCTACGCCAGCATCATCCAGACGCTGCTCGCACGCGAGTACGTCCTGCTCGACAACCGGCGATTCCGCCCGACCGACGTCGGCCGGGTGGTGGCGAAGTTCCTGTCGACCCACTTCGCGCAGTACGTCGACTACGACTTCACCGCGAAGCTCGAGGACGAGCTCGATGCGGTCAGTCGCGGCGAGGAGGACTGGATCCCGCTGCTCGAGAAGTTCTGGACCCCGTTCAAGGCCCAGGTCGCCGACAAGATGGAAACGGTCTCGCTCGACGAGGCCAAGTCGGCGCGCGTGCTCGGCACCGACCCCGTCTCCGGCAAAACCGTCAGCGTCCGGCTCGGTCGCTACGGACCCTTCGCCCAGCTCGGCCTCAAGGAGGATGGCGACACGCCGAAGTACGCCTCGCTGCGTCCCGGCCAGAGCCTGCACACGATCGGGCTCGCCGAGGCGCTCGAGCTCTTCAAGCTGCCGCGGGAGCTCGGAACCGCGCCCGACGGCGAGAAGGTGAGCGCGGCGATCGGTCGCTTCGGTCCCTTCGTCAAGCACGGCAGCACCTACGCGTCGATCAAGCCGCCGGACGATCCGTACACGATCACCCTCGACCGCGCGCTCGAGGTGTTGCGCGAGAAGGCCGAAGCAGCGGCCAACCGCGTCATCGCGAGCTTCGACGACGGCGCGATCCAGGTGTTGAACGGGCGTTACGGCCCCTACGTCACCGACGGCGCGAAGAACGCGAACGTGCCCAAGGACACCGATCCGAAGACGCTCGACCGCGAGGCCTGCGTCGCGCTGCTGGCCGAGAAGGGCAAGCCGGCGCGCAAGGGGCCGGTCGCACGCAAGGCGGCGGCGAAGAAGGCGCCGGCGCGGCGCGGCGCGAAGACCACGGGCGCGGACGAGGGTGCCGCGGCGGCTGCGGCTGGCGCCAAGACGGGCGCGAAGAAACCGGCGGCCAGGAAGACGGCGACGAAGAAAGCCGCGGCCAGGAAGGCCACGACGAAGAAGACCACGGCCACCCGCTCCGCGGCGAAGACGGCAGCCAGCCCGCGGGCCACCGCAGTCACCAAGCGCGTGACGACGAAGACCGCCGCGCGGCGGACGGCCGCACCGGCCTGATCCGCGACAGCCCCGGACGCCGTCCGCGTCCGGGGAGCGCGCCGTCAGTCCGCCTGCGGTGCGGCGCCTTCGAGTTCCGCGGTCAGGCGCATGGCGGCCGGCGTAAGACGCGCGACGTCGATGCCGTAACGCTCGCGCACCTCGGCCGCGGTCAGGCCCGGCGGCAGCGCGCCGCGCGCGGTGAGGGTCTCGAAGAGACCGGCCCGCCACGTCGGGGTGGTCGACTCGGTCGCGGCTTCGTCGGGCGTGGACGATGGGCCGGCGCCGGTCAGCACGAAGGTCCGGCTCGCGCTGCGGAATCCGCGCACCGGATAGAAGGGCCCGTTGCCCGGCGTCTGCCCCGACAGGTAGATCTCGAGCACGCCGTCGAACTGGCTGGTGCCGACGGCCGCGAAATAGGCGAAGAACACGGCGGGGTTGCTTCCGCGCGGTGGCACGTCTTTGACCACGATCACGTGCTCGCCGGTCGGCGCATCGAAATATCCCGCGAGGTCGTGATTCGCGCGCGCGGT
>PVBP01000150.1 GCA_002995625.1 Lysobacteraceae bacterium | reverse complement strand
TAGCTTCCCCCGAGATGCTCGAGACTCTACCGGCTCGCCGTCGGTCGCTGCAATAGTCGCCCCCGGCAACGTCGCCCGGACGATCCAAGGCAAGCCAGGACGAAAACGAAGCGATTTCGATCAGGAGTCCGTCCTGGAGGCCCGTACGATCGATCGCGGCTAGACGTTCGTGCACGACGCCCTCTTCAACGAAGCGAGCCCACACGGGACGCCCTGATTCGATAAGCCGGAGGAAGCCCGCCCTTCGGTGGCCGGGTTCGACCAGGCGATCGAGCAGTGGCCGCAGGTCGCCGAGCTTCGGCCGTGTCGACCACTCGGCCGGCAGCACGTCGGCGATGGCGCGTCGCGCGAGCCATTTGCCGGTCCCGGCTCGCCAGCTCTGGTAGGCCGGCAGGCTGAGCGCGAATCGCAGCAGGGGCCAGTCCCGCCAGGGATGCCGCAGATCGAATCCGCGCGGCTCGATCTGCTGCCGCTCGAAGGCGACATCAAGCGCATTCAGCGTGCCGAAGTTGTAAGCGGCGTGGTCTGGCAGCGGCCAGTGCCCGAATCGATCGAGGCCCGCCTGCAGGCGCGATCGGACCAGATCCCGCCACTCGGGGCGCAACCAGCCGCAATCGGACATCCGGTCGCCACGCCCGAACCAGCGGCGCAGCGCGTGGCGGACTCCCGGGTCCCGCAAGAGCCCGCGCAGTCCTCCCTGTCCAGTTGCCCACGCGAGGCCGTGGCGCACGACGTCATATCTGCGGTTTGCCAGCGCATCGATCAGCCAGGTCCGCGCAGGCGCCTCCCAATGGTCCCCGAAGTCACCCGTCAGGACGACATCGCAACCGGCCTGCTGGAAGCGCGCGTGCACCGCCCGCTTCAATGGGCGGTATGGGTTGAGGTACGGGTATGCGAGGTCCCGATCGGGACCTGGGTCGAGAGACGCCGGATGATCCGAGGTATCGATGGACGCCAGCGACAAGCCGAGCCGACGCGCCAACGCTTCAGCCAGCGGGCGCTCGTCTACTCCACCATCGACGCCCGTCCCGTAGTTCACCACGAACGTCCGCCCTGACTGGAAGGCACCGGGCAACAGCACCGCGATCGACGACGAGTCGAGACCCGCACTCAACTGCAGGCCAAGGCGGCTTGCGCCATGACTGCACTGCGCGACGGAGGCCTCCAGCAGCTCCCGAAGCCTGTGCGCCGCACGTTTGTCGGCCCAGCGACCCGCTTCGTCCTCAGGCTCCCATGCGACGTGCCGCACGTCGACCGCGTTTCCGTGAAGCTCGACTCGGGTGCCGTGCTCGACCAGGCGCACGCCGCGGAAGAGCGATGCGCCGGGCACGGGATCGCCGAGGGCAAAGTGCGTTGCGAGGAAACTGTCCTCGTAGTTGCGGTCGACGTCCGGGTGGACGAGCAGCACCGCCTCGCGTGACGCAACCAGCCAGCCATCCCGTATGCGAGCGTAGGCCAAGGGGCGCTGGCCAAGCCGGTCGCGCAGCAATCGGATCCGTCCAGCCAGGGGATCAAGCACGACGATGGCGCCCGGATCGTCCGGGCAGGATTCCGGAACACCATCAGGCAATGGCTCGCGCACGTCGGAGAGGACCAGGCTCCCGTCCGGGCGCGCGACCAGCGGAACCGGATCCGCCGAACGGGTCCGGATAACCAGGGCCGCGCAGTCACTCCCACGCCATTCGAAACAGTCTTGCGGCCGAACGACAGGCAGGCCCGCGGCAAGACCGGTGCGCAGACGATGCCAGATCGCCTCGTCGACCCGGGCGCCCCGATCGGGCACCCAGAGCAGCAGTCTCGCCAAGCGGTTCTCCCTGGAAATGTTCCGGATGTCGGATCAGGCGTTCTAGTCCGCCACCAGATGCGCACGTCGCAC
>PVBP01000149.1 GCA_002995625.1 Lysobacteraceae bacterium | reverse complement strand
CGCGCTGCGTCGAGATCGCGAGCCGCCTCGGAATCGCGAGCTGCGCTCGCTCGTACGGAGGCAAGCCGATTCACGCGTAGGAGCGACCGCAGGTCGCGACGGGCGCGGCGTGCGGGGGCGACGCGATCACGCGCTGCGTCGAGATCGCGAGCCGCCTCGGAATCGCGAGCTGCGCTCGCTCCTACGGAGGCAAGCCGATTCACCCGTAGGAGCGACCGCAGGTCGCGACGGGCGAAGACGCGTCGAAACAGGCAGCCGCGAAAGACCCGGTCAGTAGGCGAACTCGCGGAACACCGGATCGACCGAGCCCTGCCACGGACCGTGAAAAAGCTCGAGCTTGCGCTCGGCCGGGGTCTGGTTCGCGGTCGCGAACTCGATGAGCGGCTCGAGGAACATCCGCTCGTCGACCTGGTTCGCGTTGAGCCGCGCGCGGCGCTTCAGGCCCTCGGCCGAGATCGCGAGCGCGGAGAGCGCGAGGTCGCGCAGGGTGCCGCCGCGGAACGGCGCCTTCAGCGCGAGTCGCGGCACGTCGCGCCGCAGCGCCTCGAGCTCCTCGACGCGGATGTCGCGGACCAGGTCCTTCGCGGCGTCGAGGGCGACCGGGTCGTACAGCAGGCCGACCCAGAAGGCCGGCAGCGCGCACAGCCGGTTCCACGGCCCGCCGTCGGCGCCGCGCATCTCGAGGTAGCGCTTGAGGCGCACCTCGGGGAACGCGGTGGTCAGATGATCCGAGAAGTCGCGCAGCGTCGGCTTCTCGCCGGGCAGCGCCGGCAGCCGGCCATCGAGGAAGTCGCGGAAGCTCTGGCCGCTGGCGTCGAGGTAGCGGCCGTCGCGATACACGAAGTACATCGGCACGTCGAGGATCCACTCGACGTAGCGCTCGTAGCCGAAGCCGGCGTCGAACACGAAGCCGAGCATGCCGGTGCGATCCGGGTCGGTGTCGCGCCAGATCTCCGAGCGATACGAGAGAAACCCGTTGGGACGCCCTTCCGTGAACGGCGAGTCGGCCCACAGCGCGGTCGCGACCGGCTGCAGCGCGAGCGCGACGCGGAACTTGTCGACCATGTCGGTCTCGGAGCCGACGTCGAGGTTGACCTGCACCGTGCAGGTGCGGGTCATCATGTCGAGGCCGAGCGAACCGCGCTTCGGCATGTACGCGCGCATGATCGCGTAGCGGCCCTTCGGCATCCACGGCATGTCCTCGCGCCGCCACTTCGGCTGGAAGCCCATGCCGAGGAAGCCGAGGCCGAGTTCGTCGGCGACGGCGCGCACCTCGCGAAGGTGGCCCTCGACCTCGCAGCAGGTCTGGTGGATGCTCGAGAGCTGGCCGCCGGAGAGCTCGAGCTGGCCGGCGGGCTCGAGCGAGACCGAGGCGTCGCCGCGCGAGAGCGCGATCAGGTGCTCGCCCTCGTAGACGCCCTCCCAGCCGAACTGGGTCAGCCCTTCGAGCAGCGCGCGGATGCCGCGCGGACCGTCGTAGCGTGGTGGACGCAGGGTGTCGAGCTCGAAGCCGAACTTCTCGTGCTCGGTGCCGATCCGCCAGTCGGCCGGATCCCGCGCGCCCGCAGCCAGCCAGTCGACCAGCTGCCGCTTCGATTCGATCGGCGTGCTCGCGGTGCTCGAAGGTCCTGACATCGGGGTGGTGCTCCGGAGATGCGGGGTGCGGTCGAGCGGCCCATGATCGGAGGCGGGCTCGACGCGCGCGCCGATCGGTCGGGCCGCGCGTCTATCGGGAACGGCCGCGGCCGGGCAGGCGGTTGATCAGGGTCTTGATCCGCGACTTGAGCTTCGCGAGGAAGGTCTCGGCATGCGCATGCCGGGTCGTCGGCTGCGCGCTCGGCGTCAACGGCGCGGCCGGCGCGCCGCTGGCCGCGACGGCCTCGT
>PVBP01000148.1 GCA_002995625.1 Lysobacteraceae bacterium | reverse complement strand
ACTACCATGGCCGCAGCCCGCGAAAGAGAAGGGCCAGCTTCAATGAGGCCGCGGCCAAATGGCCGCGGAAAGCTTCCGCTCGGTCAGCGCGGTGCATCGCGGGAACGTAGCTTCAATGAGGCCGCGGCCAAATGGCCGCGGAAAGCTGGCGACGATGACCCGACCACCCGCGCTGCGGTCGCGGCTTCAATGAGGCCGCGGCCAAATGGCCGCGGAAAGGGCGGCCGCGCTGCGTGACGCCGCTCGCGCGGCAGAGGCTTCAATGAGGCCGCGGCCAAATGGCCGCGGAAAGCGCCGAGAACACGCGCGAGGCCAAGCGCAAGTACATGCTTCAATGAGGCCGCGGCCAAATGGCCGCGGAAAGGCGATAGGCTCGTCGGCTGATACTTCATGAAGCGGTGCTTCAATGAGGCCGCGGCCAAATGGCCGCGGAAAGTCGCGGAGCGGCTGCGCATCGGCGCGGCGTCTCTCTCGCTTCAATGAGGCCGCGGCCAAATGGCCGCGGAAAGATGGTCATAGCGCCCCCCTCCATCGACGGGCGGCGCTTCAATGAGGCCGCGGCCAAATGGCCGCGGAAAGTCCCAGTCGCGGACTGCTCTGCGGCGAACTTCAGGTTGGCTTCAATGAGGCCGCGGCCAAATGGCCGCGGAAAGAGTCCTGGGGCGCACAGTTCGTCGAGTCTGGCGAGTAGCTTCAATGAGGCCGCGGCCAAATGGCCGCGGAAAGGCATCCGTCTTGGTCGCTGTGCGCCAGCAGGTTCGTGCTTCAATGAGGCCGCGGCCAAATGGCCGCGGAAAGCGCGTGATGGCCTGTGCTGACAAGCGCGGTGCCGCTGGCTTCAATGAGGCCGCGGCCAAATGGCCGCGGAAAGAGCTCGGTTTTCTTCTTTTCATTATAGTCTTTTAGCTGCTTCAATGAGGCCGCGGCCAAATGGCCGCGGAAAGAAGCAGCACGGCGTTGGGATAATGACGGTTAATCCGCGCTTCAATGAGGCCGCGGCCAAATGGCCGCGGAAAGCTACTCACGACGCGAGGTGTCGCATGAGCGTCGCAGCGCTTCAATGAGGCCGCGGCCAAATGGCCGCGGAAAGGCCCGCTGCGGTACTCGCCGTCATCACGACGTGCGAGCTTCAATGAGGCCGCGGCCAAATGGCCGCGGAAAGCTACGGCAGCAAGGCGGTGGCGTGGGAGACCTTCGCGCTTCAATGAGGCCGCGGCCAAATGGCCGCGGAAAGGGACCGACCAAATGAAGCAGCAAAAGGAACGCGCTGCTTCAATGAGGCCGCGGCCAAATGGCCGCGGAAAGTTCAGCGCGGCGTCGAGACAATGCTCCCGAACATGCTGCTTCAATGAGGCCGCGGCCAAATGGCCGCGGAAAGGGGGATCTTCGCCCACACGGATCCCCCGAAACCCCGCTTCAATGAGGCCGCGGCCAAATGGCCGCGGAAAGCTTCGAGGTCGATCCCAAGCTCGTTCGCCAACTCACTGCTTCAATGAGGCCGCGGCCAAATGGCCGCGGAAAGCGCGCGTGCGCGTCGGCGCGCAGGTCAAACCAATTCGCTTCAATGAGGCCGCGGCCAAATGGCCGCGGAAAGGTCTCTACTCGGAGCTCGGCATCCGCGGCCAGATCGAGCTTCAATGAGGCCGCGGCCAAATGGCCGCGGAAAGCCGAGCTCGAGCCCGGCGCCGTCGCGGCCATCGTCTCGCTTCAATGAGGCCGCGGCCAAATGGCCGCGGAAAGCGGGCGGCGGCGCATCACCGGCCTGCGCTGCCACTTCGCTTCAATGAGGCCGCGGCCAAATGGCCGCGGAAAGCAACGGTGTGGAACTCATGCTCCTCGTTGATCAGCGCTTCAATGAGGCCGCGGCCAAATGGCCGCGGAAAG
>PVBP01000147.1 GCA_002995625.1 Lysobacteraceae bacterium | reverse complement strand
GTGGTGGCGGCGTGGCGGCCGCCGGCATCCGCAGCTCAGGGGTCATGCCGGCGGGTGCATAGCCTCGGACCCAGTGCCCGTCCTGGCGCACCGGCATCCCCGACATCCGCACCAGCGTCACCACCAGCGCCTCCATCAGCAGCGTGAACCCGCTCCGCTCCCGCGCCCAAGGCACCGACACCTGATGCACCTCCGGCTCACCCCGCTCGCCACACACCGCACAACGCACCCGCGGCACCTCGGCATGCACGAAGGCCCGGAACTGGAAGAAATGAAGGTGCTGCCAGTCGCGCGCCAAGCGGTCATGGATCGGCTGGTCCGCCGCTCCGCAGCGCGGACACGGCAGGCGCCTGGCCTCGCAGCGGACGTCGAAGTGGATCTCGTTGGCCGCCTGCTCGAACCGAACCGCCGACACCTGCCACGGCGAAGCCAGACCCAGCGCCGCCGTGAACAGCTCGTTCATCCCGTTCGACATGACCTTCCCCGATCCCAGGACCGCGGCCATGTCACCCACTCACCCCGCCACCGTCAAGCGACTTCCACACCAATCGTCATAGACCCCATTTCTGGGTGATCTCAACATTCGCGGTAGCACTTCTTGTTTTGGTGGCCAGTGTGCTGTCACTATGGCGCCCATGAATGCAAACTCACGTGTTCGGCCGCACAAATCCCGTTCACTTCCGAGGTAGACGATGCGTTTGCTCTCCGTATGCACCCTTCTGTTCGCCATCCTGCTCGGTGGCTGCGCCACGCCAATCCCACTGAACACACTGAAGTACGAACCTAAGACAACCGTTACCTCCACAAAGGAAGCCTCGGTAGTCGTCGTCTCAGGCGCGGTGCGCGGCGGATCAGGTAGTTACCTTATGCCCGTGGGCGGAATCTTCATTCCGATGTCCACTGGGCCGATTCCAAAGCTCCAGTTCAATGCCGAGGATCAACAAGCTTTCGCGGAGTCCCTGAGAATCGAGCTCGTTCGACTAGGCGTACTCAAGTCGGCATCCGCCGACCCGAGTGCGGGCAAGGATCTGAGAATCCAAATCATCTTCGCCCAGACATACCACAACCCGAGCTTCCAAGAGTACGTACTGGATGTAGTGGCTGAGATGACAGGGGGGAAAGAGCCGCTTCTGCGTCAGTATCGAATCGTCTCGTCAGAGAAAGACTCTACCTGGGAGAAGTGGAACACGAACGCCTTCCAAGGCAAGGCGAAAGCGGCGCGCCTGCTCATGGAGAAGCTGGTCCCCGACATTGAGAGCTACGTGGCATCCATGTAGCGATGCCCCAGAGTGCGGCCTAACCCTTCGCTCGAGCGGACGCGCTCCGGCCTAGCACTTGGCCTGCGAGGGGGAGCATGTACCACAGCATCTCGCGGGCCAAGTGCCACGCCTGCGCGCGCCCGCAGCTCAAACGTTAGCCGACTTCGCACGTCATGCACATACCCACGCCACTAATTCTCGCGGCAGTTTTTCTCGCGCTTCTCGTGGTTGCCGCGTCTTTGTTTCGGTTGTTCGGTCGGCAGCCGTCGGCGCAGACCGTCGCCGCGGCATATGAGGCTGCTCCCGCTTTGCTTACACCGGCAGAGCGTTCGTTCTTCGGAGTTCTTCAGCAGGCGGTCGCTTCCGATTACCATATTTTCGTCAAGGTTAGGCTGGCAGATATTGTGCGCCCTGTCCGCAGTCCGAGCCGGAGCGGTTGGCAGTCGGCCTTCAACCGCATCACTGGCAAACACGTTGATTTTGTTCTGTGTGATTCGGCGCGTCTCGGCATAGTGGCGGTGATTGAGTTGGATGACCGGACGCATGAGAGATTCGAGCGCAGATTTCGCGATGCTCTTGTTGATTCCGCGCTGGCCGATGCACGCATCCCGGTCTTGCGGGTATCCGCACGGCAGTCGTATTCTCCCGTACAGATTCGGGAGCAGGTGCAGAGCTTGTTTCGTGCAGATGAGA
>PVBP01000146.1 GCA_002995625.1 Lysobacteraceae bacterium | reverse complement strand
ATCGACGTGCTCGTTGGGCCCCGTGCGGCTGCGGAACACCGCCTCGATGCCGGTCGGGATCGTGCTGGTGTTGAAGCCGAAGCCACCGTCGGCGCGGACCAGGAACTGGTTCTCGCCGGTCGAGACGAAGTTGAAGTTCTGGCTATCGGCCCATATGAAGGTGCCCTGGTCACCAGGCCCACCCGGATAGATGCCGAGACTGCCGCACGCGCCAGCTCCAGGATCGACGCCAGGCCGCACCTTGGCGCGATAACCCCCCACCCAGGAGTAGCTGCCACCGGCACAATTCAACAAACCGCCGCTGACTATCCCAAACTGACCACGCGCCTGGTTAGAGGATCCGCCAGCAACGGCGCTTCCGTTCGCACTGGCCACGTTCCCGGAGCCTCCGGCAACGATCGCGGAATCAGCGCTCGCAACGTTCGCAGAGCCCCCGCCGACAGTGCTTTGGTTACCACTCGCAACGTTCGCTGAGCCCCCACCGATGGTGCTCGATCCACCCGATGCATTGTTGGATGAACCACCACCGACGGTACTGAGGCCGCCGCTTGCGGCATTCGCTATTCCACCTCCTACCGTCGCAGCCTGACCGGATCCTGCCTGATTGTTGTAACCACCGCCCACGGTCCCGTAATCGCCGTTCACTCGATTCGGCCCCTCGCCGCTGTAATCCGGATCGCTGTCCCCGCTCGGTATTCCGCCACCGGCGATCGTCGCGCCGCGCACGCCAGGAGCGACATTGTTCGTACTCGATCCCGCGATCACGTTCGCGGTGATCGGATTGCCGCCAAAGAGGATCGTCGAGGGCTCGATCCGCAGGCTCTGGGCGTTGCGCGTGCGCACGACGAAGGGCTGCGCATCGGTGGTGCCGATGAAGTTCGTTGCCGGATTGGTCCCGAGATTGCCGGTCAGGCTCCAGCCGCTCGCGGCCGGTGCCGGACCACACCCGACCGTGCCGTCCGCGTTGACCTGCTGCAGGTAGTTCGTGCCGGTGCAGGTGCCGGTCACCCGTCGCTGGACTTGCGTGTCGTTGATCTGAGCGGCGCCGATCCCGCCCGGCGCGACCGCGATCGTGCCGCTGGTCGTGATCGGACCGCCCGTCAGCCCCGCGCCGGTCGCGATGCTCGTCACCGTGCCGGTCCCGGTCGCATCGGTGCCGCAGGTCACCGTGCCGTCCTGCGCGACCACGCGCACGTACTGCCCGGTCGGGCACGAGCCCGTGACCCGGCGCTGGATCTGCGTCGCGTCGATGTCGGCCGTGCCGATCGTGCCGTCGACGATGCTGGTCGTCGTGACCGAGTTCGGCAGCGCCGCGACCGCGCCCAGGGCATACGGCGTCGCGGTCACCTCGGTGCGCGGGCTCAAGGTCTCGTAGCTGCCCGAGCCGGCCGGCTTGATCCGCACCTCGAGCCACTGCCGGTCGCCGGCGAACTGGCTCGGACCGAAGTCGAGCTGCACGTTGAACAGCCCGTTGACCGCCGGCACGTTGAGGCGCGTCACCACCGGGCCGATCTGCGTGCCGCCGGTCGCGGCATTGAACAGCCGGAACTCCATGTCGAAGTTCGCGCTGGCCGGGTTGCCGCCGGCGCGGAGCTCGCCCTGGTACGTGAAGGCGCTGGTCACGGCCTGGGCGGCCGCGGGGAGCGGGCCCGCGAGGGCGAGGCCCAGCGCCGCCGCGAGCGCGGCGCGGGCGAGCGACGGGGTTGGACGACGGTGGACGCGGAGGAAGCGGGGCGAGGCGTTCATGGACGGCTCCTGGGCTCGGGGTCGGGGTGGTTCAGGGACAACGGATACGCAGGGACAGACGCCACGCAGAAGTGGCAGCAGGTTCGAGATCGCCACGGGCCGCTGCGCGGCCCTCGCAATGACGAGGTTGAGAGGCGGTCGCCAATCCGAGATCGCCACGCGGCCCTGCGGGCCGCTCGCGATGACGGCGTTGAGAGGCGGTCGCGAGAACCGGATCGCGCCGGCTTTCCCCTCTCCCCTCGCGGGAGAGGGTGCCGCGCGCAGCGCGGCGGGTGAGGGGGTGTCGCACCGAGCAGCTCGCGCAGCGATGCGGCCATGCGCAACGAGC
>PVBP01000145.1 GCA_002995625.1 Lysobacteraceae bacterium | reverse complement strand
TTCCCTCGGACAACATCGCGGCGATCGAGGCCGCCGGCATCAGCCGCGAGAAACTCGCCGCGAAGGCGGTCACGCTGTTCTACCAGCAGGTCTTCCGCGACAACTTCTTCCACGCCGACGCGCACCCGGGCAACGTCTGGGTCGACCCGACCCGGGTCGACGAGCCGCGCTTCATCGCGCTCGACTTCGGCATCATGGGCGCGCTGCCGCCGGCCGACCAGTACTACCTCGCGGCCAACTTCGAGGGCATCTTCACCCGCGACTACCGGCGCATCGCCGAGCTCCACATCGAGGCCGGCTGGATGCCGGACACGATCCGCGTCGACGATCTCGAGTCGGCCGTGCGTGCGGTGTGCGAGCCGTACTTCACGCGGCCGCTCGCGGAGATCTCGCTCGGCGAGGTGCTGGTGAAGCTGTTCAAGGTCGCGCACCGCTACCAACTCACGATCCAGCCGCAACTGCTGCTGCTGCAGAAGACGCTGCTGAACGTCGAGGGCCTCGGCCGGCTGCTCGACCCGAAGCTGGACATCTGGGCGGTCGCCCATCCGGTGCTGGACCGGATCCTGCGCGAGAAGTACTCGCTCGCGACCGTGCGTCGCGAGTTCGAGAAGCGCCTACCGGACATCGCGCGCAATGCGCCCGAGCTGCCGCGTCTCGTCCACCGTTGGCTCGAGCAGCAGGTGCACGGCGAGCAGGTCTCGCGGATCCGCGCCGAGGAGCTCGCGCAACTGGCCGATGGCCAGCGCCGTGCCCGTCGTGCGAGCGTGCGCGCGATGCTCGGCGGCAGCCTCGTGATCGCCGGCACCGTGCTGATCGCGCTCGGGGGTCCCGGTCCGACCCTGCTCGGCGTGCCGTGGCTCGCGATCACCGTGCTCTCCGGCAGCGGTCTCGCCTTTCTGGCCGCCGCGCGCGCCGCGCGGTGAGCGCCGTCCGCGATCTCGCGATCCTGCACGCCGACGAGGCGCTGGTCGCGGTCGACAAGCCGCCGGGACTCCTCGTCCATCGCTCGGGTCTCGCCGACGGCGAGGACGACGTGCTGGTCGATCGCGTGCGCCGCGCGACCGGGCGCATGCTGTTCCCGATCCACCGCCTCGACCGCGCCACCAGCGGCGTGGTGCTGTTCGCCGCCGACCGCGAACTGGCTGGCGCGCTCGGTGCCGAGTTCATGGCGCGCCGCGTCGACAAGCGTTACCTCGCCGTCTGCCGCGGCTGGCCGGAGCCCGAAGGGCTCATCGACCATCCGCTCGACGCCCCGGGCCTGCCCGAAAAGAAGCCGGCGCGCACCGCGTGGACGCGGCTCGCCACGGCCGAGCTGCCGATCCCGGTCGGCCGCTACCCGAGCGTGCGTCTGGCCCTGGTCGAAGCGCGGCCCGAGACCGGCCGCTACCGCCAGATCCGCCGCCACTTCAAGCACGCCTCGCATCATCTGATCGGCGACACCAGCCACGGCGACGGCCGCATGAACCGCTTCGCGCGGATGCATCTCGGCGTCCACCGCCTGCTGCTGCACGCCTGGGGCATCCGCCTCGCCCATCCGGCCACCGGCCTGCCGATCAAGATCGCCGCGCCACCGGACGCGGAGTTCCGGCGCGCGCTGGAACGGCTGGGGTGGGGCGGATTCGCGGAGGCCGTGCCGGCTTTCGACAGCGAAGCGCGGTTGCCGTCGCGGGTCCCGGAACCATGACAGGCTCGCGGCGCGCGGCCCGATGAGGATCGGCCGGGCCGGGGTCGAGCAAGCTCGAGGAGCATCCGACTCGGTGACGCCGCTCGTCGTCGGCTGCCGATGAGCCTGCCGTGGGTCCCTCGTCGACGCGGCTCGACCCGTGCGACCGAAACAGCTTCGCATCGGGCGATCGGTCGAACGCAGCTCGATCGCTTGTCCTTGCGACCGGAGTGGGCCAGGTCGAGTCCCAGACCGAAAGCACGAGGGCGCCCGGAGGCGCCCTCGTTTCGGTTTGCTTCGGGACCCGAAACCGGTCCCGAGGGGCCGATCAGCCCTGGCGACGCACCGCGACCGCCGCGAAGCCGAACAGCGCCAGCATCAGCGCGATCAGGCTCCAGGTGCTGGTCGCATCGACCGGCACTAGGGACAGGGGCGGCGTCCCGGCCGGACAATTCAGCGTCCA
>PVBP01000144.1 GCA_002995625.1 Lysobacteraceae bacterium | reverse complement strand
AGTAGGCGTGGCTGATCGGCAGGATCGACGCCGAGCCGAACGGCGCGGCCGAGACCGGACCGACTGGCGCCGTGCCGCCATCGAGCTCGGGGTGACCGGGCAGGAACGGCGCGAGGTGGGCCTTGACGCCGATCGGGCCCATGCCCGGACCGCCGCCACCGTGCGGGATGCAGAAGGTCTTGTGCAGGTTGAGGTGCGAGACGTCCGCCCCGAACGCGCCGGGCTTCGACAGGCCGACCTGCGAGCGCGTTCGGATCTTTCGGCACGCCAACGCATCCCGGAATGCCCTTGACAGCATATGCTGTCGAAGGCATATTCTGCCGATGACATGGATTGTCGAGTTCGCAGAAGCCTTCGAGCCGGAATTCGATGCCCTGGCGCCTGCAGTGCAGGATGAGCTGCTGGCGCAGGCCAAGGTCATCGAGCGTTTTGGTCCAACGGCCGGCCGTCCCCGGGTGGATACGCTGAAGGGCTCCGCCTACCCCAACATGAAGGAGCTGCGCTTCGATGCGGATGGCGGGGTGTGGCGTGTCGCCTTTGCCTTCGACCCACGACGCCACGCCGTTCTCCTGGTCGCAGGTGACAAGTCCGGCGGAAGCGAACGGCGCTTCTACGCCCGACTGATCGCCAAGGCGGATCGACGCTTCAGCGACCACCTGCAGCGCACTGTCCCGAAGAGCACATGACGATGCCGCGTACGCTTGCCGACAAGATCCAGCAACTGCCGATTGCCCGCCGACGGAAGGTGGAATCCCGAGCAAAGGAACTGATCGCCGAGGAGATGTCCCTGCGCGACTTGCGCAAGGCGATGAACCGGACCCAGGTGGAGATCGCGAAGATCTTGAACGTGGGCCAAGTCACGGTGTCCCGCTACGAGCAGCGCAGCGACATGCTGCTGTCGACCCTGCAGGGTTACGTTCGCGCGATGGGAGGTCAGCTGGAGCTGACGGTCACCTTTCCGCGCCGCAAACCGGTGAAGCTCAAGTCGTTGGGCGAAATCTCGGATTGATCGCGCGGTAGATCGTCGGATGCGACAGGCGCGGTGAACGACACCGCGGCCATGAAGTTCGGCGAGGCCTGCTGCGCTCCGCACACTGCCGCGACGACTCGATGATGCCCCAACCTCCCCCGCGATCGCGGGGGAGGTTGGCCCTCCTGTCGCCATGGACGTTGTCGACGCGGCTGACCGGGCTCCAGTACTTCGCGTTGTTCGCAAACCCCTCGATTCACGCCGAAGCCTCCACGCGACGACGGCGCTCGGCCTCGATCAGGGTACCTATGAGCCGCCCGGGATCCGCCGCTTCGGAACATCCGAGGGCCTGGCCGTCGGGCTTCATGGACTGGCCGGATGGCGGGTGCAGGGAGATCCGCGGGACCTGCCTTTCTCCCGCGGCTTGCTCGCAGGGTCGGTTGCGCCGTCAGGGCGTCGATCGACCGTGCTAGCGTCAACCGCGCATCCACCTCGATGCTCGGGCTGAAGATCGGATGAGCCTCTTCGATTTCGTCACCGTGATGATCTCGATGATCCTGGCGCTGAGCCTCGGTCAGCTGCTGACGGGCGTGACGTTCCTGATCAAGACCGGCCGCGACATCCGCTGGCACTTACCACATGTCCTGTGGCTCGTGATCCTGGGACTCTTCCACGTCAACCACTGGTGGTCGCTGTGGGACTTCCGCGCGGCGGAGTGGACCTATGTCAGCTTCATGTACGTGCTCATTGCGCCGGTCATGGTCGCATTCTCGGTCGGCCTGCTGGTCCCGGACAGTTCGGATTCGGCGTCGAACGATCAATCCGCGCAGTTCGCGCGGGTCAGACGGCCTTTCGCTGCGGTCACGTTCTGCTATGCGCTGGCCATGTGGTTCGACGGCCCGCTGATCGTCGGGCAGGACCCACTGGGGGCCATCGGCCTGTTGCACCTGCCGATGGTCGCGGCCACGGCCGTGACCTTCGCGACTCCGGGCCGGATCGCAAACATCGTGGCACCGGGCGTGCTGCTGGCCGCGCTGTGCTGCGTCGTGGTGATCCGCATCCTCGGTTGAGCGCGTGAGGTCACTCCGCAGTCCGAAACGGGGATCAGTGCGAGCCGGATCCGAACGTCAGGCACCTCCGCGGGGGAATCAGGAGGCGTGTCCGCCCCTGATGGCACCGATGGCAGCGCCGAGATCGGTGTCGCTCACGCGCCTGGCGTGGCCGCCTGCAGCGCCGCGCACCCCGTCGCTGGCCCCGAGCGGGGCT
>PVBP01000143.1 GCA_002995625.1 Lysobacteraceae bacterium | reverse complement strand
CGACACCGTCGACGCAGAGCAGCCCACCCAACGCGCTATGCCCGCATCGATTGGCCCTGCTTCATCCCGATCGCGATCATCGCGCGCTGCTCAGCCGACAGGTGCCGGTAATGCCTCGTCCTGGTCTCCATGCATCCACCCTACCGAGGTCAGGGTGTTGCACTTGCAAGTTGAGCCTAGGAAGCTCAAGGAACTGGCCGAGGATCGCGCCGATGTTGGAGCGTGAACCGGACGCGAGCAAGACGGACGATTCGTGTCGTCGGGATGCGCGACGACGCCTCCGTCCCATGATGCAGACGGCCTGCCGATGAGCACGGTCTTCGTCAACATCGCTCTTTCGCTGGACGGCTTCATGGCCCCCGAAGGAATGGATATGGAACATTTCAGCGACCCGGGCTACCGGAACTGGGGCGCGAAGTGGGGTGCCTTGATGGGCTGGGCGCTCGACCAGCGGTACCTGCGCGAGAAGCTGAAGTTCGGCGAAGGCGGGGACACGGGGCCGGTCAACGACCTCGTGCGCGCGACCTTCGAGCGCACCGGCGCGCACATCATGGGCAAGCGCATGTTCGACGGTGGCGAGCGCGGCTGGCCGGAGGAGGCGCCGTTCCACACGCCAGTCTACGTGCTCACGCATGAGCGGCGCGAACCCTGGTCCCGCCCCGGCGGCACGGTCTTCCACTTCGTCAACGGCGGCCCGCAAGCGGCGCTGGCCCTCGCGCGGGAAGCGGCTGGCGGGCGCGACATCCGCATCTCGGGCGGCGCCGAGGTGATCCAGCAGTACCTGAACCTGGGCGCGGTGGACGAGCTCGAGATCGCCCTCGTGCCGGTGCTGTTCGGCGGCGGCCGGCGGCTGTTCGAGAACGTCACCGAGCCCTTGCCGCGGTTCCGGATCGACCGCGTGCTGCACGACGCCAGGGCCACGCACCTGCGCTACGTGCGCGCCTGATCGCGGGCGGGTTCGAGCCGATGTCCTGGCGACCGAGGACAGGCACGGCGCAAGCCGTCGATCGATGAGTCACGCCGAAACGGGAGCCGCCCATGTCTTTGACGACCTACGCTGGCCGCTGTCACTGCGGCGCCGTGCAGTTCGAAACCGATGCCGATCTCGACGCCGGCACGCTGCGCTGCAATTGTTCCATCTGCGCCAAGACGCGCTTCTGGCTCGTCTTCGTGCCAGCGGAACGGTTCCGGCTGCTCACGGGTGACGAGACACTCGCCGACTATCGCTTCGGCGCGCAGCGCATTCGCCACCGGTTCTGCACGGTGTGCGGCGTCAAGCCCTTCGGCATGGCCGCCGATGGCAGCGGGGTGGCCGTGAACGTCGCCTGCCTCGAGGGGCTTGCGCCCGAGCGACTCGCAAGTCTGCCGGTAAACCACGTGGACGGCGCCCACGACCGCTGGAATGCGGCGCCAGCAGTGACCAGCCATTTGTGAGCCTCGAAGCCCGTGAGCCACACGATGACCGCGCACCGCATCTATTCCATGCCCTTTGCCAAGGTCTATCCGCTGTACGTGCAGAAGGCCGAGCGCAAGGGCCGCACGCAGGCGGAGGTCGATCAGGTGATCCGGTGGCTCACGGGCTACAGCCAGAGCGGACTCGAGCAGCAGCTCGCGCGCGGCGCGGACTTCGCCACCTTCTTCGCCGAGGCGCCGGCGCTGAATCCCGACGCGCGTCTCATCACCGGCGTGGTCTGCGGCGTGCGGGTCGAGACGATCGGGGATCCGCTGATGCAGCAGATCCGCTGGCTCGACAAGCTCGTCGACGAACTCGCGAAGGGCAAGGCGATCGAGAAGATTCTGCGTCGCCCGGAGCAAGCGACCGGCGGCGCCCGGCGCTCGACGCGTTGAGGCCCATCCTGAGTCCTGCCGGCGCCGGCGCTGCGGCTGGTGCCGGTATCGAGCGCGCGAGGCCGGGATGCGCCGCGGGGCGGCCGGCGGTCACAGGCGTCGCGGGGCGGGCAGCGAGCGGGCGCGCGTTCCGGAATCGCGCCTGGCGCCGTGGCACCCGGAAACGAAAACGCCCAACCGACAGCGGTTGGGCGCGGAAGTTTGGTGGAGCGGAGGAGGATCGAACTCCCGACCTTCGCATTGCGAACGCGACGCTCTCCCAGCTGAGCTACCGCCCCACGCGCGGTCGGGGCAATGCCGAATGGCTGCACCCCGACGCGAAGCCCGGCAGTGTAGTGCAAGGCTTCCGAGGTTCCAAGGGTGGGCTGGGCGGCGGTCAGGCCGCCGCGGTCGCCTCGTCCAGCACCGCGCGCCGCCAGCCAGCGAGCGCGGGCGCGCCGGGATCGCGGGCCAGCTGCTCCAGCAGCC
>PVBP01000142.1 GCA_002995625.1 Lysobacteraceae bacterium | reverse complement strand
AGGCCCAGCGCGCGGCCGCCGTCGCCGAGGATCTTGCGGCCGACGAGGTCCATGCCCTGGATGCCGGTGGTGCCCTCGTGGATCGCGTTCAGGCGGTTGTCGCGCCACAGCCGCTCGACCGGGAAGTCGCGCACATAGCCGGCGCCGCCGAGCACCTGGATCGCGAGGTCATTGGCGGTGATCGCGTGCGTCGACGGCCAGGTCTTGACGATCGGCGTCACGAGGTCGAGCAGGGCCTGCGCCTCGGCCGCCTCGGATTCGCTGCCGCTCGCGATGTCGTCGGCGAGGCGCGCGGCCCACAGCACGAGTGCGAAGGCGCCCTCGGCCTTGGCCTTCGACTCGAGCAGCATCCGGCGCACGTCGGCGTGCTCGATGATCGGGCGCATCGGGGTCGACGGATCGCGCTCGCCGGGCGCGCGCCCCTGGGTGCGCTCGCGCGCGTAGCCGAGCGCGGCGCGAAAGCCGGCCAGCCCGATCGCCGCGGCACCGGCGCCGACGCCGATCCGCGCCTCGTTCATCATCCGGAACATCTGCGCCATGCCCTGGTGCGGCGCGCCGACCAGCTCGCCGACGCACGGTGCGTCCTCGCCGAGGTTCAGCAGGCAGTTGACGGTGCCGCGATAGCCGAGCTTGTGGTTGAGGCCCGCCAGCGTGATGCCGTTGCGCACCCACTGCGCGGGCGCGCCCGATGGCGTCGCGGCGAGCCCGGCCAGCGAGGCGTCCGCGGCGCGCAGCCGCGGCACGATGAACAGCGAGATGCCGCGGGTGCCCGGCGGTCCGCCCGGGATCTTCGCCAGCACCAGGTGCACGATGTTCTCGGACAGCTCGTGGTCGCCGCCCGAGATCCACATCTTGGTGCCGCGCAGGCGGTAGCTGCCGTCCGCCTGCGGCTCGGCGACGGTGCGGATGTCGCCGACGCTCGAGCCCGCATGCGGCTCCGACAGGCACATCGTGCCGAACCAGCGGCCCTCGACCATCGGCGGCAGCCAGCGCGCGCGCTGCCCGGGCGCGGCGCAGTGGCGGATCAGGTTGGCGGCGGCCATGGTCAGGAAGGCGTAGGCCCAGGTCGGCGCGTTGGCCTCGGTCAGCCGGGTCGCGATCGCGGCGACGGCAAGCGCCGGCAGCGCGAGGCCGCCCTCGTCGGCCGGCGCGTCGAGCGCGAAGAAGCCGGCGTCGCGGCAGGCGTCGAGCGCGGCGCGCACCTCCGGGATCACGACCGCGCGGCCGTCGACCAGCCTTGGCTCCTCGGCGTCCGACTTCGCCGCGTGCGGCGCGAGGTGCTCGCGCGCGAGCCGCTCGGCGGCCTCGACCAGCGCGCCGATCGCATCGAGATCGAGGTGGGCGTGGCGCGGGCGGGCGAGGACGGCGTCCAGGCCCAGCCAGTCCGACAGCAGGAAGCGGAGGTCTGGCGCGAGCGCGCTCATCGGCGGGCTCCTCGGAAGGGCCGGCGAGTATCGTCGATGAGCTTGTTGCCGAGGCCGGCGAAGCTGCTTCGGCCGACTTCGCCGTGCGTCGAAGTCAAGAGCATTTCGTTCCGGCCTTCGGCCGGACCCGGCAGGGGGGCCGACCGCGGCCCCCGTGACTCGTTACGACGAAGCAAACCGAGGAACTCATGCTTGCGGGGCGGTCCCCCCGCTCGCCCTCGGCACCGCCGCCGCGCGATCCTTCCGGGATCGCGCGGTCTTCCTCGTTGCGGCCGCGCAGGCGGGGCCGGCGCGAACTCGCACATCCGTGTGCTCGAACAGGCGCGCCGTGAACCCCGCCTGCGCCGCGCCGCGACTCGGGGGCGGTGACGGGGCCTTGTCACCCAACCCGCCATCCATGGCCAATCGGTGAGGAGCCGCGGGGCCTTACGTGAGCGCGACGCTCTTGGCCCATCACCCAGTGCGCTGATCGCCTGTAGGCTTGGGGCAGCCCCGTGCAGCCGCGGGTCGAGTTTGGAAGCGAAGGCCTGAGTGTGAGTGTGCGTGTCGTCAGCCGCCCGGCGCGGGGCCGGTCGGATCGCCGCCGTCCGGGCCCGGGTCCCGGTGCAGGCCGGTCGCGACCAGGGCCGCGTGCACCGCGGCGGCGATGCGATCGAGTTCCGGGTCACGCGCCACCAGCCGCGGCGCGGCGTCGAGCGTGGCGTCGAGGGCGCGGGCGAGCAGCGCGGCGTGCGCCTCGACCAACCTTGCGGCGACGCCGGGATCGAGGCGGCCGCTCGCCGCCAGCGCAGCCAGCAGCGCGGGGGGTCTCGGTGGGCCAGCCCGCGGCCGGCGTCGCGGTGGCGGCGGGGGGCGCGAGCACGCCGGCCTGGGCGATGAACTCGATGTCGACGAGACCGC
>PVBP01000141.1 GCA_002995625.1 Lysobacteraceae bacterium | reverse complement strand
CTGCTCGACGCCGCCGAGGCGCTGCTCGCCGCGGGCCGCATCGATGTGCCGGACGAACCCAACGCACGCACCCTGCTCGAGCGGGTGCTCGCACTCGATCCCGGCAATCCGCGCGCGCGACGCGGACTCGCTCGGGTCGGCGCGGGGTACCTTCTGAAGGCGCGGCTGGCGCTCGAGGCGGGCGATCTCGACGGGGCCGCGGACCGATACGCCGACGCCGAGCGCGCCGGCGCCGATCCGGACGAGCTCGCCGCCTTCGCGCAACGGCTGCGCGAGGCCGAGGAGTCCAGCCTGCGACCGCGCGGGCCGGTCGATGGCCGCTCCGGGGAATCGCTGCGGGATCCGCCGCGCGACCCCGTGATCGACCGCGCGGAGGTCGACCGACTGGTCGCCCGCGGCGAGCGGGCGCTCGCGCGCGGCGATCTGGTCGACCCGCCGGGCGATTCCGCGATCGACCTGTTCCGGTCGGCGCTGGCGATCGATGGCGACGACGCGCGCGCGCGCGCGGGCCTCGCCGCGATCGGCGAGCGCGCCCGCGCGCTCTTCGACGACGCCATCTTTGAGGGACGGCTGTCCGAGGCCGGCCGCCAGCTCGACGCGTTCGTCGCCGCCGGAGGCAGCCCGGGCGCGGTCGCGGCGATGCAGCGCGAGCTCGCCGCCGCGTGGCTCGACGAGGCCGAGCGGCTGCTGCTCGATGGCCGCGTCGAGGCGGCCGAACGCGCCGCGTCACGGGCACGCACGATCGACCCGGCCTTGCCGGGACTCGACGATTTCGAACTCCGGCTCGGGCTCGCCGGCGGGCGTCCCCTGTGAGGCGCCGACCGGTCTTCACCGATGCTCCGGTGCCGGCGCGAGGCTCCGGTCGCGCAGTCGGCGATCGCCTGCCACCGGCCGCTCCCGGCCGGAGGCTCGCGACGCCGGCCGTGGCCGCGACTCGCACGGCGGCCACGCGGCCACGGGGTCGCGCGATGCGCGGCGGCGCCAGCACCGCGCTGCTGTGGCTGGTCGTGCTGCTGCTGGTCGTGCTGCTGTGGCCGGACCTCGTCGCGCGCTTCGCCCCCGAGGCGGCGCGCGCGCCGGCCGAGCCGCGCGCGGTCGAGGCCAGAGGCGATCTCGCCGACGACGAGCGCGCGACGATCGAGATCTTCGAGCGGGTCGCACCCTCGGTCGTCTACATCACCACGCTGCAGCAGGTCCGGGACATCTGGCGCCGCAACGCCTGGGAGGTCGAGCGCGGCTCGGGCTCGGGCTTCCTGTGGGACGAAGCCGGCCACGCGGTCACGAACTTCCACGTCGTCGCCGGCGCCGACCGCGTCCGCGTCGCGCTCGGCGACGGGCGCGCGCTCGATGCGCGCGTGATCGGCGCGAGCCCCGAGCACGACCTCGCGGTGCTCCGGCTCGCCCAGGCGCGCGAGCTGCCGCCGCCGCTGCCGCTCGGCGAGAGCGCGACGCTCAAGGTCGGCCAGAAGGTGTTCGCGATCGGCAACCCCTTCGGCCTCGACCGCACGCTGACGACCGGCATCATCTCGGCGCTCGACCGCTCGATCTCCGGACCCGACGGGCCGACGATCAACAACCTGATCCAGACCGACGCCGCGATCAACCCCGGCAACTCGGGCGGCCCGCTGATCGACTCGGCCGGCCGACTGATCGGGATCAACACCGCGATCTACAGCCCGTCGGGCGCCTCGGCAGGGATCGGCTTCGCGGTGCCGGCCGACATCGTCAACCGGGTCGTCCCGCAGCTGATCCGCGATGGGCGCATCGTGCGCCCGACCCTCGGCATCGAGACCGACGACCGCTACTCGCGCGAGGCCGAGCGCCGGCTCGGCGTGCGCGGGCTCCTGGTGCTCGGCGTCACCCGCGGCAGCGGCGCCGCGGCCGCCGGCCTGCGCCCGACCGGCATCGACGCCTTCGGCAACCTCGTCTACGGCGACGTGATCGAGGCGGTCGACGGCAAGCCGGTGCGTTCGCGGCTCGACCTGCTCGACGCGCTCGAGGGTCGCGCCCCGGGCGACGTCGTCGTGCTGACGGTGTGGCGCGACGGCGCGCGCATCCCGGTCGAGGTCTCGCTGTCGCCGCCGCGCTGACGCCTGCCGCGCGGTCCGGTACGCCGATCGAACGGCCGATCCCCGAGCCCATCGCGGCGCCTCGCCATCGCGACCTTCGGTCGCTCCTACGGATGAATCGGTCCTCTGCCGCAGGAGCGAGCGCAGCTCGCGCTCTTCGTCGCAGGAGCGAGCGCAGCTCGCGATCTTCGTCGTAGGAGCGAGCGCAGCTCGCGATCTTCGTCGTAGGAGCGAGCGCAGCTCGCGATCCGCGTGGCGTTCGGCGCGCCCGAGCCCATCGCGGCGCCTC
>PVBP01000140.1 GCA_002995625.1 Lysobacteraceae bacterium | reverse complement strand
GCTTCCTCGCGGCGGTCGCGGACGCCCAGCCGCCACGCCCCGGCCTGCGCTGGACGCGGGCCGACCTTCGCTATGCGAACGGTTTCGCGCTCGCCTGGCGCGCCGACCCGGCGCCCGACGCCCCGGCGCCTGCGCCCGCCACCCTCGATGGTCCCGACGCATGAACATGACCCGCAAGCCCGAGTCCAAGCAGCTGGTCGTCGGTCTCGACATCGGAACGTCGAAGGTCGTCGCGATGGTCGGCGAGTACACCCCCGGCGAGCCGATCGAGGTGATCGGACTCGGCAGCCACTCGGCGAAGGGCATGAAGCGCGGCGTGGTGGTCGACATCGAGTCGACGGTCGAATCGATCCGGCGCGCGGTCGAGGAGGCCGAGATGATGGCCGAGTGCCAGATCCGCTCGGTGTTCGCAGGCATCTCCGGCAGCCACGTCAAGAGCATGAACTCGAATGGCGTGGTCGCGATCCGCGACAAGGAAGTGACCGCCGGCGACATCGAGCGGGTGCTCGACGCGGCGCGCGCGGTCGCGATCCCGGCCGACCAGCGGATCCTGCACGTGCTGCCGCAGGAGTACGTGATCGACGACCAGGAGGGCATCCGCCACCCGATCGGCATGAGCGGCATCCGGCTCGAGGCGCGGGTCCACCTGGTCACGGTCGCGACCAGCGCGGAGCAGAACATCTCGAAGTGCATCACCCGCTGCGGGCTCGCGGTGGACGCGCTGATCCTGCAGCCGCTCGCGTCGAGCCACGCGGTGCTGACGCAGGACGAGAAGGACCTCGGCGTCGCGTTGGTCGACATCGGCGCCGGGACCACCGACATCGCGGTCTTCACGCATGGCGCGATCCGGCACACCGCCTCGCTCGGTGTCGGCGGCGACCAGGTCACCAACGACATCGCCTTCGCATTTCGCACCCCGACCCCGTTCGCGGAGGAGATCAAGGTCCGCTACGCGTGCGCGATCGCCGACCTCGCCCGGGCCGAGGAGACGATCGAGGTCTCGAGCGTCGGCGACCGGCCGCCGCGGCGGCTGCAGCGCCAGATGCTCGCCGAGGTCGTGCAGAAGCGCTACGAGGAGATCTTCGAGATGGTCCAGGCCGAGCTGCGGCGCTCCGGCTACGAGGAGCTGATCGCGGCCGGGATCGTCCTGACCGGCGGCGGCTCGAAGATGGAGGGTCTGGTCGAGCTGGCCGAGGAGATGTTCCACATGCCGGTCCGCGTCGGCGTGCCCGGAGGGTTCAGCGGACTGTCCGGCATGGTCGCGAACGAGATCCACGCGACCGGCGTCGGCCTGCTGCAGCACGGCAGCCGGCAGCTCGCGCGCGAGCGGCCGAAGACGCCCCCGATGCCGGGTCCGGTGGGTTCCTGGATCGAGCGCGCCCGGCGTTTCGTCAAGGGCGAGTTCTGAGCGGCTCGAACGCGCGCCGGTGGCGAGCGGCATGCAGGCGCTTGCGGAGCGGGAGGAGGCGGAGCGGGAGGCAGCGGAGCGGGTGGGAGCGGAGAAGAACGGAGCGGAACGGAGCGGAGCGGAGCGGACGGGCGGCAGGTCAACGAGTCGGCACGAAGGCGACACGGAAACACCAGAAGCAGCAATCACAACGACAGCACGGAGGATGGGAACGATGTTCAGTCTGATGGAAGAAGCGGCGACCAACGCCGTGATCAAGGTGATCGGCGTGGGCGGCGGCGGCAACAACGCCGTCAACCACATGGTCAATGGCAACGTCGAGGGCGTCGACTTCATCGTCGCCAACACCGACTCGCAGGCGATCGCGCAGAGCCCGGCGAAGCACGTCCTGCAGCTCGGCGCGCACGTCACCAAGGGGCTCGGCGCAGGCGCCAATCCCGAGGTCGGCCGCCAGGCGGCGCTCGAGGACCGCGAGCGCATCTGCGAGGTGCTGAAGGGCAGCGACATGGTGTTCATCGCCGCCGGCATGGGCGGCGGGACCGGGACCGGCGCCGCGCCGATCGTGGCCCAGCTCGCGCGCGAGATGGGCATCCTCACGGTCGCGGTGGTGACCAAGCCGTTCCCGTTCGAGGGCCGGCGCCGGATGCAGGTCGCGATGAAGGGCATCGAGGAGCTCTCGCACCACGTCGATTCGCTGATCACGATCCCGAACGAGAAGCTGCTGACCGTGCTCGGGCGCGAGGCCAACTTCCTGTCGGCCTTCCGCGCTGCCGACGACGTGCTGCGCGGCGCGGTTCAGGGCATCGCCGACCTCATCACCCGGCCGGGACTGATGAACGTCGACTTCGCCGACGTCCGCACGGTGATGTCCGAGATGGGTCTCGCGATGATGGGCACCGGAACCGGGCGCGGCGACGATCGCGCGCTCGCGGCGGCCGAGGCCGCGATCTCGAATCCGCTGCTCGACGACGTCAACCTGACCGGGGCCTGCGGCATCCTCGTCAACATCACCGCCGGCCAGAACTTCTCGATGCGCGAGTTCGAGGAGATCGGGCGGACCATCGAGGGCTTCGCCAGCGAGGACGCGAACGTCGTCATCGGCGCGGTGCTCGACCCGAACCTCCAGGACGAGGTGCGGGTCACGGTCGTCGCGACCGGCCTCAATCGCCAGCAGGCCCTGCGCGGCGTCGGAGCGGGCCGCGACGCGGGCGTCGAGCGGCCGGTCGGGGTCCGCCTGGTCAGCGGACACTCCGCGCCGACCACCGAGGCCCCGCCGCGTCCGGGCCCGCGTCCGG
>PVBP01000139.1 GCA_002995625.1 Lysobacteraceae bacterium | reverse complement strand
AGCGCGCAGCGCGGGCAGGCGACCGGGTTGGCCGGCAGCGCGGCGATGCAGCCGTGGCAGAGGTCGCGGTCGCCCGCGCCCGGCGCGCCGCACAGCGCGCACAGCGGCGGGAACAGCAGGCGGCCGACGGACTCGACCGCCCGGTAAACTTCAAGGCCCATCGTCAGGTTGACCGGCATCGGGTTGGACGAGCCTCGCGGCTCGCGGCCCCACGGTCTGCCGGCGATCCGCCCGGCCGCGCGTGCGAAATCGCCGCGGCTGGCCTTGCCGATCCCCGCGGGAGCCCATCCGATGAGCCATCCGATCCGCCACGACTGGACCCGCGCCGAGGCCGAGGCGCTGTTCGCGCTGCCCTTCGCCGACCTGATCCACCGCGCCCAGCTCGCGCACCGCGCGCACCACGATCCCAACGCCGTGCAGCGCTCGGCGCTGCTGTCGATCAAGACCGGCGCCTGCCCGGAGGACTGCAAGTACTGCCCGCAGAGCGCGCGCTACGACACTGGCCTCCCGGTCGAGCGCCTGATGCCGCTCGACGTGGTGCTCGAGCGCGCGCGCGCGGCCAAGGCCGCCGGCGCCTCGCGCTTCTGCATGGGTGCGGCCTGGCGCAGCCCGCGCGACCGGGACCTCGACAAGGTCGCCGAGATGGTGCGCGCGGTCCGTGCGCTCGGCCTCGAGACCTGCGCCACGCTCGGCATGCTGACGCCGGCGCAGGCCGAGCGGCTGGCCGAGGCCGGGCTCGACTACTACAACCACAACCTCGACACGAGCCCGGAGTTCTACGGCGAGATCATCACGACGCGCAGCTGGGACGACCGGATCGGAACGCTGGCCGCGGTGCGCGAGGCGGGGATCAAGGTCTGCTGCGGCGGCATCGTCGGCATGGGCGAATCGCGCGCCGATCGCGCGGGCTTCCTCGTCGCGCTCGCGAACCTGCCGGCGCACCCGGACTCGGTGCCGATCAACCGGCTCGTGCGCGTGCCCGGCACGCCGCTCGCCGACGCGGTCGAGCTCGATCCCTTCGAGTTCGTCCGAACGATCGCGGTCGCGCGGATCCTGATGCCGGCCTCGATCGTGCGGCTCTCGGCCGGGCGCGAGGCGATGAGTGAGGAACTGCAGGCGCTGTGCTTCCTCGCCGGCGCGAACTCGATCTTCCACGGCGAGCGCCTGCTGACCACCGGCAATCCCGACGCCGACGCCGACCAGCGGCTGTTCGACAAGCTCGGCCTCACGGCGCTCGAGCCGGATCCGGCGCCGGCGCGCGCGGCGGTCGGCTGCGGCGTGGCTCCCGCGGCCGCCACGGAGGCGCGGGCGGGCTGACGCCGATGGCCGAGCACGCGACCCGGCTCGAGATCGCGGCGCGCGCGGACCTTGTCGCGCGGCTCGCCGCGCGCCACGCCGAGCGCATCGCCGAAGGTCTCGGCCGCAGGTTGCGCACGGTCGAGGCGGCGCATGGCGCGCGCGTCGTGATCGACGGCCGCGAGCTCGTTGCCTTCTCCGGCAACGACTACCTCGGCCTCGCCGTGCACCCGGCCGTGCGCGAGGCCTTCGTCGCCGGCGCGGCGCGCTGGGGCGTCGGCGCGACCGCCGCGCACCTCCTCGGCGGCCATCGCGCGCCGCACGCCGAGCTCGAGGCGATGCTCGCCGAGTGGACCGGGCGCGAGGCCGCGCTCACGTTCTCGACCGGCTGGATGGCGAACCTCGGCGTGGTCGCGACGCTGCTCGGCGAAGGCGAGCTGTGCGTCGAGGACAAGCTCAACCACGCCTGCCTGATCGATGGCGCGAAGCTCGCCGGCGCCGAGCTCAAGCGCTACCCGCACCGCGACGTCGAGGCGGCGGCGCGGCGCCTGCGCGCGCGACCGGGCGTGCCGGCGCTGCTCGCGACCGACGGCGTCTTCAGCATGGATGGCGATCTCGCGCCACTGGTCGAGCTCGCCGAACTCGCCCACGCCGAGCGCGCGACGCTGATGGTCGACGACGCGCACGGCCTCGGCGTGCTCGGCCCCGACGGTGCCGGCAGCGTCGCCGCGGCCGGTCTCACGGCCGACGAGGTGCCGGTGCTGATGGCGACCTTCGGCAAGGCCCTCGGCACCTTCGGCGCCGTCGTCGCCGGATCGCGCGCGCTGGTCGACGCACTGGTGCAGTTCGCGCGCACCCACGTCTACACGACCGCGATGCCGCCGGCGCTCGCGTGCGCGACGATCGCCGCGGTGCGGGTCGCGCGGATGGAGCCGTGGCGGCGCGAGCAGCTCGCGCGGCTGGTCCGGCACTTCCGCCTCGGCGCGCGCGATCGCGGGCTGTCGCTGCTCGACTCGACGACGCCGATCCAGCCGGTCCTGGTCGGCGACGCGCGCCGTGCGACGCGGCTCGCCGATGCGCTCGCCGAGCGTGGCTTCTTCGTGCCGGCGATCCGGCCGCCGACCGTGCCGCCCGGTTCGGCGCGGCTGCGCGTCACGCTGTCGGCGCTGCACGCGGAGACCGACGTCGAGCGCCTGCTCGACGCGCTCGCCGACGCCTGGCGCGCCAGTGATGCGGATTGAGGTCGAGGGCGCGGGCCCGGACCTCGTGCTCGTCCACGGCTGGGCGATGCACGCCGGCATCTTCGCGCCGATCCGCGAGGCGCTCGCGGCGCGCTTCCGGGTCCACGCGGTCGACCTGCCGGGCCACGGGGCGAGCCCGGAGCGCGCGGGCCCGCTCGACCTCCGCGTCGTCGCGCGGCGCCTCGT
>PVBP01000138.1 GCA_002995625.1 Lysobacteraceae bacterium | reverse complement strand
AACGCCTCGAATCGCTGATCGCCGGCGCGGCCGGCGGGGAGCGCTGAGATGACAAACATCCGATCCTGGATCACCGACGGGCCAGCGGCGCGCCGTTGCAAGCGGATTCGTGCGCGTCCGGTGTCCACCTACGGCCGCCGAGTCTCGATGCTGGCGGTGCTGCTGCTGTCGCCCGGGCTCATGGCCGCTGGCGATACGGCCGCGCCGTCGCGCTACCGGCTCGAAGCGGAACTGCGACCGCTGGCGGTCAGTGCCTGCGGGCGCTTCGCGCTCGATGCGCGCGCCCGGTCGGCGCCGGAGGCGCAGTCGGCCGACGGACGCTATGCGCTGAAGGCGGTGCACGTGCCGGCGGTGGGCTGTGACCCGTTTCCCGATCCGGTCTTCGCCGATGGCTTCGAGGGACCCTGAACGCCGCGGCGTCGCGCCGGTGCCGGTGGGGCCGGAGCGGACACCACGGTCATCCGATGGTTGATCACGACAGGAGGACTTTCCGATGCGACACCCGATCCATCATGCACTGGTCGTGGCGCTGGCGATGGCGCTGGCCAGTCCTGCGGCGCTGGCCGCGCGTTTCGTCTACGAAGGCCGGCTAGACGATGGCGGCAAGCCGGCCGATGGGCGCTATGACCTCAAGCTCGCGCCCTATGGTCACGAGCGGCTCGGTGCGACGCTGGCCGCGCCGGTGACCTTCGAGGGGGTCGAGGTCCGGGACGGCCGTTTCCGGCTGGACGTGGAGCTGCCGCTGGTCGCGGCCGATGCGGTCTGGCTCGAGGTCGCGGTGCGGGCCGCGGGCGAGGCGGACTTCGCGGCGATCCCTGGCCGCGCGAAGGCGATCGCGGCGCCGCTGATCGGGGCGTGCTGGAGCACGACCGGGGATTCGGGCAGCAATCCGGCGACGAACTTCATCGGCACCACCGACGCGCAGCCGTTCGTCGTGCGCACGCGCAACGTCCAGAGCCTGCGGATCGAGCCGTCGACGGTGCTGTTCGGCGGCAACCCGATCACCGCGAACGTGATCGCCGGTTCGAGCGCCAACATCGTCACGCCCGGCGTGCGCGGCGCGACGATCGCGGGGGGTGGCGTGCCGAGCGGCAATAGTGATCCCGACTTTACCAACGAGGCCCCGAATCGGGTGACGGATCACTATGGCACGGTGGGTGGTGGTTACGACAACCAGGCTGGCGACGGTACGGGTACGACGGTCGACCAGGCATTCGCCACCGTGGGCGGTGGCGCCCGAAATATCGCGAGTAATTTCTCGAGTACCGTGGCCGGCGGTTTTCTTAATTCGGCGGCGCGTGATTACGCGACAGTCGGAGGCGGGGTCTGGAACGCCGCGAACGGGATGAGTGCCACGATTTCTGGTGGTGAGCTCAACGAGGCAAGAGGGGCTTACAGCGTCGTTGCTGGCGGATACGACAATTTAGCGATTGGTACTTCCAGCATCGTGTCAGGAGGGGAGTTGAACTGTGCCGGCGCCCCGAATTCCTGGGTTGGCGGCCAGAACGCAAAGGTCAGGCCAGGTGTTGACCCCGTCACGGGCACGTGTAGCGGCCTCAGCTATCCCGGGGCACCGGGTGATGTCGGAACTTTCGTCTGGGCAGACAGCACGCCCGGGAGATTCATCTCCACCGGGTCAAACCAGGTGCTGTTCCGCGCGAGTGGCGGCTTCGGCTTCAACACCAACACGATCCCGACCGGCATCGAGGCGGTGTTCCGCAGCCGCACGGGTCCCAACGAGCACGTCGACCTGTACCTTCGCCCGGCATCGCATGGCCGCGGAATCAACATCGCGATGATTCCCGGCGCCGGCGCAGCCGGCATGAACATCGCGCAGTACGACGGCACGACCTTCGTCGACCGGATCCTGCTCGCGTCGAACGGCGACTTCACGGTCACGGCGCAGGCCTTCAAGCCGGGTGGTGGGTCGTGGGCGGTGCCGTCGGATGCGCGGCTCAAGGCGAACGTCGAACCGCTGGCCGGCACGCTCGACCGGCTGCTGCAACTGCGCGGCGTGCGCTACGCGTACCGGCCCGAGGTGACGCCGAAGGCGATGTACCTGCCCGGCCCGCAGGTCGGCTTCATTGCGCAGGAGGTCGAGCGGGTGTTCCCGGATTGGGTGTCGGAGGGCGCCGACGGCTACAAGACGGTCGGGCCGCGCGGTTTCGAGGCGCTGACGGTCGAGGCGCTGCGCGAGCTGCGCGCCGAGAGCGCGGCGATCGACGGCGGCCAGAGCGCGCGGATCGCGAAGCTGGAGGCCGAAAACGCCGAGTTGCGCAAGGAAGCGACGGCCCTGCGGACCGAACTGAACCGACGAGACACCGAGTACCGCGCCCGTCTCGAACGCCTCGAATCGCTGATCGCCGGCCGTTCCGGCGAGGAGCGCTGAGATGGACCGCCTCTCGATCCGGAAGCGCCCGGTGCTTCTCGGCGCCAGCGTGCTGGCGATGCATCGCGACCTGCGGTCGCTCCTACCGCAACCGCCGTTCGCCGTCGCAGGAGCCGTAGGAGCGAGCGAAGCTCGCGATCGCGACTACGATGGGGCTGGCGCACACAGGCAGCGCCGCGCCGATCGCGACCTGCGGTCGCTCCTACGGCAATCGCCGTTCGCCGTCGTAGGTGCCGTAGGAGCGAGCGAAGCTCGCGATCACGACTGCGATGGGGCTGGCGCACGCAGGCAGCGCCGCGCCAATTGCGACCTGCGGTCGCTCCTACCGGTCCTGAGCGTCCACGCCATGGCGTTGGTGTGGCTTGGCGCGCCCGG
>PVBP01000137.1 GCA_002995625.1 Lysobacteraceae bacterium | reverse complement strand
TCGGGAGATGGTCCGAGGCGCGCAGCAGCGGAACCTCGACCGCGAGCGGCTCGAGCGGCTCGCTGACCAGCACGTGGTCGATCGGGCGGCGCGGCTTCCAGCTCGGCCACGTCGGCGGCGACAGCGGCGGTGGACGCAGGTTCGTGCGCGCGAACAGGCGGTCGAACTCACCGCTCTCGAGCGTGGTGTTGAAGTCGCCCATCACGACGACGTGGCGCCGGTCGCCGATCAGCTCGGCGAGGTAGTCGAACTGGCGGCGGCGCGCGCGCGGGGTCAGCGCGAGGTGCGCGTTGATGACGTGCAGCCCCTCGCGCGCCGGCCCATAGCGCAGCGCCATCGCGCCGCGCCCCGGAATCGCGCCCGGCAGGCGGTGGTCGATCACCTCGACCGGCTCGAAGCGCGACAGCAGTCCGTTGCTCGGCTGCGCGATCCGGGCGACCCGGCGGTTGGTCTGCTCGGCCCAGTACGGGAACCCGGCGAGCTCGGCGAGCTGGTGGGTCTGGTTGTCGAAACCCGAGCGCAGGCTGCCACCGTCGGCCTCCTGCAGCGCGACGATGTCGTACTGGCCGAGCAGGCTCGCGATCGTGCGCAGGTTCCGGCCCTTCGATCCGTGCGGCAGGATCGCCTGCCAGCCGCGCGTCACGAAGTGCGCCGGGTGGTCGGTGCGGGTGCCGGCCTGGATGTTGAAGCTGAGGAGCCTGAGGCGCCGCGGCGGGTCGGCTCTCCCGTCGGCCGCCGCCTTTGGACTCATGACCCGATTCGAGGGTCGGGACGAGGCGCCGTGGCGCGCATCCCGACCCGGGCCCTCAGCGGCCGGCCGCGAGGCGCGCCGCCTCGCGCGCCACGAGGAAATCCACCACCTGGAAGATCTCCTCGGCCGACGACGCGCCCTGGTTCAGGACGCGGTAGCGGCCGTTGACGACCATGGTCGGGGTGGCCGACACCCCGAGCCGCGGCACCGCCTGCTTGGCCCGGGCGACCTTCGCGCTGACCCCGGTCGACTGCATCGCGGCGAGGAAGTCCGCTTCCTTGACGCCGCCCGCCTTCGCGAACCAGCGCGCGACGTCCTCGTTCGAGGCCATCGGCACGCGCTCGACGTGCAGCGCCTTGAAGAACGCGTCGTGGGTCTTGTCCCGGATGCCGAGCGCCTCGGCGGCGTAGTAGGCGCGGGCGACCATCTCCCAGGCCGGATTCCATGCGACCGGCATCGCGGCGAAGGTGGCATTGGCCGGCATGCGCGCCTTCCACTGCGAGACCGCCGGCTGGAACATCGCGCAGGCCGGGCAGGCATAGCTGAAGACCTCGAGGACCTCGATCTTGCCGGCCGGCGCGGAGGTCGGCTGCGGCGGGTCGATGGTCGCGAAATGGACGCCTTCGCGGTAACGCTCGACGAGATTCGGCTGCGCGGCGGCGGTGGTCGCGACCGCGGCCAGGGCGGCGAGGGCGACGAGGCGGATCAGCATCGCGGGATCTCCAGTGGCAGGGGGCGGGCGGAGCGCCCGGGACCCGGGTGACCGGCGCGGCGGCGCTCAGTTCCCGGCGACCGCGCGACCGGTTGGCCTGCGTTCGGCTCGGTGCAGGCCCTCGATGTAGGTCGAGAGCGCCTCGATGTCCTCGTCGCTCAGGTACCGCGCGACGCCGGCCATCACGACGTTCGCGTTCTCGGTGATCGGGTGGCCGCGGGTGCCCTCGCCCCAGACCATGCCGTCGCGGAACTCGACGAGCTTGGCGCGGGTGTAGTCGGCGTGCTGGCCGGCGAGCGCCGGATAGGCCGAGCCCGGATTGCCGCGCCCGGTCGGACCGTGGCAGGCCATGCAGGCCGGGATCTGGCGCTCCGCGTCGCCGCCCTGGTAGAGGCGGCGGCCGAGCTCGGCCCAGGTGAGCTCCTCGCCCTCGCGGATCGGCGCATCGTTGGCGACGCCCGGCGTCACGCGCTGGGTCGCGTACCACGCGCCGATGTCGCGCATGTCCTGGTTGCTCAGCACGCTCGCGAAGCCGAGCATGATCGCGTTCTCGCGCGCGCCGGACCTGAACAGCTTCAGCTGCCGGTAGGTGTAGAGCTCGTGCTGGCCGGCGAGCTTCGGATTGATCGGGTCCACCGAGTTGCCGTCGAGGCCGTGGCAGGCGGCGCAGACCGCGGACAGCTCCTCGCCCCGGGTCGCGTCGCCGACGAGCGCCGGCGGATCGGGTTCGGTCGTCGCGGCCGGGCCCGCGGCGACGTCCGCGACCGGCTGGGCCTCCTGCGCCCACGGCGCGGTCGAGAGGCCGAGAGCCATCAGCGCAACCACCCAACGCATCGACATGCAACGCCACTCCGTATCGGCCGTCTGGGGAGCGCGCACCGCCCGCCTGCGGGTAGCCTAGGCCGGTCGGAAAAGCGCGACGAAACGCGAATTTATACCAGCCGGGCCGAAACATGGTCAAACCGCCCACTCCTGCGCGATCCGGCCCGCCCTGGCCGGCCGCGGCCTTCGCGACGGCCGCCCATCGCCTCGACCAGCTGCCGCCCGACCGCGGCGCCGAAGTCGCGATCGTCGGTCGCTCGAACGCCGGCAAGTCGAGTGCGCTGAACGCGATCACCGGAAAGCCGGCGCTCGCGCGGGTCAGCAAGACCCCCGGCCGGACGCAGCAGCTGGTGGTGTTCGATCTCGCGCCCGGCCGGCGGCTCGTGGACCTGCCGGGCTACGGATACGCGGCGGTGCCCGCGACGCTGCGCGAGCACTGGGGCGTCGAGCTACGCCGCTATTTCGAGACCCGCGGGTCGCTGCGCGGACTGATGATCGCGATGGACATCCGCCATCCGCTGCGCGACGGAGACCTCGCGATGATCGCGCTGGCGGCGCGCCGCAGCCTGCCGGTGCACGTGCTGCTGACCAAGGCCGACAAGCTCGGTCGCGGAGCGGCGGCGGCGGCGCTCGCGGCGGTGCGCAAGGGCCTGATCGCGCAGGCCGGCGTCTGCGCGACGATCCAGCTGTTCTCGGCGCCGAAGCGGAGCGGGGTCGACGAGGCCCGGCGGAAGCTGGTCGAATGGCTGGCCGACGACGAGGGTCCGGGCGGCGACGATCCGGCGGGTCGATGAGGCGCGGTCGCGGTCCGCTCGGCCGGCGATCGGGTCCGGCGCCGACCGCGCCCGGCCAACGGCTGCGCGCGGTTGACGACGGCGGTCGGGCTGCCGTCAGTTCGGGACCGCGGGACGTTCGGCGATCCGGAAGGCCTTGACCTTGCCGGCC
>PVBP01000136.1 GCA_002995625.1 Lysobacteraceae bacterium | reverse complement strand
CGCCGGCCGCCGCAGCGCGCCGGCGTGATCGCGCCGCGCCGCGGCCGATCAGCGACCGGCGTCCGCCCCACCAGCGCCCCTCGATGCGTCCGGGGCGAGCCGCGCGAGCAGCTGCGCGAACTCGGTCGGGAACGGGAACACGATCGTCGAGCTGTTCTGGGTGCCGATCGTCGCCAGCGTCGAGAGGTAGCGCAGCTGCATCGCCTCGGGCGCCTGGCCGAGGATGCGCGCGGCCTCGAGCAGCTTCTGCGCGGCCTGCTCCTCGCCCTCGGCGTTGATGACCTTGGCGCGGCGCTCGCGCTCGGCCTCGGCCTGGCGCGCCATCACCCGGACCATCCCCTCGCCGAGGTCGATGTGCTTGAGTTCGACGTTCGCGACCTTGATGCCCCACGCGTCGGTCTGGCGGTCGAGGATGTCCTGGATGTCGTTGTTGAGCTTGTCGCGCTCCGACAGCAGCTCGTCGAGGTCGTGCTTGCCGAGCACCGAGCGCAGCGTGGTCTGGGCGAGCTCGCTGGTGGCCTGGTGGTAGTCCTGGACCTGGATCACGGCCTTCTCGGGCTCGATCGCGCGGTAATACACGACGGCGTTGACCTTGACCGAGACGTTGTCGCGCGAGATCACGTCCTGGCTCGGCACGTCGAGCACCGCGACGCGCAGGTCGACCTTGACCATCTGCTGGATGCCGGGCAGCAGCAGCACGAGGCCGGGACCCTTGACGCCGGTGTAGCGGCCGAGCGTGAACACGACGCCGCGTTCGTACTCGCGCAGGATCCGGATCGCCGAGCCGAGCAGCAGCAGCGCGAGCAGCAGCACCGGGAAGTAGAAGATCAGCTGGTCGAGCATGGGGAGTCCTCCGGTCGGGTTCAGGTCGGGACGGGTGGGGCGGACGGGCTCGAATCCGGGGCCTCGACGATCAGGTCGAGGGAATCGACCCCGCGCACGCGCACGATCTGCCCGGGCGAGAGCCCGCCGGGTCCGCGCGCGTGCCAGCGTTCGCCTGCGACGTGGACGCGGCCGCGGTCGCCGCGCCACTCGACGACCTCGGCCTCGCGGCCGACGAGGGCCGCGGCGCCGGTCACGACGCGCGCCCGCCGCGACTTCGCGAACAGCCGCGCGACCAGCAGCATGCCTCCGAGGAAGGCGAGTCCGAGCCCGGCGACGAACGGCAGCGAGACGCCGAAGCCGGGCACGTCGGTGTCGAACAGCAGCATCGCGCCGGCGGCGAACGCGACCACGCCGCCGATGCCCAGGATCCCGAAGGACGGACTGAAGGCCTCGGCCACGATCAGCGCGAGCCCGAGCACGAGCAGTGCGACGCCGACATGGTCGACCGGAAGCACCGACAGTGCGTACAGCCCGAGCAGCAACGAGATCGCGCCGATCGTGCCCGGCACCAGCGAGCCCGGGTTCATGAACTCGAACAGCAGGCCGTAGACGCCGATCAGCATCAGGATCAGCGCGACGTTCGGATTGGTGATCGCGCCGAGCAGCCGCGCGCGCCAGTCGGGCGCATGGCGCTCGATCGTCAGCCCCTTCGTGTCGAGCGTGACGCGGCGGTCGCCGACCCGGACCTCGCGGCCGTGGGCCTTCTCGAGCAGCTCCTCGATGCTGGCGACGACGAGGTCGATGACGCCCTTCGCGAGCGCGTCGTCGGCGGCGAGGCTCGCGGCGTCGCGCACCGCGGCCTCGGCGAACTCGAGGTCGCGCCCGTGCAGCTCGGCCAGCGAACGGATGTACGCGATCGCGTCGTTGACGGCCTTGGCTTCGGTCGCGGCGCGCGGTGCGGCCGTGGTCGGTGCCTCGCCGTCCCCGTCCTTCGGACGCTGCGCGTCCGGCTGGCCCGGCATCGGCATGCCGCCGCCGATCTGCACCGGGGTCGCGGCGCCGAGGTTGGTGCCGGGCGCCATCGCCGCGACCGGGCTCGCGTAGAGCAGGAACGTCCCGGCGCTCGCGGCGCGCGCGCCGCTCGGGCCGACCCACGACAGCACCGGGACCGGCGAGGCGAGGATCGCGCGGATCATCTCGCGCATCGAGGTGTCGAGTCCGCCCGGGGTGTCGATCTCGAGCACGACCGCGCCCGCGTTCGCGGCACGCGCCTTCTCGAGCCCGCGAATCACGTAGCTCGCGGTGGCCGGGCCGATCGGTCCCTCGATCGTCAGCACCCACGCGGTCCGACCGTCGCTTCGCGACACGGGCCCGTCGTCCGCGAGCGCAAGCCCGAGGACGAGCGTGAGAAGGGCCGCGACCGCGACGGCGAAGCGTCGCGCGCGCGACCCGGCTCGGGGGTCGGCATCGACGCGCATGGCCCGATCATAGGACTTCCGGTTCGTGATTGGGTGAGCAAGGCGCGAAGGGCCCGTGCTCGAACCGCGTCGATTCGGCGAGATGCGCGCGAGCGGGGGACTCGCAGCCCGCGTCGGGCCGCCGGTCGAATCGTGCGGTCGGAGGCGCCGCGACCACGAGAACCGCGGGACTGCGTCAGCGCTAGGGCGCCCCGTCGCGGACTCTCGCGGCGTCCTCGGCGCGGCCTTGCCGCTCGTAGAGCGCGACCAGCGCCTCGCGCGTGTCGCGGGTGCGCCGGTCGTCGGCGCCGAACTGCGCGATCCGGATCTCGAGCGACTCGCGCAGGGCGGCCTCGGCCTCGTCGTAGCGACCGGTCGCGGTCGCGCTGCGGCCGAGGCCGCGCAGCATTTCCGACAGCGCCGGATGGTTCGCGCCGAGGACGTCGCGTGCGCCGTCCAGCGCCTGGCGGTGGGCCGCATAGGCCTCCTCGGCCGCACCGGTGTCGAGCAGGAAGTTGCCGAGGTTGCTGCGCGTCATCAGCGCCCGCGGGTGGGTCGCGCCATAGAGCGCGAGGAAGCCATCCGCCGCCCGCCGGTAATGGGGACCCGATTCGTCGATCTTCTCCGGCGTGCCCTGCTGGCGCAGCGCGCCGGCCAGATTCGTGACCATGCCGAGCGTGGCCGAGTGGGTCGGTCCGTAGACGCGCTCGGCGACCGGGAGGATGGCCTTCAGTTCGACCTCGGCCTCGGGGTAGCGTCGCGCCTGCAGGTAGGACACCGCGAGGCTGTTGCGCAAGCTGAGGACGCGCGCCGATTCCGGGCCGAGCGCACGGGTACGCACCGCGATGATGTCGCGCTGGATGTCCGCGGCCTCGTCGAAGCCGCCGAGATCTCCGAGCGCGATCGAATGCATGAAGCGGGTTTCGAGCGTGATCGAATCCTCGGGACCGAGCGCGGCGCCCGCGGTCGCGGCCGCCGCGGCGAGTTCGTCGCGCGCCTCGGCGCTGCGTCCCGCCTCGCGCAGCGTCCAGCCCAGCGTC
>PVBP01000135.1 GCA_002995625.1 Lysobacteraceae bacterium | reverse complement strand
TCGCCGCGGAGGCGAAGCCGCGTCCGAACTTGCTTCGGACGCGGCGTGCGATGGCGCGCCATGGATGGCCCAGCGCGACCTCCAACTCGACGAGATCCACGCGACGGAGCGATCCGACGGTCAGGATGACCGTCCCGCGCAGCGGCGACCTGAGTCGCCGCGGAGGCGAAGCCGCGTCCGAACTTGCTTCGGACGCGGCGTGCGATGGCGCGCCATGGATGGCGCGTCCATCGCTGAAGATTTGGAGGCCTGGGTCGGAATCGAACCGGCGTACACGGCTTTGCAGGCCGCTGCATGACCACTCTGCCACCAGGCCAAACTGTGAACCCTGCTGCGCTCCGAGCCGTCCATGGCGCGTTGCCGTTCGGCATCCTGCCTCACCCTCGGCCGCATGGAGATGCGCTTCACCGCATCTCCATGCGGCCTGCGACCACTCTGCCACCAGGCCTTGGCGGCTCTGCCCCCGAATGCCGCGGGATCGACGGCCGACCGGAAGCCGAAACGATGAGACCCCGGCGGGCGGGGTCTCGGGGCGAAGCTGGAGCGGGAAACGAGACTCGAACTCGCGACCCCGACCTTGGCAAGGTCGTGCTCTACCAACTGAGCTATTCCCGCGCGAGCCCGGCATTGTATCCCGGACCGGCAGACTGTCAACTGCGCGACATCGACGAGGCGTCATCGATGTTCCGGTCGCACGGTGGTCATGTGGGGCCACGCGGCCTTCAGGTAGACGAAGCCTGACCACAAGGTCAGCACCGCGGCGGCGCCGAGCAAGCCCTGCCCCACCGGGTAGACCGGGAACCCCAGCACCGACTCCCGGACCAGCAGCATCACGATCGCGACCATCTGCACGATCGTCTTGATCTTGCCGAGCGCGGCGACGCGGACGTGGGCGCGCTCCCCGATCCCGGCCATCCACTCGCGCAGCGCCGAGATCGTGATCTCGCGGCCGACGATCACGGCGGCGATCAGCGCCATCAACGGGGTGGGATTCGCCTGGACGATCAGGAACAGGGCCACCGTCACCGCGAGCTTGTCCGCCACCGGGTCGAGAAAGGCCCCGAACTCCGAGGTCTGGCCGTAGCGGCGCGCCCACCAGCCGTCGAGCCAGTCGGTCAGCGCGCCGAGCGCGAACAGGATCCCGGCGACGACGTGCATGTGGGAGCCCGGCCAGTAGAAGGCCAGCACCATCAGCGGCACCAGCAGGATCCGGAACAGCGTGAGGACGTTCGGGGCGTTGAGCGGCATACAGCCGGCATTCTTCCACAGGCCAATGGCGAGCAGGCTGCCGAGACGCGGCCTGGCGGGCGCGCCGGGGGCGGCTCGCAACGCGGTTCGATCGCGGCCGGCGCCCGAACGGCCGGGAGCGAGTCCAGACACACGCCGGACTTAAGCCGTGAACGGCGCACGGGATCCGCGTTTCTCGGCGAGCCTTCCTGCAGACGGCTGGACGCCGCGCGCGTCGCGGCGCACGCCGCGACGATCAGCTCCCGTGCAGGCTTGCGTGGATCCGCTCGGCCAGCGCCCGGTCGATGCCGGGCACGCGCGCCAGGTCCTCGCTCGAGGCATCGAGCACCCCGGACAGCCCGCCGAAATGGCGCAGCAGCGCCTGTCGCCGCCGCGCCCCGATGCCGGGGATCTCCTCGAGCCGGCTGCGCTCGCGCGCGCGGTCGCGGCGGCCCCGGTGACCGGTGATCGCGAAGCGGTGCGCCTCGTCGCGGATCTGCTGGATCAGGTGCAGTCCGGGATCGTTGGCCGGCGGGCCGAACTCGCTGCCGTCCGGCCGCACTAGCGCCTCGAGCCCGGCCTTGCGCGAAGGCCCCTTGGCAACGCCGAGCACGGCGACCCCCTGCACGCCCATGGCCTCGAGCGCGGCCGCGGCTTCCCGCACCTGCCCTCGCCCGCCGTCGATCAGCAGGAGTTCCGGCCGCGGACCAGCCTCGTCGATCGCGCGGCGGAAGCGACGCTCGACCGCCTGCCGCATCGCGCCGTAGTCGTCTCCCGCGGCGACGCCGCAGATGTTGTAGCGCCGGTACTGGGACTTGACCGGGCCCGCCGGATCGAAGACCACGCACGCGGCAACGGTGGCCTCGCCGTGGCTGTGGCTGACGTCGAAGCACTCGATCCGCGCGGGCTCGCGTTCGAGCCCGACCAGCCGGGTCAATGCCGCCCAGCGGTCGCGCTGCGCCTTCTCGCTGGTCCGGCTGGCGGCGATCGCCGCCTCGGCATTGCGGACGGCGAGATCGACCAGGCGGATGCGGGCACCACGCTGGACGTGCCGGACCTCGACCGCATGGCCCTGGCGCTCGCGCAGGGCCGCCGCGACCAGGTCCGCGTCCTCGATCGGCGCCGCCAGCAGGATGCGCGATGGCGCCGGCCGCGAGGCGTAGTACTGCGACACGAACGCGCCCAGCACCTCGGATTCGTCCGCGTCCGCCGGCGCCTTCGGGAAGAAGCTGCGGCCGCCGAGGCTCATGCCATTGCGGAAGAACAGCACGTGGACGCAGGCGAGGCCCTCGGCGACGCGCACGCCGACCACGTCGGCATCGTCCTCGGCGTCGACCACGGACTGGCTGGCCTGGACGCTGCGCACCGCCTGGATCCGGTCGCGCAGGGCCGCCGCGCGCTCGAACTCGAGCGTCGCGCTCGCGGCATCCATCGCGGCCGCGAGTTCGTCGACCACGCGGTCCGAGCGCCCTTCGAGAAACAGGGTCGCCATCCGCACGTCGCGCGCATAGTCGGCCTCGTCGATCAGACCGACGCACGGCGCCGTGCAGCGGCCGATCTGGTGCTGCAGGCAGGGCCGCGAACGCGCGCGGAAGTAGCTGTCCTCGCACTGACGCACGCGGAACAGCTTCTGCATCAGGTTCAGCGTCTCCCGGACCGCACCCGCGCTCGGAAACGGACCGAAGTAGCGTTCTCCCGATGCCTTCTGGCCGCGATGGAAGCCCAGTCTCGGGAAACGATGGGAGAGCGTCAGGACGATGTACGGAAAGCTCTTGTCGTCCCGCAGCAGGACGTTGTAGCGGGGCTTCAGCGACTTGATCAGCTCCGCCTCGAGCAGCAGCGCCTCGCTCTCGGTGCGGGTCACGGTGGTCTCGATCGCGCGGATCCGCGAGACCATCGCCATCAGCCGGGGCTCGAGCTGCGGCCGGTTGAAGTAGCTCGCGACCCGCTTCTTCAGGTTCGACGCCTTGCCGACGTACAGAACGGCGTTCTCCGCATCGAGCATCCGATAGACCCCGGGACCGCTGCCGAGCGCGGCCAGGACGGGCCTCGGATCGAAGCCCGACGACCCCAGATTCGACCCTTCGATAGCCATTCTAAA
>PVBP01000134.1 GCA_002995625.1 Lysobacteraceae bacterium | reverse complement strand
GCGCCGGAAACGCACCGGGGGCCGTGAGGCCCCCGGTGGATGGTGTCGCATTGGCGACCCTTTTGGGGCGGCCTCAGTTGGGTGGCGTCAGCCGCGCCGAGGGGTCGCCCAGCAGCGTCATCCCCGTGATCACGTCCGAACGCTCCGGCCAGCGTCCGTGCACGGCATGCTGCGCGTTCAGCAGCGCATCGCCCAGCCGGATCCCGGGCGTCGACACCTGCGGCACCAGCGCCTCCGCGATCACCCGGTCGCTCGACGACTCCGTCAGCGACGTCGACGCCAGCATCGCCCGTGCACCACGGTTCGCCGTCAGCAACCACGCATGCGCCAGCGTCGTGTACGTCGGCTCCACGAAGTAACCACCCCAGCAGCCGAACTCCGACACCACCGGCCAGCGACCCGCGTTGTCCAGCAGACCCGGAAGATCCTCCGCATCCAGCAGCGTCTCCCGCGACCACGTCGCCGGCGACGCATGACCGTAATAACTCACCCAGTTCCGACCCGCGTTCACCTGCGACACGAACTCGCTCCGCGCCGCCGCCGTCCCCACCGCCGTGTTCGCGTACGTGTCCAGGTAAACCCGGCCCACCCCGCCCTGCCATGACGACCCAAGACCCGCGATCAGCGCCTCCAGCTCCGAGGCGTAATCGATCCCTTCCGCCGCGTTCGCGCGCTCGGCCACGAACAGCGCCGTGTACGGATCCGCCGGCAACGGCGACAGCACCTTCGCCAGCAACGCCGACAGCTCCGACGACGTCCGCGCCGGCAGCCGACCCACCGCCACCTCCGAACGACCATCACCGTCGACGTCGCCGAACGCCGGATCCGCCGGCGCGAAGCTCACGTACTCGTGCGTCTTCCGGTACAGCGTCGGCACATCGCTCACGCTGCCCAGACCCAACCGGTCGAAGTAGTCGTAAGTGTCGCCACCCACCAGCAGCACATACCGCGTCCCCAACTGCTGGCGCGCCTCGCCCACGAACCGGCGGATCGCCTCCGGATCCACGATGCCGCCGCTGTACGCCGCATACACCTGGTCCACCGTCACCACCCGCGCCGTCAGACCTTCCGCCTGACGCGCCGACACCAGACCGCCGACCAAACCCGCAAACCGCGCGCTCGAGACCACCAGCAGATCCGCCGCGCCACCCGACATCGGATGCGGCAACGCCAGCGCCGGACGCAACCCAGGCACCTCCGCCCGCGCGCGCTCGACCAGCACCAGACCGCCCGCCTCCGGGCCGCCGTCGCCTCCACCCAGCCCGTGGGCCGCCGAGCGCACCCGCGCCACGTAGCCACCACCCGCCGCCGGCGTCGCCACCACGCCCGACAGCTCTACCGGACCCGTCGACGTCATCCGCAACGCCACAAGATCAGGCGAGCCAAACCCTCGAACCTCGATCTGCTCGCAGCCCAGACCGCACGCCAGCGGCGCCTCCGCCTCCTCCTCGAAGGCCCCGGCAAACACCCGCTCAGGAACCCCGACGAACGCGCCTTCCGGCACCTCCACACGACCCGATGTCGCCGACAGCGACGCCGTGTGCCACACCGTAATCCGCTCCACGAACACCCGGTCGAAACCGTCGCCCGTGTCGATCAGATCCAGCCGCACCGTGTTCGCTCCCGCGCGCAACACCCCCGCAGGAACGTCGAACCACCGCTCATGCGACATCACCCCGTCGAAACCGCCCTCGCCAACCACGCTGCCGTTGATGCTCAGCCGATAGCGATGATCCTCCGCCAGTTCCGGGATCCCGACGCCTCCCCACAACTCCAGATGCACCCGACCCGCAGCCGACGAATCGGCGCCCGGCAGGTCCAGCGTCCACTGGCTGCCCGCCTGCGACGAGCCATTGCGCGTGATCACGTCGAAATACCACGGATCCCCGTTCGGGGCCGTCACGCTGTAGTACCGGTCTTCGTCCAGCGAACGCTCCGTCCGCCACACCGTCGCCGCCGGGCCCGCCTGTGGCGTCCCGTCCTCGACCATCCACGCCCGACCACCCGACGCCACTTCCAGCACATACGGCCGCGTCGACGTGTACAGACTCCCCGTCACCGCCTCGCCCCAGAACTCAAGCACGCTCGACGCCGACAGCGTCGATCCACCACCCGCCACCCGGAACGGCACCACCGTCCCGCCGTGGCTCAGGCGAAGCCCGGACACCGGACGACCCGCAAAATCCACGCCCACCGCAGACAGATCAGAGACCGACACCCGCTGCCAGCCCGTCTTCGACACCAGAACCTCCGCCGCCGGCGCCAGACCGCGCTCCGATGCGCGCGAACGACGCGCCGCATCCTCCACCGGCTCGTGCGAACGACGCTCCGAACGCGCCTGCCCCCACGGCACCGCCACCAACTGCGGCCGCGCACCCGTACTCGTCCCCACCTGGTACGGACCAAAACGCTCCACCTTGCCCCCGACCGACACCTCCTCGACGTAGATCGGTCCATCCGTCGTCGTCGACACCCGCGCCTCGTAGTCGCTCGGCCGCGTCGATGTCATCACCGCGCTCGGCACCAGTCGCTCCGTCAACGACGCCAACCGCCGATCCGGCTGCTGCTGCAGCACCCGGAAGCCCCGCGTGCCCGCCTCCGTCGCCGTCGTCCAGCGCACCAGCAGCGACCCGGAATCCGCACGTCGCACGTCCACGTGCGCCAGCGTCACCGGCAGCGTGTTCGCCACCACCACGTGATCCTCCACCTCGCCATCCGACGCCAGACCCAGCGGCGACGGGTTCGCCGATCCGCCCGTGAACGCAGCGTCCGTCGACAGCCGCAGCCGAAGATAGGTCTGCCCAGCCGTCAGCGTGCCCGGCGCCGCCGGCGCCACGTTCGTCCACACCAGGATCCGCTGGCCGTTCGTCACTCCCGTCGGCAAATTGCCGCCAACGAACGTACCCGCCGTCGCACTCCCCAACACCGCGTTCGACCGCTCGCCCGCATCAAACGTCCCGTTGCCGTTGAAGTCGATCCAACCCACCAGCGACGCCGACGACCCCGAAGTGTTGGTCACGTCGACCACCAGGCAGTACTGACCAGGCTCGTTCGGACCCAGCCCAGGCGGCGGCGGCGTCGTGTACGTGCCCCCTCCACCCGCACTCGCGTCACACACCTGCCCACCCTGCGGCAAGTACGTCGGAATCCCGAACGGCAACGAATCCGCCGCAGCCTCATCCCCGTTCGTCGCCTCGTCAGAGTTCGCCGCCGTGCTCGCCACACCGTCAGACTCACCGTCCGGAATCGCGCCAATGAACAACGCACGACCCCCCAGTACATGCCGAGGACCGTTCGCCGCCAGCGCCACTCCGTAACTCGATGGCGCATCACCGTAGTCGAAAGCGCA
>PVBP01000133.1 GCA_002995625.1 Lysobacteraceae bacterium | reverse complement strand
CAGTACGACGAATCGGACCTTGCTGGGTCTCCCCCGCGCACGCGGGGATCGACCCTACGCGAAGTATCGCGAGCTGCGCGACGCCGAGTCTCCCCCGCGCACGCGGGGATCGACCGTCGCTTCCGCCGATCAGCACCGCCACGTCCGCGTCTCCCCCGCGCACGCGGGGATCGACCTGATCTTTGTTAAAAGCAACGTCATCTGCGATGGTCTCCCCCGCGCACGCGGGGATCGACCTCAACCCTCGGGCGTCATCGCATCGACTGCATCGTCTCCCCCGCGCACGCGGGGATCGACCGTAAAAGCCTGACACCCACACAACGAGATTTGTGTCTCCCCCGCACACGCGGGGATCGACCCTGGAACCGCTCCAGCTCGGACAGCCGCTCGAAGTCTCCCCCGCGCACGCGGGGATCGACCCGAGAGCCCGCCCCGCTCAGCGCGGCGGGCTTCGATTTTGGAGCTCGCTCGGACGCGTGATACAACGGGCGATGCCGGATTGACCGGCGAGACGATGATCTCAAAAGCCATGCAGCACGACGTTTCGATGTCCATCTCCACCTTGCGGCCAACCGTGCTTGCGGTCGCGGTCGCGACCGCACTGCTCGCCGCCGGCGTGTCAGGACCCCGAGGCGCGCAACTTCGGGCAGCCTGGCGCGTGCCTGCCGCGGTATCGGGATGCGCGCGACAATCTGCTGGTGCCGATCCGCGCGGATCGGGCGCACGCGCAGGGCATCACGGGCCAAGGCATCCGGATTGGATTCCTCGATGGCGCGCCGCGGCCAGATCTCGACGGCTATGACGTCTATCAGGGGCGCTACGTCTACACGCGCCGGGACGATCTGACGACGCCTCGCATCGCCTCGGGCGCCGACACCGATCACGGCCATCGCGTCGCGATGACGATCGTCGGCCGCGCGCGCGGCGACTTCTATGGCGGAGTCGCGCCCGGTGCGACGCTCGAATGGCTGCGCTACTGCGCAATCGTCGAGAGTAACACGTCGCCAAACGGCGTTGAGCTGTGCGGTGGGTTCACGCTACAAACCTACGAATGGCTGCGCAGCCGGGGCATCACGATCGTCAACCACAGCTTCGGCGGACAGACGCGCTTTTGGGAGAATCAGTTCGGCGAGATCGTCCGGGACATGCGTCCCGTCGTCTTGCCGGCGCTCGAAGGCGACATGCTGCTGCTGCATGGCGGCGGCAATGGCCAGGAGCAAAGCATCAACATGTTCGCGGGCGTGCCGTACTACCACCGCGAGTTCATCGGGAACATCCTCGCGGTGGTCGGCGTCAATCTCGACGCGCAGGGCAATGTGTCAGGCATCGCGGCGTCGCACTGCATGGTGACGGCCGAGTGGTGCCTTGCTGCGCCCTACGTGATCCCGAGCGCCGGGCCGAACAACACGGCCTCTTGGGTCACTGGCACCTCGCATTCGGTCGCGATCGTCTCTGGCGTCGCCGCGCTCGTGAACTCGGCCTATCCCTGGATGAGAGGGCGCAACCTCTCGACCGTGCTGCGCACGACCGCGACCGACATCGGCGATCCGGGCGTCGATGAGGTCTACGGCTGGGGGCTCGTCAACGCCGAACGCGCGGTGCGAGGACCGATGCAGTTCCTCGACGAGTTCGTCGCGAACGTCGATCGCGAGGGCTCCTGGACGTTCCATCACGACATCCGGGGTCCTGGCAGCCTGACGGTGCGGGGCGTCGGCCAGCTTCGCCTGGCCGGCAACAACAGCTACGCGGGGCTCACCGACATCCAGGGCGGCCATCTTGGCCTCTCGGGCCGGATCGCGGGCGACGTCCGCAATGGCGGGACGTTCTCGAGCTTTGGCGGCCGGATTGGCGGGGCCTATACCGCGCTGCCGGGCAGCACGACCGCGATCGAGGTCGGCCGCGGCCTCGAGGTCGGAGGCGCGGCGAATCTCGATGGCACGCTGCGGCTGCTCGCGCCGACCAATCCGCAGTACCAGGTCCGCGACACCGAGCGGGTGCTATGGGCCGGGGTCATCAACGGGCGCTTCGCAGGCGTGACCGTGGGCTCTGGCTTCTTCTACTCGGTCAGCGGGCTCCAGTACACGAACACCGAGGTGCTCGCGAGCCTCGTTCGCCAGAGCGCGGCGGCTGCCGCCAAGGCGCAGGGCGAGCGCGGCGCGGTGGTCGCGGGCGCGGCGCGCATGGACGCGCTGCTCGACTGGCTGGAGACGGGCGTCGGCAATGCGGCGCTGCGCGAGGCCGCCTATTCGATCGCGGCCGCTCCGGACGAGGCTGCGGCCCGGACCTCGCTGGCCTCGCTGGCGGGCGAGGTCCATGGCACGACGCGCGCGATCGCGATCGAGCACGCGCAAGGCGACGCGCAGATCGTCGCGGACCGGGCCTTCGATGCCCGTCGCGCGGGCGACGAGCCGCAGGGCTGGTTCCAGGTCTACGGCCGACGCGGGACGCTCCGTTCGGACGACTACGCCGACGCCGATCTCAACGGCCATGGCGCGATCGTGGGCGGCGACCTCGCGATCGCCGAGGACGTCCGCCTCGGCGGGGCGCTTTCGAAGAGTCGTGGCTCGGGCGATCTCGATGATCTCGCCGGCGAGGCCAAGACCCGTCGCACCGGCCTCGCTGGTTACGCGATCGCGCAGTCGGGTTCGACCTATGTCTCGGCGGCCGTCGGGCTGGATCGCCTGTCGGTCGAGACCGAGCGGACCCTCGATCTCGGGGCGCAAGGGCGCCAGTCGGTCCGTGTGGATCGACGTGACCGGGTGACGCACCTGCGCCTTGAGGTCGGCCACGAAGTCGCGCCGGGCTTCGTGCCCTACGTCGGCTACGGCGTGCTGCGCCATCGCCAGGGCGCCTTCGCCGAGCAGGGCGCGGGTGGCCTCGGGCTCTCGGCCCGCGCGGACACGCATGTCGCGACTTATGGCGAGGCGGGGCTCCGCATCGACCTCTCGGGCACGGACGGCTCGGCCTGGCGCGGATTCGTCGGCGGCCGATTCGCGCTGAGCGGTCGCAATCCGGCCTTCGAGGCGACGTTCGCCGGCGCACCGGCCGTGACCTTCACGGTCGATGGGCAGCGGCTGCCGTCGAGTGTCTATCGCGCCGGACTCGGCTATTGGAGCCCGGAGCGCGACGGCTGGCAGTGGTACGCCGAGGGTGTCGTCGAAGGCACCCGCGACGGGCTCCGCGATGCGCGGATTGGACTCGGCGTTCGCTGGTCGTTCTGATACGGCGCCGTGGTCCTCAGTCTTTCCCTGGCCGATGGACATGCGGCCAGGGGCTTTTCTACACTCGCTTGGAACCCGGAGCGCGGCGGCGCGCCGCGCTCCGGAAGTGAGGCTCACGATGAGGCCGAGGGCGTTCTAGGGAACCTCTGACCAACTGACCGATAGTGCCCCTTACCCGTCGGGTCGAGTCGCTTGACGACCGCCAGACGGTTCTCGGCCGGGCGTCCACCCGGTTTGCTTCATTTTTCACCACTCCGAGCCTCG
>PVBP01000132.1 GCA_002995625.1 Lysobacteraceae bacterium | reverse complement strand
TGTAGGCGTGGCTGATCGGCAGGATCGACGCCGAGCCGAACGGCGCGGCCGAGACCGGACCGACTGGCGCCGTGCCGCCATCGAGCTCGGGGTGACCCGGCAGGAACGGCGCGAGGTGCGCCTTGACGCCGATCGGGCCCATGCCCGGGCCGCCGCCGCCGTGCGGGATGCAGAAGGTCTTGTGCAGGTTGAGGTGCGAGACGTCCGCGCCGAACGCGCCCGGCTTCGACAGGCCGACCTGCGCGTTCATGTTCGCGCCGTCCATGTAGACCTGGCCGCCGTGCTGGTGGATCACGTCGCAGATCGCGCGGATCTCCTCCTCGAACACGCCGTGGGTCGACGGATAGGTGACCATCAGCGCGGCGAGGTTCGCCGAGTGCTTCTCGGCCTTCGCGGTGAGGTCGGCGAGATCGACGTTGCCGTCGCGGTCGCAGTCGACCACGACGACCTCCATGCCGACCATCTGCGCCGACGCCGGGTTGGTGCCGTGCGCCGACGACGGAATCAGGCAGACGTTGCGGTGGCCCTCGCCGCGCGCGCGGTGGTAGGCGCGGATCGCGAGCAGGCCGGCGTACTCGCCCTGCGCGCCCGAGTTCGGCTGCAGCGAGATCGCGTCGTAGCCGGTGATGTCGGCGAGCCAGCGCGAGAGTTCCTCGAACAGCACCTGATAGCCGCGCGCCTGGTCGCGCGGCGCGAACGGGTGCAGCTGGCCGAACTCGGGCCACGTGACCGGGATCATCTCGGTGGTGGCGTTGAGCTTCATCGTGCACGAGCCGAGCGGGATCATCGCGCGGTCGAGCGCGAGGTCGCGGTCGGCGAGCTTGCGCATGTAGCGCAACAGCTCGGTCTCCGAATGGTGCTGCTCGAAGATCGGGTGGCGCAGGCACGGGCCCTGGCGGCGCAGCGCGGCCGGCAGCCCGTCCGCGGCGAGCGCCTCGACCGCCGCGTAGTCGAGCGCGCCGCCGAAGCAGCGCAGCACGGCCTCGACGATCGCCGGGGTCGTGGTCTCGTCGAGGCTGATGCCGATCCGGTCGCCGCCGACGAGGCGGAAGTTGATCCGCTCGGCATCGGCGCGCGCGAGGATCTCGCCGCGACGCTCGCCGGCACGCACCGTCAGCGTGTCGAACTGGTGGCGGTTGTCGATCGCGAAGCCGAGCTTCGACAGGCCCGCGCGCAGCGCCGCGGTGCGGCGCGCGACGTCGGTCGCGATCGCGGTGATGCCGGCCGGGCCGTGGTAGACCGCGTACATCGACGCGATCACCGCGAGCAGCACCTGCGCGGTGCAGATGTTGCTGGTCGCCTTCTCGCGGCGGATGTGCTGCTCGCGCGTCTGCAGCGCGAGCCGCAGCGCCGGCGCGCCGCGCGCGTCGATCGAGACGCCGATCAGCCGGCCGGGGATCAGGCGCTTCAACGCATCGCGCACCGCCATGTACGCGGCGTGCGGGCCGCCGTAGCCCATCGGCACGCCGAAGCGCTGGGTCGAGCCGATCGCGATGTCGGCGCCGAGCTCGCCCGGCGGCGTCAGCAATGCGAGCGCGAGCGGGTCGGCCGCGACCACCGCGATCGCGCCGGCGGCCTTCAGCGCCGCGATCGCGGCGCGCGGGTCGCGGATCTCGCCGGACGAGCCCGGATACTGGAACAGCGCGCCGAACACCGCGGTCGGGTCGAGGTCGGTCGCGGGATCGCCGACGATCACGTCCCAGCCGAGCGGCTCGGCGCGGGTGCGGATCACCGCGATGGTCTGCGGGTGGCAGTCGGCGTCGACGAAGAAGGCCTTGGCCTTCGACTTCGCCGCGCGCTTCGCCACCGCCATCGCTTCGGCCGCCGCGGTCGCCTCGTCGAGCAGCGAGGCGTTCGCGACGTCGAGGCCGGTCAGCTCGGCGACCATCGTCTGGTAGTTCAGCAGCGCCTCGAGCCGGCCCTGGCTGATCTCGGGCTGGTACGGCGTGTAGGCCGTGTACCACGCGGGGTTCTCGAGGATGTTGCGCTGGATGACCGGCGGCAGGATCGTGCCGTGGTAGCCCTGCCCGATCAGCGAGGTGCGCACCTCGTTCATCGCGGCGATCTCGCGCAGGCGCGCGAGCGCCTCGGTCTCGCTGAGCGCGGGGCCGACACCGAGCGGCCCGCTGGCCCGGATCGCGGCCGGGATCGTCTGCGCGATCAACTGCTCGACCGAGTCGGCGCCGATCACGCGCAGCATGTGCGCGACCTCCTGCGGCGACGGGCCGATGTGGCGGCTGGCGAAATCGCGGTTGAGATGCGGGACGCGCAGGGCGACGGGCTCGGTCATGGGCTCGGCTCGGGGGACGGAGGGAGTGGGAAACGGGACGGACCGCACGCCGCGCGCGGCGCGGCGCGCGGGCGCGGACTCGGAACGGACGGCAGCAACTGGCGGGCCGGCGCGAATCGCGGCGACGACAGGTTTCGTTCGGACATGCAGGCGCTCCCGAGGGCCGGACGGTCCGGCGGAAAGCGCCCCATCTGTCGATTCGCCTGAGAGCGTTACTCCGTCGGCGGGCGCGCCGCACGGGTGCGGGCGTCACTTTCCAGATGCGTGTCGCGGGCCTGCGGTCCCTGGGGCCTGAGAGATTCCGGGGCGGTTGCTCCTTCGGCGCCGCGTCGCGATCCGGTGTCCTCGAGAAGGACGCTCTGGACGGCGTTCGCGGACTCTCCCGCAAGCGCCGCGAGGCTATCACGACGGCCGGGCGGACCGCCGTGACGGCCGGATCCCCGGGCACCCGTCCCGGGTCGCGATCGCGCGGGCCACCTACAATCGCACTCCGCACCCCACGGGACACCGCGATGATCGGCTACACCACGCTCGGCACCAACGACCTCGACCGCGCCACCGCGTTCTACGACGGCCTGCTGGGCCTCCTCGGCGCCAGGCGTGCGATGAGCTTCCCGCGTGGCCACCTGTGGAGCGCCGGGGCCGGCCAGCCGATGTTCGGCGTGCTGACGCCATACGACGGCCAGCCGGCAACCGTCGGCAACGGCACGATGATCGCGCTGACGTGTCCCGACCGCGCGACGGTCGATGCGCTCCACGGCAAGCTGCTCGAGCTCGGTGGCCGCGACGAAGGCGCGCCCGGCGAGCGTTTCCCGGGCTTCTACGCCGCCTACGGCCGCGACCTCGACGGCAACAAGCTCGCGTTCATCCGGATGGGATGAATCCGCCGCCGGGCGTCATGCCCACGGCGTTCCCGGGTCGATCGGCGCCGAACGGATTGGCGCAATCGGCGCATCGAGCCGCGCGGGGCCTTGCCGCTCGCGCGGCCCGTCGGGCCGGTCGGTCGCACCTGCCGCACGCAAGCCCGATGGCGCCGGCGCGTCGTCGCGGGCCGACGGTGGCGCGGCTCAGAGCAGGACGACCGACGCGGTCGCTCCGGCCGAGCCGGCAGATCCGGGATTGCCCGCGGGCGCGGCCGGGCCGCCTGAGCCGCCCGGGCCCGCGGGGCCGAGCGAGAACGTGTTGACCGTCGCGGCGTCCGGATTGAGCGAGCCCAGGATCCGGACG
>PVBP01000131.1 GCA_002995625.1 Lysobacteraceae bacterium | reverse complement strand
CTGCTGCCGGCGATGGCGTGGCCGATCGCATGGCTGCTCGGCCTCGACGGCATCGCCTTCGACGTCGCGGTCCTCGAGAGCGCGATGCCGACGATGATCACCGCGATGGCGCTGGCCGCGGCCGCCGGCCTCGCGCCGCGACTGGCCGCGGCGCTGGTCGGCTACGGCATCGTGCTCTCGGCGCTGACGATCCCCGCATGGGCGTGGCTGCTCGCGCGGTTCTGACGACGGACCCGGATTCGCACGGAGGAGCGACCGCAGGTCGCGAACGGCGCGGCATGCGGTGGGCAGCGCGCCTCCGAGTTGCCTCGGGATCGCGAGCTTCGCTCGCTCCTACCACAGAACCATGTTTCATCCGTAGGAGCGACCGCAGGTCGCGAACGGCGCGGCATGCGGTGGGCGGCGCGCCTCGAGTTGCCTCGGGATCGCGAGCTTCGCTCGCTCCTACCACAGAACCATGTTTCATCCGTAGGAGCGACCGCAGGTCGCGAACGGCGCGGCATGCGGTGGACGGCGCGCCTCCGAGTTGCCTCGGGATCGCGAGCTTCGCTCGCTCCTACCACAGAACCATGTTTCATCCGTAGGAGCGACCGCAGGTCGCGATTCGCCGGGCATGCAGTCGTTCCGAACCGTCTGCCCCGCGCGCTGCCCATGACCGTTGGCATAGGCGCCATCCGGCCAGCGGAGTAGGCTTCCGGGCTTCCCCACCAGGAGCACTGAGATGGCGAACCGACCCTGGCACACCCTCGCGCTCTCGGCCGTCCTGGCGCTGGCCGGGTGCGCGACCGACGTGACCCGTCCCGGCACCGAGACGCCAGCCGCCGCCCCCAAGGGCGCGGTACCGCTGATCGACCGCGAGGCGCTGTTCGGCAATCCGACCCGCACGTCCGGGCAGATCAGCCCCGATGGCCGCTGGCTCGGCTTCATCGCGCCGCGCGACGGCGTGCTGAACGTCTGGGTCGCGCCGCGCGACAACCCGGCCGACGCGCGCCCGGTCACGAACGACCGCAACCGCGGCATCCGCGGCTTCTCGTTCGCGTACACGAACAACCACATCCTCTACGCCCAGGACGTCGGCGGCGACGAGAACTTCCAGGTGTTCGCGACCAGCCTCGTCACCGGCACCACCCAGGAACTGAGCCCGAAGGGCGCGCGCGCGTCGATCGCGGCGCTGAGTCGTCGCTGGCCAGGCGAGGTCGTGATCAGCCACAACCAGCGCGACCCGCGGCTCTTCGACCTGTATCGGGTCGACATCCGCTCCGGAGAATCCGAACGGACCTTCGAGAACGACCGCTTCGTGTCGTTCCTGGTCGATGACAACTTCATCCTGCGCTTCGCCGGCATCCAGACCCGCGACGGCGGCAGCGAGTGGTTCCGGCGCTTCGGCACCGCGTGGGAGAGCTGGACGAAGATCCCGCAGGAGGACGCGCTGACCACGGCGCCGGCCGGCTTCAGCTTCGATGGCAACACGCTCTATATGCTCGACTCGCGCGGGCGAAACACCGGCGCGCTGTTCGCGATCGACCTGCGCACCGGCGAGCGCACGCTGCTGCGCGAGGACGCGCGGGCCGACGTCACCGGCACGCTGTCGCACCCGATGACCGGCGTCGTGCAGGCGACCTCGGCCACGTACCTGCGCTCGAACTGGGTCGCGCTCGACCCCGAGATCGAGGCCGACCTCGCGCGCCTGCGCGCGCTCGCCGGCGACGGCGAGTTCGGCGTCGCCTCGCGCACGCTCGACGACCGCACCTGGATCGTCGCGGTCTCGCGCTCCGACGCGCCGACCACGTTCCACATCTACGACCGCGACGCCGGCGAGATCACGTTCTGGTTCAACACCCGGCCCGAGCTCGAGGGCAAGCCGCTCGCGACGATGTGGCCGGTCGAGATCCCGACCCGCGACGGTCTCGTGATGCCGAGTTACTACACGCTGCCGACCGGCTCCGACCCCGACGGCGACGGCAGGCCCGACCGCCCGGTGCCGATGGTGCTGCTGGTCCACGGCGGCCCATGGGCGCGCGACTTCTATGGCCTGAACCCCCAGCACCAGTGGTTCGCGAACCGCGGCTACGCGACGCTAGCGGTCAACTTCCGCGGCTCGACCGGATTCGGCAAGGCCTTCGTGAACGCCGGTGATCTCGAGTGGGGCCGCAAGATGCACGACGACCTGCTCGACGGCGTCGCCTGGGCGGTCGCGCAGGGCATCGCGCAGCGGGACAAGGTCGCGATCATGGGCGGCAGCTACGGCGGCTACGCGGCGCTCGCCGGCGTCACCTTCACCCCGACCGACTTCGCCTGCGGCGTCAGCATCGTCGGCCCGTCGAACCTCAACACGCTGCTGGCCTCGATCCCGCCGTACTGGGAGCCGATCAAGCGCCAGTTCGCGACCCGCGTCGGCGACCCCGAGACCGCCGAAGGCCGCGCCCTGCTCGAGGAGCGCTCGCCGCTCAACTTCATCGACCGCATCCAGCGCCCGCTGCTGATCGGCCAGGGCGCCAACGACCCGCGCGTCAAGCAGGCCGAATCCGACCAGATCGTCCGGGCGATGGAAGCGAAGTCGATCCCAGTGACCTACGTGCTGTTCCCGGACGAAGGCCACGGCTTCGCGCGCCCGCAGAACCGCCTCGCCTTCAACGCCGTCGCCGAATCCTTCCTCGGCAACTGCCTCGGCGGCCGCGTCCAGCCGATCGGCGATGATTTCGCCGGCTCCAGCATCACCGTCCCGAACGGCGCCGCGCTGCTCGACGGCCTCCCGGCCGCGCTGGCCGCGCACCAGGCCGCGATCAAGCCCTGATCGAGGGCCCAATACCCGATCGCGGCCCGGCGCGATGCCCGCCGCGATCGGAACCCGCCGAAAACCGATTTCGCATCGGCCTTCGGCTGGGACACGATGCGGTCCCGTCGTCATACCGGCACCGGCCGCGCCGACACGTCGCCGAGGACCCGTTGCAGGCGGAGGCTCGACCCTGCTCCGCACGCCGCGCCGCGACGCCGACGCCCCGCGCGATCGCGGCAGGGATACCGTACCGCTCCGGTATCGGCCATTCGCGTCGCAGTTCAGGCACCAAGCGACGCGAGCCAGTCGTCCTAAGGCCCCTGGGCGCGGCTTTCACGCCATCCGCCCAGCGTGGCCGTCACGACCGGCTGGGATGACCCGTATACCGACGAGTGGCCGCCCCGTCCCCCAGGCGAATGGCTTGTCGTCGCGCGTCGCCGAGAGTAGGGTTGCGTCCTCGCCTCGGGGCTGGCCGTGCCGGGGGTCGGTCGGACCCGAGCGACAACCGCATTCGCGTTCGAGGATCGATTGCCGCGGCCACGTCGGCCCGGATGCACGCGGGACCCCGCCGAAGCCGTAGGCGGCACGCGAAGGACCGGCGTTATCCGTCCAAAGGGGACCAACGGAGTGCTGCAAGTGTCTGATGGACCAGACCCTTCCGAAGTCCCATTGTGCTCCGGTCGGGCGCTACGCGTCGTTGCTACACGTCACCTTGCGGTCGAATAGCAGTTATTAACCCGGCAG
>PVBP01000130.1 GCA_002995625.1 Lysobacteraceae bacterium | reverse complement strand
CCCGCCGAGGCTCGTGGCCACCGCCGTCGGATTGCCAAGCACGTCGACCGCGAAGTCCAGTGTCAGGCCGCCGGTAGCATAGATCGCGTCGATCGCATGGTTGAGGTCGTAGCGGCGCGTCTGCGTCCGATGCGGATAGGTGATTTCACGCGCCGGGCCGAACGGCAGCCAGGTGACGCTCGACACCAGTGGCTGCCAGCTCGCGTTCGCTGACGGGCGCCAGTCCACCGAATCGGGGCGTCCCGAGGCGTCATGCGTGTAGCGCACCTCAACCCCCGAGGGGTAGACGATCCGCTGGACCCGGTCCGCGACCGTGTAGGCATACCGCACTGTGAAGGTCTGGCCCTCCGTCACCTGGGTCTTGCGCACTAGGTTCCCACGGCGATCGAAGCAAAGGCGCGTCTCCCCCGATTCGTCGGTGAAACGGGTCAGGCGGCCAATGGCGAAGGTCTCGCCCGTCATGCAGTCAGGTTGGACCACGTCATAGTTATAGGTCAGGTTCTGCGCAGCAGTCGGATAGCTGACCGACACGAGGCGGTTCAGCGCGTCATAGGCCATCGTTGCGATGACGCCGCGTGCATCGGTGCGGGTGAGGACGTTGCCGGCGGCGTCGTGGGTGAAGCTCGTGGTGCCGGTGTCGGGGCTGATGAGCGAGGTCTGGTTATTCAGGCCATCGTAGACGTAGCTGGTGACGAGACCCTTGGGGTCGGTGACCGTGCGCAGGTTGTCGCGGGCGTCGTAGGTGTACTGCGTGGTGGCGTTGGCGGTGCCCGGGTCGTTGCCGCCGTAGTCCTGGATGGTCGAGATCAGGCGGTTCAGGGGGTCGTAGACGCTGTCCGTGCGCACGTTGCGGCCATCCAGCACGATGGTCGGATTGCCGTTCGGGTCGTAGTCGGTATCAGCGGTCAGGCGCCCGGCGGCGGGGTCAAGGATCGCGGCACCGGCCAGCGGGTTGCCAGCGGCATCGAGCGCATCGCGAGACTTGTCGAGACGCCCCAGCGCATCGAACTGGCGCGCAAGCCGACGACGCAGCACCCCGGAGCTGTCGAAGGTGCGCTCGATCGTGCGGTTGCCGGCCGCGTCAAGCGTGTACTCGATGCGGTTGCCGCTGGTGCAGGTGGCATTGCCAGTGCCGTCGCGGACACGGACCTGAATCAAGTTGCACTTTCGCGTCAAGTGCTCTCGTCTCTGTCGGGAGTTGTTACGAGACTGATTTCGATGCTCGCTTCAATGGCAGCCATAAAGCGAACCGTCTCCGAGTCGAACCCAAAGCTCAGCACAGTGTTTATTTCTGTTACGTAGAGAGTTAGCGCTACTGACGAGTCGCGAGGCAATTCCTCGAACCGACTCTGTATTGGGCGAATCCTCTTGATCAGATTCGCGACAGCTTCGTCAAGATAAGCAATTGAGGCAGCCCGCTCGGTAACAGCCCATCTGGAGAATCTGTACCGTTGCTCCGGCCGGCGATTCGTGGATCCATGCCTAAATGTCTCACCAGCGTCCCATCGTTCATCCGGGCTCAGGCCAAGAATGCGCTCGATTTCCATTGAGCTCATGGTCACATGGTCCACGGAAACCTCGGCGGCGAGAAAGCGGCCATCTTCGTTCGCTTTGTTTTCTGTGTTCATAGGCGGTAGATGATTGGGCCCTGACATCCCTTGCGCTTCACGGCGAACCCACCACTCTTGCACTTACATATCTCGAAGAGGCGGACGCTGCCGAGTCCTTTCTTCTCGGCATGCGCGTCTATGTCAGCTTGTTTCAACTCCCAGTCGCTGGCCACATCTTTGCAGTCATCCACATCTTCGTCTTCGCAGTTCGCCTCGTCTCTGGGCTGGACTGCGTCTCGGAGTCGGTTTGTCATCGCCTGGCAAGTGCCGGTGGCGTAGCAGAGCCCACCGGCCGCCAGTGTTCCAGCGGCGGCGGCTGCACATGAAACCTGACCAATCCCCGGGATGAAGCAAAGTGCGACAGCGGCGGCAGCCTCGCCCGTCGGATCCACGAACCGCCCCGGATTCTGCAGCGCGTAACCGTACGTGCTGATCCCGCCCTCCAACCCAATCGGATCGGACTGCACGTACCTCCCGGTTCCCGGCTCGTAGTCGCGGAAGTAGTTGTAGTGGAGCCCGGACTCGGCGTCGAGGTACTGGCCGGGGAGTCGGAGGTTGAAGGCGCGGGTGTTGAAGGGCGCGCCGGAGGCCTGCGCGGGCCCGTCGCCGAAGACGTTCGATCCGCCGCTGGTGCTGTTGCCGGAAACGGGCGCCCAGGTCCAGGTGACGGTGCCGGCGGCGTTGCTGATGGCGCGCGGGGTGTGGAGGTGGTCCGAGGTGATGTGGCCGACGAGCTGCGGTGAGGGCAGGTTGGGGTCGGCATCGATGACCGCGAGCGGCTGGTCGTCGAGCCAGACGAACTCGTAGTTCGTCGGCCGCGCGGCGCAGGGGTCGCTGGAGTCGCGGATCAGGCGCCCGGACTCGTCGTAGAGGAAGGTCTGCACGCTCTGGCCTTCGATGGCGAGGCAGTTCGGCGGGACTTCCTCGCCGATCATGCTGGCGGTGCCGATCAGGCTGGTCTTCCCGACCCGCTCGCCGCGCGCGTTGTGCTGGTAGCTGGCACTTCCGCTGCCGAGCCCGCCACCCCACGCCACCAGCCGGTTGTGGTCGCCGTAGAACAGACTCTCGCCCCCGCGCGGTGGTGTTGCCGTTGGCATCGTCGCTGCGACCGACGCCGGCGACGCTGACGCGGTGACTGGTCGGTGGATAGCTCAAGGTCAACACCGGTCCTTGTCCGGCCTGGCGGCTCAGGCGGTTGCCGGTGCCGTCGTAGGTTCAGGCGTCGATGCGCTGCAGGCTGGCGTTGTCGACGCGGGTCAGGCGCTGGATCGCGTCGTAGCGGTACTGCTGCGTGGCGCCGCTGGTGAGCGTGGTGATGTTGCCGAATCGGATAGGCCTCATCTGCCCTTTCCTCGACGCAATCGTGATGTCAGCTTCGCTGCGAGGTCTTCTTTTGCAACCAGGCCTTCCGTTGGCAAGTAGGCTTCGTAGTGATCTGGTAGGAGGGCGCATTGCTGGCGAGCTTCTTCAAATTGCCCGAGAGAGATCAGTAATGCCACTAAATGAATTCGCGTGGCGTTGGTGTAGCAGTGGAAGTCCTCTCTTTCGCCCACCTCAAGCCCGCGAGTAAACGCTTCCGCGGCGCCGCTCAGTCGGCCTATCCGCCAGAGCGCCACGCCGAGATCGAAAAAGTCAGCCGGCTCCTCGGGCGGGATGAGGACGAGAGCCTCGCGGTCTGCGACTTCAAGCTCTCGCTGGCGCATGTCGGCATAGACGTTAGCTCGAGCGCGCAATCCCGCGGCGCGCGCTTTCTCGGTCTCAATGAGTGCCGAACAGATATTGAGCGCTGCATCGAATTTTCCTCTTCGGCGGTGACCCTCGATCTTGCGCAAGATGTGAGAGAGATCATTCTCGGATTGTGGATTGGGGATCATAAATATGAGACCCTGTTGCCGCCGCAGCGGGCACTGA
>PVBP01000129.1 GCA_002995625.1 Lysobacteraceae bacterium | reverse complement strand
GGAAGTTCTCGCCGGGGCGGAAGGCCGGGTCGGTCGTGGGCGCCCCGTCGCGGACGAAGCGCAGCCCGACCGGCTGCGCCGGCACGCCGGCCGCCTCGCAGACCGCGAAGATCCGCGCGTGGAAGGTGCGCACGTGGTCACCCGGGCCGGTGGTGCCTTCCGGGAACACCGCGACCGCGTGACCGTCGCGGAGCCGCTCGATCATCGTCCGCTGCACCGCCTCGAGCGAACGCGGATCGCCGCGGCGGTGGAAGATCGTGCCGGCGTGGGTCGTGAGCCAGCCGACCACGGGCCAGCCGGCGATCTCGCTCTTGGCGACGAAGTGCGCCATCCGCCGCGCGTGGATGATCTCGATGTCCATCCACGTGATGTGGTTTGCGACCAGCAGCACGGCGCCGGGCAGCGGTTCGCCACGGGCGTCGACGCGGAAGCCGAACACGCGGACGAGGCCGGCCGACCACGCGCGGATCATCCGGTGGTCGAGCCGCTCGCCGCGCCACCGGAGGCGCGGGCCGACGGTGGTGACGATGAGCAGCGTCAGCGGCAGGCTCACGAGCAGGTGGGCCGCCAGCCAGGGCAGGCGCCACAGGTATCGCAGCGGGCGAAGGGGGTCGCGGACGGCCGTCATCGGGGTGCGATTGTGGCGCAGCGCCGTCGAGTCCGGGCGCCCGTCGGCAGGGAGGTGCCCGTGACGCGGGGTGCGCCGCCGGGAGTCAGTCGATCGCATCGAGCGCCCGTGCGAGGTCGTCAAGGTGCTCCTCCCACCAGCGCGCTTCGCCGGCCCACGGGAACGCGCGCGGGAAGGCCGGGTCGTCCCAGCGCGAGGCCAGCCAGCCGGCGTAGTGGACCTGACGCATCAGCCGCAGCGGCGTCACCAGTCGCCACTCGCCCGGATCGAGCGCGCGGAAGGTCTCGTAGCCTTCGACCAGCGCCTCTCGTTGCGCTTCATCCCCGGTCAGCAGCAGGAACAGGTCGGCGACCGCGGGGCCGGTCGCGCAGTCGTCGAAGTCGACCAGCAGCGGGCCGGCCTCGCGCCACAGCAGGTTGCCCGGGTGGAGGTCGCCATGGAGGCGCAGCGTGGCCGGCTCGACGGCGGCGAAGGCCGCGACCACCCGCCGCGCGATGTCGCCGGTCAGCGCCGCGTGGCGGTCCGCGAGATGCCGTGGCAGCAGGCTGCTGGCGCGCACCGCGCGTGCCGGCGCCTCGACGAAGCTCGGGACGTCGAGCGTCGCGCGGTGCCGGAAGCGCGCGCGGGCGCCGACCTGGTGGACGCGTGCGACGACGCGGCCGATCCATTCCGCGGTGTCCAGCCGGTCGAGCTGCGGGTCGCGGCCACCGATGCGCGGGAACAGCGCGAAGCGGAAGCCGGCATGCCGGTGCAGCGTCTCGCCGTCGCGCGCGATCGGCGGCGCCACCGGCACCTCGGCCTCGGCCAGCTCGAGGGCGAAGGCGTGCTCCTCGCGGATCGCCGCGTCGCTCCAGCGGCCCGGACGGTAGAACTTCGCGACCACCGGCTCTCCGCCGTCGATCCCGATCCGCCAGACCCGGTTCTCGTAGCTCGGCAGCGCCAGCAGCCGGCCATCGGTGCAAAAGCCGAGCGATTCCGCGCTTGCGAGGATGACCTCCGGCGTCAGCGCGTCGTAGGGGTGGCGGTCGTTCATCCCGACGCGGGGCCGCCGGGGACGATCGCCAGCGTCAGGCGCGAGACGCAGCTCAGGCGGCCGTCGGCGTCCGAAATCCGGATCTCCCAGACCTGGGTCGAGCGGCCGAGGTGGAGCGGCCGCGCGGTGCCGGTGACGACGCCCTCGCGCACCGCGCGCAGGTGGTTCGCGTTGATCTCGAGCCCGACGCCGCGGCTGCCGTCGGCCGGCAGCGTCAGGTAGCAGCCGAGCGAGCCGAGCGACTCGGCCAGCGCGACCGAGGCGCCGCCGTGCAGCAGGCCGAAGGGTTGCTTCGTGCGTCCGTCGACCGGCAGGGTGCCGCTGATCGAATCGTCGGTGAAGCCGGTGATCTCGATGCCGAGGGTCTCGTCGAGCGTGCCGCGCGCGGCGCGGCGGATCGCGGCGAGGTCGGTCGGCTTCTTCCAGATCGTCATCGCGGGGCTCTCGTCGGCGGGACTGCGGATTGTGGCGCGGGCCGGACGCGCCGGCGCGTGCACGCGGGCTCAGCATGGCCGCCCGATACACTGCCGCGCATGTCGAACCCTGCCCCGAATCCCCTGCTCGCGCTCGCCGGCGAGGCGCTGGAACTCGCGCTCAACCGCGTCGTCGCGCTGGATCCGGCGATGCCGACCGATCTCGGCGCGCTCGAAGGGCGCCGGATCGAGCTCGGCTGGCGCGACGCGGGCCTCGCGCTCGCGATCACCGTGCGCGACGGCCGGCTGCGCGTGGGTCCTGCCGGCGGCGAGGCGCGGCCGGACCTGGCGCTGCGCGGGTCGCTGGCGGGCTTCGTCGGCCTGCTGCTGCCGCGCCGGGAAGGCGCGCTGCCGGCGGGCACGGTCGAGATCGAGGGCGACGCCGAGCTCGCACGGCGGCTCGAGCGCCTGGCGCGCGAGTTCGCGCCGGATTGGGACGCGGCCTTCGAGGCCGCGTTCGGTCCCGCGATCGGACTGCCGCTCGCGAAGGCCGCGCAGGGCGCGGTCGGCGCGATGCGCGAGCGCGTGGCACGGCTCGCCGAGGACACCGCCGAGTACCTCAAGACCGAGTCGCGCACGACGATCGCGCGCGAGGAACTCGACGACTTCCTCGACGCGGTCGACGCGCTGCGCGACGACGTCGAGCGTGCCGCGGCGCGGGTCGATCGCCTGAGGGCGCGGCTGTGAAGCGGATCGGCGTCCGCGTGCGCGGCTTCGCGCGGCTGTTCCACATCGCGCGGATCCTGCTGCGCTGGCGGCTCGACGAGCTGATCGACGCGACCCGGCTGTTCGGCTGGCTGCGCCCGCTGCGCGGACTGGTCGCGCCGTCGCCGCCCGGAATCGACTCGGCGACGCGTGGCGAGCGCCTGCGCCGCGCGCTCGAGGAGCTCGGGCCGATCTTCGTCAAGTTCGGGCAGATCCTCTCGACCCGGCGCGACCTGCTGCCGCCGGACATCGCCGAGGAGCTGGCGCTGCTGCAGGACCGCGTCGCCCCGTTCCCGGGCGAGCAGGCGCGCGACGCGGTCGAGCGGGCGCTCGGCAAGCCGGTGGACCAGCTCTACGCGCGCTTCGACCTCGAGCCGCTGGCCTCGGCGTCGATCGCGCAGGTCCACGCCGCGGCGCTGCCGGACGGCCGCGAGGTCGTGGTCAAGGTGCTCAGGCCCGGCATCGCCGAGCGGATCGAGACCGACCTCGCGCTGCTGCACGGCCTCGGCGAGCTCGCCGCCCGCTATTCCCCGAACGCCGAGCACGTCCGCCCGCTCGACGTCGTCGCCGAGATCGAGCGCACGCTGCGCGACGAGCTCGACCTCCAGCGCGAGGGCGCCAACGCCAGCACGCTGCGCCGCTTCTGGCTGGACTCGCCGGATCTCTACGTGCCCGAGGTGCACTGGCCGTGGAGCGCCGAGACCGTGCTGACGCTCGAGCGCGTGCACGGCA
>PVBP01000128.1 GCA_002995625.1 Lysobacteraceae bacterium | reverse complement strand
GGTGCCGCACGGCGGCGGCGCGCGCCACGCCGGTCTCGTCGTCGTCCGCCAGCGCCCGTCCAGCGCCGGCGGCGTCACCTTCGTGACCCTCGAGGACGAGCTCGGCCTCGTCAACGTCGTGGTCTGGCGACCGGTCGCGCAGCGCTTCCGGCGCGCGCTGCTCGAGGCGCGGCTGCTCGTCGTCTCGGGCGAGATCCAGCGCGCCGACGGCGTCCAGCACCTGATCGCGCGCCACCTCGACGATGCGAGCGACCTCCTCGGCGGCCTGCGCCACGACCCCGAGCACAGCTGGTACTGAGACCGAACCCGGCGGCCGACGCGGCTCGATGCCGTGTCGGCCGCCATGGGGCTCATTTCACGCGCGAGTTCGCGATCGGGTAGTCGCCAGACTGCCCCATGGCCACCGACCACGGCGTGTCGGCGGGATTGAGGCTCCGACGCACCCGGAACGCCGCGACGCCCGGCGCACCCGGCCGCCAGACCGCATAGTCCGAAAGGTTGTCGCCATCGTAGTCGCCGACGACCCGGTTGTCGCCGGTGTTGCCGAACACGACCGTGCCGAGCGCCGCGGTCTGCGAGTCCCGCGTGAACCAGTGGAAATCGCCCGAGATCGTGCGGCCGGTCGTCATGTCGGCTCTCGGGGTGCCGACGTAGTTGCCTGGCACGATGAAATCGTTGGCCTGGCCGAGCACGAAGTTCTCGAGCAGCGCGTTCGAGACCGCATCATGGACGAGGAATCGCCCTTGCGGTGGCGTCGCATCCGGCCGCTGCAGGATCGCATCGGCCCGACCGTCGCCGTTGATGTCGTAGCCACTGGCGGAGAAATGACTGGAACTTGCGCCGGTGCCCAGCGAGACGATCCTCACGCTGCGATTCGCCGAACCGAGCCAGATCAGGTCGATCGGACCGGTCACGGAGGGCGCGCGGTAGACCGCGACGTCATCGATCGCATCGCCGTCGTAGTCGCCGTACTGGATCGGATCGTCCCCGGTCTGGCCGAACACGATCTCGCGTTCGGCGCCGTTGCGCGACGAGAGCCGGGTCACGAACTTCGCGAACCCGGGCGCGTCGGGACGCCAGTAGACGGGATCCGAGATCCGATCGCCGTCGAGATCCGCGAAACTGAAAAAGTCTGTCGCCGTGCCGAATGAGAACGTGGTTTCGGTCGGCGACGCGGTGCCATTGCCGAGATTCTCGCGGACGAACCAGCCGACGATCGGCGGCGAGCCGCCGAGATTGCGAAGGAGCACATAGTCCGTCAGCCCATCACCGGTGAAGTCCCCGAGCGGCTTGTTGATGCAGTGCGCCGGCGGCGGCGCCGGGCTCGGGCCGCCGAGCGGCGTCGCCTCCGGGTCGAAGTTCGCGGCCATCGATCCACTTTCGAAGCCATCGCGCAGCAGCCGGTCCGTGACCAACACCAGCGTCGCGGAAGAGATGGATCCGGTGTCGCCAGCCACGACGTCGTTGACGATCAGGGTCCACGTCCCGTTGGTCTCCGTCGGCGTCATGCCGCCGAAGACGCCGCGCAGCGAGGTCGGACACCCGCCGGCGTCGGAACGCAGGGGCGCCCCACGTGAGGTCGGGCGATAGAAGTCGGCCGGAAGGGTGTCCCCGTTCCCGAGGGTGTCGAGAATCGTCCAGAGTCCGCCGGTGCCACTGTCGGCGAACGTGTAGATCGCGCCGAAGTTGCTGCTGTCGCCGAAGCTGTTCGTCCGCGTCGCGCCCGGTCGGCCGAACAGGACGAGCCGCGGGACCCCGCCTGGGCCAGACAGCGTCGCGGTGACGTCTCCCGCGAAGGTATGCGCGAGTCCGAGCTCGACCCGGACCGTCGTGATCGGCACGTCGATGCCGCTCACGGCGAAGCTGATCGTCCGGCCCGCCGGGTCGTTGTCCGGAATCCCGCCGATGTTGGTGCCAGTGAAGGACAGTTGTTCGCCGAGGGCGGTGGTGCTCACCAGCAGCAGCGCTGCGGCGCAGCCCAGCCTGCTGACGATGGATCGCTTGCAAGTGGGGGTCTTCATGTCTGGACGTTTCTGATGCTGATCCGAACTACGAAAAAACCGTTTGGAAGCGTGCACCGCGGCGCGGCGCGCCGTCGGTCCCGTCGCCAGCCCGCGGCGCCTTCATGGGCGGAGCCCAATCTTCGACGCGTCGATGTCGCAGCACAATGGCTCGGCGCCCCGAAACAAGCGCGCCTCGAATCCGCTCACGGCCCCTCGAAGCCGTTCGAGAGCAGCGGGTCGCGTCCGAGGCGGCTGATCGCGAAGTCGTCGTCGCCGCTGCTGTTCCAGCGGCGCCAGCCGGCAACGACGGTGCGGCCGTTCGCCTCGCGCAGCACCGACAGTCCGCCACCGGCCGGGTCGTGCCCGGTTGCGGCCGTGTACTGGATCACGCGCGGCAGGCCGCCGTTGAAGGTCGGATCGAGCTCGAGCAGTTCCGGCACCGCCGGGTTGACGTGGCGGACGCGCAGCACGCACTGCTGGAAGCTGGCGCTGCCGCAGATCGCTGCCAGCGCGATGTCGTGCGGCCCGGCCGTCGGGTGGTGCGCGGCGTCGTAGACCGAGACGTCGCCCGGCAGCACGTCGGTCAGGCAGCGCACGCGCAGGCCGGTGCCGCCGACCGTGTCGTTGACGCTCGCGTACCAGCTGCGCAGCACGTCCATCGGGCCCACCACCGCCCAGCCGAAGGCCTTGAACGTTCCCTGCACCGCAACCAGGGTCGTCGGCCGATGGACGACCGACGTTCCGCAGCCGGTCTCCGGTCCGCCCGACTCGATGAACTTGACCCCCCCGAAACTCGCGAAGCTGGTGTCGTTCGCGAGCGTCGGCGTCATCTTCCAGAAGCCGCCGCTCGCGCCGCTCAACGATTGGTCCCGCCCGATGAGCCAGACGATGCTGCCGTCCGCGAGCGCCAGCCCGTCGACGATCCGCATCGCGACGCTCGAGACCAGACCGGGAAGGGTCGAGATGTTGGAGCCATCGGACGACAATCGCCGGACCACCGGGGCTTCGACCTCGGTATCCCCGGGGCCGTCGTAGTCCAGCCCGCCACCGACCAGGATCTCGCCGTTGGCGCGCACGACCAGCGCGTTCGCCCGTTCGTGGGCCGCGGTCACGTTGGTGAACGTGATGTTCCGGAAGCCCCCGCTGCCGAAGTCGATGTCGATCGAGCCGTCCGGCAGCAGGCGCATCAGGCGGCCGTCCGGGTTGCCGGCCGTCGCGCAGGCCGTGGTGTTGCCGAGCACGAGGAGCCGCCCGTCCGCATCGAGCGCGGCGTCGGTGACATTGGACATGCACGCATCGACCGTGACCCGTCCGCCGGTGCCGAAGCCCGCGTCGAGATTTCCGGCGGCCGTCAGCCGGGCGATCGCGACCCGGGGCCCGCCGGTCGCGCTGGCCGTGCCGACGACGAAATAGCTGCCGTCACTGCGCCGCAGCACCCTGACCGCGCGGTCCTGCCCGCCGCCGGTGAGATCGAACGGCACGGTGCGCTGGCCGCCGCTGCCGAAGGCGGGATCGAACAGGTGATCCTCATGGGCGACGGCAGGAACGGTGGCGAGCGCGAGGACTGCGGGGAGAGCGAACGCTTTCATGGCGGGTGGACCGTGGGAGGGGACTGTCCCATCCGGCTACGCAGGACCGCGGGCGGATGGGACATCGACCGATGCAGGCCGTCGGCCCGGCCGGTCCGGGTTCCGCCGCGGTCAGTCCGCGAGATGGGCGAGGCCGAGGCCTCGCAGCGCGTCGAGTGCCTCGGCCGGGGGCGCT
>PVBP01000127.1 GCA_002995625.1 Lysobacteraceae bacterium | reverse complement strand
CCCGAGGCCCAGGCGTTCCGGGTCGAGGCGATCGCAAGCCCCGCGGACGCCGGCCTGCGCGTGCGCTTCTCGATGCCGGACGGCTACTACCTCTATCAGGACAAGACCGCGTTTCGGATCGCGAGCGAGCCGGGGCTTGCGCTCGGCGCGCCGGCCTGGCCGCAAGGCCAGTGGATCGAGGACGCGCACTTCGGCCGGATGCGGGTGCACTTCGGCGTCGTCGAGGTGCCGCTGCCGATCGCCGGCGCGGTCGACCCCGCGGTCCCGCGCCGGGCCGACCTCGTCGTCGATCTCCAGGGCTGCCAGCAGGACGGCATCTGCTATCCGCCGATGACCCGCACGATCGCGCTCGATCTGCCGCCGGTCACGACGCTGGCGCCGACGGCGAGCGTGTTGACCGAAGGCGCGCTGCGCGCGGCCGACGCGGCCGTCGAGGTCCCGCGCTCGGAGAGCGACCGCCTCGCCGACCGCCTGCGCGAGGACAGCCGCCTGCTCGTGCTCGGCGTGTTCTTCCTGCTCGGCCTCGGGCTCGCGTTCACGCCGTGCGTGCTGCCGATGCTGCCGATCCTGTCCGGGATCATCGCCGGCGCCGGCGCGATCACGCCGCAACGCGCGAGCTGGCTGTCGGCGGTCTACGTGCTCGCCACCGCGATCGTGTTCACGATCGTCGGCGTGATCGCCGGGCTCGCCGGCCAGAACCTCGCCGCGATCCTGCAGAAGCCGCCGGTGCTCGCCGCCTTCGCCGGCGTGTTCGTGGTGCTCGCGCTCGGCATGTTCGGCTTCTACGAGCTCAGGCTGCCGAATGCGATCACGCAGCGGATCGGGGCCCTCAACCGCCGCGCCAGCGGCGGCTCGACCGCCGGCGTCGCGCTGATGGGCGTGCTCTCGGCGCTGCTGGTCGGCCCCTGCGTCGCCCCGCCGCTCGCGGGCGCCGTGCTCTACATCGGCCAGCAGCAGGACCCGGTCTTCGGCGGCGCGGCGCTGTTCGCGCTGGCGCTCGGCATGGGCGCGCCGCTGATCGCCTTCGGTGCCAGCGCCGGTCGGCTGATGCCGAAGGCCGGCCCGTGGATGGAAACGATCAAGGCCGTGTTCGGCGTGGTCTTCCTGTGGCTGGCCCTGTGGATGCTCGAGCGCGTCGTCGATCCGGTGTGGATCATGCTCGCCGCCGGCGTGCTGCTGGTCGCGACCGGCGTCCACATGGGCGCGCTCGAGCGGCTGCCCGAGGGCGCCTCGGGCTGGACGCGCACGTGGAAGGCGGTGGGCTTCGTGTTCGTCGCGCTCGGCGTGATCCAGTTCCTCGGCATCGCCGCCGGAGGCCGCGACCCGCTGCGGCCGCTGGCGACCCTGACGGCCCGCGCGACCACGGCCGTGACCGAGCCGGAACCGCGGTTCCGGATGGTCGAGGACGCCGCCGCGCTCGATCGCGAGCTCGCCGCCGCGGCCGCGGCCGGGCGCCCGGCGCTGCTCGACTTCTATGCCGACTGGTGCGTCGAGTGCAAGCGCATGGAACGCACCACCTTCACCGACCCGGCGGTGCGTGCGGCCATGGCGGACTTCACGCTGCTGAAGATCGACGTCACCGATCAGGACGCCGATCACCGCGCGCTGCAGCAGCGCTTCGGCATCATCGGCCCGCCGGCGACGCTGTTCTTCCCGTGCACGACCGAGGAGCGCCGCGCGCTGCGCCTGGTCGGCTACGAGGCCGCGACGCCGTTCGCGGCGCGGCTCGCCGAGGGCCGGCGCTGTGGCTGAGCGCGACGACGCGCGCACGGGTATTGGATCCGCGTCCGCGGCGCCGATGGCGACCTCGCGGCTCGTGGCCCTGCTCGTCCTCGCCGGCGCGCTCGCGGCCGGGCTCGGCTGGTGGGTCGGCACCGCATTCAATCGTCCGGCGCCGCGGCCGGTGCCCGCCCACGTCGCGGTCGCCGGCATCGGCACCGAGCTGCCGGCCCTCGACCTCGCCGGCCTCGACGGCCGGGTCCATTCGCTCGCGGACTACCGCGGGCGGCCGCTGGTCATCAACTTCTGGGCCACGTGGTGCCCGCCGTGCGTCGCCGAGATGCCGATGCTGTCGGCCTTCGACGCCGAGCAGGCCCCCGACGGCCCGCGCGTGATCGGCATCGCGCTCGATGCGCCCGATCGGGTGCGGATGTTCCTGTCGCGCACGCCGATCGGCTATCCGATCCTGCTCGACGCGCCCGACGACGACGATGCCTCGGTCGTGCTCGGCAACGCGCGCGGCGTGCTGCCGTACACGGTGCTGGTCGATGCCGACGGCCGCATCCTCGCGACCCACGCCGGCGAGTTCAGCCGCGCCTCGCTCGAGCGCTGGCTGCGACGGCATGGCGTGCCGTTTCGCGAGGGGCGCTGAGGGAATCCTCCGGCGCCGAACCGTCGCACGGCTGTCACATGGCGGGCGCAGCCTCGGGCTGGGTTCGAGGAGGGGACATGCATGCGACCCACCATTTGGCTCATGGCGCTGGCCATCGTCGGCGCATTCGCAGCACCGGTTCGCGCCGCCGATCCGGTGATCACCATCGACGGCTCCAGCTCGCTGTACCCGCTCACCGAGGTCGTCGCGCGCGAGTTCCAGATCGGCGCCCGCGACGCGCCGCAGATCGTCGCAGAAGTCTCCGGCACCACGGGCGGCCTGCGATCCTTCTGCGCCGGCAAGATCGACATCGCGAACGCCTCGCGACCGATTTCCGCCGACGAGATCGAGGCCTGCCGGCGCGCCCGGGTGCGCTTCGTCGAGCTGCCGGTCGCGCTCGATGCGATCGCGGTGATCGTCCATCCCGGCAACCGGATCGTCGATGCGCTGACGGTCGAGGAACTGCGTCGTCTGTGGCTCGCGGGTCCCGCGCCGGTGCGGACCTGGTCCGAGCTGCGAGAGGGTCTCCCCGAACGCCCGCTTCGGCTCTACGGACCCGATGCCGACTCGGGCACCGCCGACTACTTCGAGGCGGTCGTGATCGGCCCCGCCGGCACGATGCGCACCGACCACAATGCGAGCGACGACGACTACCGGATCGTGCGCCAGGTGGCAGGCGACGCGGACGGGCTCGCGTTCGTCGGCTTCGCCTACGCCGAGCCGGCCCGCGGCCGGGTCCGGATCCTGCCGATCTCCCCGCAGGCCGGGACTCCTGCCGTGGCTCCGACCTCGACCTCGATGCTCGACGGAAGCTATCGCCCGCTGACCCGGCCGCTGTTCCTGTACGTCAGCCGCGACGCGCTCAAGCGCCGCAGCGTCCGCAACTTCGCCGCGTACTATCTCGAGCGGGCGCCGGTCCTGGCCAAGGAAGCCGGGCTGGTGCCGCTGCCGCTCGACCTCTACCAGCTCGCGGACCGGCGGCTCGAAAAACAGGTCACCGGCAGCGTGTTCCATGGCCGCGCGCCCGAGAGCATCGATCTCGGCACGCTGCGGACGCTCGAGGGCGACTGAGTCCTTCGCCATCGCGACCTGCGGTCGCTCCTACGGGAGAATCGGCTTTCCGTCGTAGGAGCGAGCGCAGCTCGCGATTCGCGCGAGATCCGGTTCCTCCGCGCAATGCCCGCATCCGCCCGTCGCGACCTGCGGTCGCTCCTACGGATGAATCGATCCTTCGTCGTAGGAGCGAGCGCAGCTCGCGATTAGCGTGAGATCCGGTCTCCACGCACGCACTCCGCGCGCACGCCGATCGTTCCCCGCGCGCGCATCGCGCCTCGCCGTCGCGACCTGCGGTCGCTCCTACGGGAGAATCGGCTTTCCGTCGTAGGAGCGAGCGCAGCTCGCGATTCGCGTGAGATCCGGTCTCCACGCACGCACTCCGCGCGCACG
>PVBP01000126.1 GCA_002995625.1 Lysobacteraceae bacterium | reverse complement strand
TGGCCGGGCACGCGAAGCCGCCGACGCGCCCCGACAAGCGCGCCCGGCGCCAGCTGCTCGAACTGCTCGAGGGCTGACCGGCCCGCCGGGCCCGGTGGCCGGCGCGCGACCGGTATCCTCGCGCCGATCCCTTCCATCACCCGCCGATCCGATGTCCTCGCCGGCCACGCGCGCGCAAGCGCAGCAGCAGTTCGACCTCGCGCTCGCGATGCATCGGAGCGCGCGGCTCGGGCTTGCCGAGAGCCACTACCTGCGCGTGGTCAAGCTCGATCCCGCCCACGACGAGGCCTGGCACCTGCTCGGCGTGGTCGCGTTCCAGCAAGGGCATGCGTCGAAGGCGATCCGCCACTTCCGCAAGGCGCTCGAGCTTCGGCCCCGCCACGCGCAGGCGCTCAACAACCTGGCGCTGGCGCTGAAGGCGACCGGCGACCTCGACGGCGCGCGCGAGGCCTTCGCCCGGGCGCTCGAAGTCCGGCCCGAATACGTCGAGGCGGCGCTGAACCTCGGGCTGCTCGAGGAGGCGCGTGGCGATCTCGCGGCGGCCGAAGCCGCGTGGCGGCAGGCGCTCGCGTGGCGCCCGGACGATCCTGCCGTGCTGACCTGCCTCGGCAACCTGCTGCGGCGCGCCGAGCGCACCGACGAGGCGATCGCGCTGCTGACGCGCGTGCACGATCTCGCCGCGGGCGCCGAGTCGGCGGGCAATCTGGCGCTCGCGCTGATCGATGCCGGGCGCTATCGCGAGGCGCGGACGCTCGCGGAGCGCGCCTCGGCGCTCGAACCCGACACCGCGCTGTGGCACGAGGCGCTCGGCACCGCGGCGCGGCTCGAGGGCGACGCCGAGGCGGCGGAGGCCGCGCTGTCGCGGGCCGCCCGGATGACCGAGGCGAGCGCCGGGACCTGGCTCGAACTCGGCCTCGCGCGCCAGGCAGCCGGGGACGGGGACGGCGCGCGCGCCGCGTTCGTCGAATCCCGTCACCGCGAGACGGACTGGCCGAGGGCACGCTGGCTCGCCGCGCTCGCGCTCGAGCCGCTGAACGGCGACGAAGCCGCGATCGACGCCGATCTCGTGCGCTTCGGGGCTGGCCTCGACCAGGTGTCGGAGTGGCTCGCGCGCGGCCGCTCCGTCGACGCCGACGCGCTGCTCGAGGCCGCCGCCAGCGTCACCGACCTGCACCTGCACTATCGACCGCGGGACACGCGCGCGCTGCACGATCGCTTCGGGGACCTCGTCGCGAGCGCGGTCGCGCGCGCGGTGCCGGCGCTGTGCGAACCGCTGCCCCGGCGTCCGGCCGGCGCGCGGCTTCGGGTCGGCGTCGTCGGCGCGCACCTCGGTCGTCACAGCGTGTCGCGCTACTTCAACGCGCTGCTCGGCGGGCTCGACCCGGAACGATTCGAAGTCCACTGCTGGTCGACCGCCGACGCCGAGGACGAGGTGTCCGGCGCGCTCGCGGCTCGCGTCGCCCGCTACGAGCGCGTGCGCGGCTCGCTGGCCGGGCTCGGCGGGTCGATCCGCGCGGCCGGGCTCGACCTCGTCGTGTTCCCCGATCTTGGTCTCGATCCAAGGCAGCACGTGTTCGCGTCGATGCGGCTCGCGCCGGTCCAGGTCGCGCTCGCGGGCCATCCGGTCTCGACCGGGCTGCCGACGATCGACGCGTTCCTCTCGGGCGATCGGCTCGAGCCGCCGGGCGCGGACGCGCACTATCGCGAGCGGCTGGTGCGTCTGCCCGGTCTCGGCGCCGCGCCGGCCGCGCCCGCGCTCGCGCCCGACCGGGCGTGGTTCGACACCTGGCGCGACGCGCGGCCGACGCTGGTCTGCGCCCAGGGCCTGCCGAAGCTGACGCCGGCGTTCGAACGCGCGGCGGCGCGGATCCTGCGCGAGTCCGGCGGGCGGCTCGTGCTGTTCGATCGCGGCCGCGCGCTCGGCCAGCGCTGGCTGGCCGGTTTCGCGCGGCGAATCGCGGACCTCGGCATCGACGTCGCAGCGCAGGTCGCGGTGCTGCCGGTGCGTCCGTACGCCGAGTTCCTCGGCGCGCTGGCCGGGGCCGACCTCGTGCTCGACACGCCGTGGTTCTCGGGCGGGGCGACCAGCCTCGATGCGATCGCGATCGGCGCGCCGGTGCTGGCCTGGGACTCGCCGTTCGCGCGTGGCCGCCAGACCGCGGCGATGCTTCGGCAATGCGATTGCGAGGAACTGGTCGCCCGCGACGCGGACGACTACGCGTTGCGCGCGCTCGGGCTCCTCGCCGATCCCGGACGCCGCGCGGATCTCGGCGACCGACTCGTCGCCGCGGCGCCGCGGCTGTTCGATCCGGCGCCCGTGCAGGCTGCGTTCGCGGAGTCCCTCGAACGCCTCGCGTCCGGCTGAGCGGGCGCGCTCAAAGCAGGCTGCGCAGCCGATAGAGCGCCTCGAGCGCCTCGCGCGGGCTCATCGCGTCCGGGTCGAGCGCGCGCAGTTCGGCGAGCGCGAGCGGCTCGTCGGCGAACAGGCCGAGCTGTCGCTGGGGCGCCGAGCCGGCCGCCGGGCGGTCGCCGCCCTCCGCATCGGCGGCTGGCTGCGTCGCTGGCGGACCGGCGTCACCGGCGGCCGCGGTCTCCTCGACGACGAGTCCGGCCGCGCCGCCCTCGAGCGCGGCGAGGTAGCGGCGCGCCGCCGCGAGCACCGGCCTCGGCAGCCCGGCGAGCGCGGCGACCTGGAGCCCGAAGCTGCGGTTCGCGGGGCCGTCCTTGACCGCGTGCAGGAACACCAGCGAATCGCCGTGCTCGACCGCGTCGAGGTGCACGTTGGCGACGCCCTCGACCCGCCCGGCCAGCGCGGTCAGCTCGAAGTAGTGGGTCGCGAACAGCGTCAGCGCGCGGTTGGTCGTGGCGAGGTGCACGGCCGCCGCCTTGGCCAGCGCAAGCCCGTCGTAGGTGCTGGTGCCGCGCCCGACCTCGTCCATCAGCACCAGGCTCCGGTCGGTCGCGTTGTTGAGGATGTTCGCGGTCTCGGTCATCTCGACCATGAAGGTCGAGGCGCCGCGCGCGAGGTCGTCGCCGGCGCCGATCCGGGTGAACACCCGGTCGATCGGTCCGATCCGCGCGGCGCGCGCCGGCACGTAGCTGCCGGCGTGGGCGAGCAGCACGATCAGCGCGGCCTGGCGCATGTAGGTGCTCTTGCCGCCCATGTTCGGCCCGGTGATGACCAGCATCCGGCGGTCGGGGCCGAGTACCAGGTCGTTCGGTTCGAAGGGGCGGTCGGACAGCGCCTCGACCACCGGGTGGCGGCCGCGCTCGATCGAGAGGCCGGGCTCGTCGTCGAGCACCGGGCAGGCCCAGTCGAGCTCGACCGCGCGCGCGGCGAGGTTCGCCAGCGCGTCGAGCTCGGCCGCGGCCTCGGCGGCGCGCCGGAGCGGCGTGATCCGTTCGATCAGCGCATCGAGCAGCGCGTCGAGCAGGGCCCGCTCGCGCATCAGCGCGCGCTCGCGCGCCGACAGCACCTTGTCCTCGAAGGCCTTGAGCTCCTCGCTGATGTAGCGCTCGGCGTCCTTGACCGTCTGGCGCCGGGTCCAGCGCGCCGGCACCTTGTCGGCGTGGCTGCGGCCGACCTCGATGTAGTAGCCGTGGACGCGGTTGTAGGCGACCTTGAGCGTCGCGATCCCGGTCTCGGCGCGCTCGCGCGCCTCGAGCTCGGCGAGGAAGCGGTCGGCGTCGGTCGCGATCAGCCGCAGCTCGTCGAGCTCGGCGTCGTGGCCGGTCGCGATCACGCCACCGTCGCGCGCGAGCACCGGCGGTTCCGGCACGATCGCGCGGACGAGCAGGGCGTGGGTCGCGTCGTGGCCCTCGAGCGCGGCGACGAGCTCGCCGAGCCGCGGCGAGTCGAGCGTGGCGAGCCGCGCCAGCGCCGGCATCGCGCCGAGCCCGTCACGCAGCGTCGAGAGGTCGCGCGGCCGCGCCGAGCGCAGCGCGACGCGGGCGAGGATGCGCTCGAGGTCGCCGAGGCCGCGCAGGGCCTCGCGCAGCGGCCCGAACGCGCCGGCGTCGATCAGCGCGCCGATCGCGTGGTGGCGCGCGCGCAGCATGTCGCGGCGCC
>PVBP01000125.1 GCA_002995625.1 Lysobacteraceae bacterium | reverse complement strand
TGAAGCTGCGCGCGGAAGGCCTCGATCAGCGCCTCGCTGGGTGCTTTCGCGGCTGTTCTGGCCGCAGTCTCGTTGAAGCGCTGCTCGTGTGGTGATGAGACAGACTGCTATCCATGGCGCAGGGCATCGGCTGGGCCATCCGCGGCCGGTCGCTCGGACCTGCTGTGGCACGGTGCACCTCGCGCTGCGTGCCACCGGTCCTCGCTCACGACCAAATGGCTGCTGCCTCAGAACCCCACCAGGAACAGCCCGATGCAGACGACGAGCCCGGCGAGCGGCACCAGCACCGTGAGCGCGGCGACCGCGGGGTAGGCGGCCTTGTGGGTCTCGCCGCAGATCGCGCGGATCGTCGTGACCACGTAGCCGTTGTGCGGCAGCGAGTCGAGCACGCCGGAGCTGATCGCGACCACGCGGTGCAGCTGGTCCGGGTTGACGCCCTGGCCGAGGAAGTGCGGGGCGAGGATCGGCAGCGCGATCGCCTGGCCGCCGGATGCCGAGCCGGTCATCGCCGCGATCAGGCTGACCGCGACCGCGGCCGCGATCAGCGGGTCGCCGGGCATGTGCGTGACCCAGTCGACCGCGACGTCGAAGGCCGGCGCGAGCTTCGCGACCGCGCCGAAGCCGACCACCGCGGCGGTGTTGCCGATCGCGATCAGCGCGCCGGTGCTGGCCTCGGTCAGCGCGCGGCCCGGGGCGCGGAAGTGGCGGATGTGGATCGCCCACGTCGCGAGGCAGCCGCCGAGCAGGGCCAGGATCAGCGCGGTGGTCTTCAGCGAGTCGTGGAAGAAGAACGAGATCAGCAGCACGACCGCGAGCGGGATCAGGCCGAGCGCCGGATGCGGCAGGTCGGCGCGGTCCGCGGCCGGGTCGCCGTCGCGCGCGGCGAAGCGCTCGCCGCGGGCCTTCGCGCGCTTCAGCATCCACGCGAGCCAGAGGTAGCCCGAGACCGCCATCAGCACGGCGGTGACGAGGCTCGCCTGCCAGCCGGCGAACGGCGAGGTGCCGAGGTACTTCACCGGAATCCAGTTCTGGATCTCCGGTGATCCGGCGCTGGTCATCGTGAAGGTGACCGAGCCGAAGGCCAGCGCGGCCGGGATGAAGCGCCGCGGCAGATCGGCGTCGCGGAACAGCGCGAGCGCGAGCGGATAGACCGAGAACGCGACCACGAACAGGCTGACCCCGCCGTAGGTCAGCACCGCGCAGGCGGCGACGATCGCGAGCGCGGCGTGGCGCGGCCCGAGCCGGCCCGTGACCCAGCGCGCGACCGAATCCGCCGCCCCGGAGTCTTCCATCAGCTTCCCGAAGATCGCGCCGAGCAGGAACATGAAGAACCAGTTCGCGATGAAGCCGGTGAAGCCGCCCATGTAGGCGCCGATCAGGTTCGACTGGCCTTCGCCGGCGAGCGGTTCGGCGAGCGGGATGCCGGCGGTCAGCGCAACCAGCAGCGCGCACAGCGGCGTCGCGATGAACAGGTTCATCCCGCGCATCGTCAGCACGATGAGGAGCGCCAGCGCCCCGAGGAGTCCGATCAGGCTGAGCATCCGCGCATCCGGCAACGACGGCCCGGCGATGTTCGGCGGCCCGTCGGCCGCCGGGTACCTGTACGAAGGTACAGGTGTCGCGGCGCGACGCGACTGCCTAGATTGCAGGCGTCCAGCCATCCGGCGGGGCGCCGCGCGCCCCGCCCCGAGTGATCCCGGGGGAACCATGATGCGTCCGAAACTGTCACCGCTCGCGCTTGCGATCAGCACCGTCCTCGCGTTCGGCGCGCCCGCGCTCGATGCGGCCACCGCCCCGGATCCGGCGCCCGAGCCGGCCGCCGAGGCGGCCACCGAGACCGCCGCCGAGACCCAGTCCGAGGCCGAGCGCGGCGGCGCCGCCGACGCGAAGTCGCTCGGCGCGATCACGGTGACCGCGCGCCGCCGCGAGGAGACGCTGCTCGAGGTCCCGGTCTCGGTGACCGCGCTGACCGAGCCCGCGCTCGAGCGCCTCAACGTGACCGACCTCTCGAACCTCCAGGGCCAGGTGCCGAACCTGACGATCTACGCCGCGCGCGGCTCGTCGAGCACGCTGACCGCGTACATCCGCGGCGTCGGCCAGTCCGACCCGCTGTGGGGCGTCGATCCCGGCGTCGGGCTCTACATCGACGACGTCTATGTCGCGCGGCCGCAGGGCGCGCTGCTCGACGTGCTCGACGTCGATCGCATCGAGGTGCTGCGCGGTCCGCAGGGCACGCTGTACGGCAAGAACACGATCGGCGGCGCGATCAAGTACATCACCAAGCCCCTGCTGCCCGACCCGAGCGCGAACGTGCGCGCGACGATTGGCAGCTACCGCCAGGCCGACCTGCGCGTCTCGGCGAACCTGCCGCTCGGCAGCGACGCGGTGGTCGCGCGGATCACCGCGGCCTCGCTGAACCGCGACGGCTTCGGCAGGAACCTGCGGACCGACCAGCCGGTCAGCGACAAGGAGATCCTGGTCGCGCGCGGCACGCTCGGCTTCTACCCGAGCGAGGACCTCTCGATCGTGCTCGCGGCCGACTGGATGGACGACCAGAGCGGGGTGCGCGGCGCGCAGATGCTGGTGCGCACCGACAACGCGCTCGCGCCCGCGTTTCCGCCGCCGGTGCCGTTCAACCGCTTCGATCCGGCGCGGACGCTGCCGCTCGCGAGCCGCTACGACGTCCGCAACGGCATGCCCAACGTCAACGACACCGAGATGAAGGGCGCCTCGGCGACCGTGAACTGGCGCATCGACGATTCGTGGTACTTCAAGTACGTGTTCGGCTGGCGGCGTGGCGAGACCGCGACCAACATCGACTTCGACACGCTGCCGAACATCATCGCCGACGTCGCCGCCGACTACCGCGACCGCCAGACCTCGCACGAGGTCAACCTCAACTACGACGGCGGCGGCGCGTGGACCGGCGTGCTCGGGCTCTACGTGTTCGACGGCACCGCCGGCGGCACCGTGCGCAACAACTTCTTCAATGCCTCGTTCGGCACCACCAACGGCGAGGTCGAGACCAGCTCGTGGGCGCTCTACGGCGACTGGACCTGGCGCTTCTCGGAGCAGTGGTCGACCACGCTCGGGCTGCGCTACACCGACGAGGAGAAGAAGGCGACGGTGCTGAACCGCGCGTTCAGCAACGCGACCTTCACGGTGCCGATCGCGACGCTCGCGAACTTCGTCGACACGGTCGATTTCCAGAACTGGTCGCCGAAGCTCTCGCTCGAGTACCGGGCCGACCCGACCACGCTCTACTACGGGCTCGTCAGCCGCGGCTTCAAGTCCGGCGGCTTCAACATCCGCGCCAACACCGCCGCGGTGCCGCTGTCGGCGCGGCCGTTCGACGACGAGAAGGTCACCTCGTGGGAGATCGGCACCAAGCGCGCGCTCGCGAACGACACCTGGTTCCTCAACGCCGCGCTGTTCTACAACGACTACCGCGACGTCCAGCTCTCGGTGTTCACGCAGTTCATCCAGCCGAACGGCCAGCCGGCCTTCTTCGGCGACTTCACGAACGCCGGCAAGGCCACGATCAAGGGCGCCGAGGTCGAGTTCCAGGGCCGCCTCGGCGAGCGCACCACGCTGACCGGCATGGTCGCGTACCTCAACGCGAAGTACGACGAGTTCATCGATCGCGGGGTCAACGTCGCCGACCTGCAGAAGCTGACGAATGCGCCGAAGTGGCAGTCCTCGCTGACGCTCGCGCACGTCTGGGACGCCTTCGGCGGCCAGCTCGAGGGCCGCGTGACCGGCGCGTACCAGGGTGCGGTGTGGCCGACGACGGACCTGTCGATCGACATCTACCAGACCGGCTACACGCTCTGGAACGCGGGCCTGATCTGGCGCGCGGACGGCAACCCGTGGACCTTCGCGCTGCAGGGCTCGAACCTGACCGACAAGGCCTATCGGACCACCGGCTACAACATCCCGGCGCTCGGCATCCTGACCGGCTTCTACGGCCCGCCGCGGCAGTACCAGCTGATCGCCGCGTACGAGTGGTGAGCGGGCGATCGGTCGGCCGATGTCGTCGCCGCGCACGCACGACGTCCGATGCAAGCCGGCGGCGATCGGGGCTGCGGGCAGGCACGCGCCGACCCCGGTGCGCTGGCGCCGCGCCGCCGCGGGCGCGCCGGGCCGTCG
>PVBP01000124.1 GCA_002995625.1 Lysobacteraceae bacterium | reverse complement strand
CCTGCCGCTGCACACCCGATGCGATCGCGCGCTACACGGCGCGCCTGTCCGGCCCGCTGCTGGACCGCATCGACCTCCACGTCGAGGTGCCGCGCGTGCCGCAGGCCGCGCTGCGCGCGGCCACGCCCGGCGAGGATTCCGCCACCGTGCGCGCCCGCGTCGTCGCCGCGCGCGAGCGCCAGCACGCGCGCGCCGGCAAGGTCAACGCGTGGCTCGGCAACCGCGAGGTCGAGGCCCACTGCCGCCTCGGCGCCGATGACCAGGCGCTGCTCGAGCGCGCGGTCGATCGCCTCGGCCTCTCGGCCCGCGCCTACCACCGGGTGCTCAAGGTCGCGCGCACGATCGCCGATCTCGACGGCACCTGCGAGATCGCGACCGCCCACCTCGCCGAAGCGCTCGGCTACCGCTGCCTCGACCGGCGGCCGGTGGCCGAATGCGCGGCGTGAGCGCGGGCGCCGGGGAACCGCGTGGGTTCCCGGTCATGTCGCCGCCCGTCTGCGCGTCGGCGCTCCGCCGACGACGACCGCAGCCGATGACCGAGGAACGTCCCTCCGGGTTCGATCGACATCATGATGCAAACGCATCATGATGTCGCCATGCGCACGACGATCGACCTGCCCGAGGACCTCCACCGGATCGCGCTGGCGATCGCCCGCGATACCGGCCGCAGCCTGAGCCAGACCGTCGCCGAACTGGTCCGTCGTGGCCTTGCGGCGCCCGAGGCGCTGCGCGACCACGACGCGCCGGCGTACACCGTCGATGCGGCCACCGGGCTGCCGCGCGTCCGGTCGAAGCGACTGATCAGCGCGGAGGACGTGCGCCGCGTGGACGACGAGGCGTGAGCACGCATCTGCTGGACGGCAACGTGCTCGTCGCGCTGACGGACGCCGCGCACGTCCATCACGGACCGGCCGTCGACTGGTTCCGTGCCACGAACGTCGCGTTCGCGACCTGTCCGGTCACGCAGGGCACGCTGCTGCGGATGCTGCTGCGGCACGGCGCGGTCGCCTCGCCGGCCGAGGCGGCCGACGTGCTCGACGCACTGTGCGCGCATCCACGCCACCGCTTCTGGCCGGACGACGTCGATTACCGGGACCTCGCGTGGCGCGGCATCGGCGGCCATCGCCAGATCACGGACGCCTACCTCGCCGCGCTGGCCCGCCGGCATCGGGGCCGCCTCGCGACGCTCGATCGCGGCCTCGCCGGGCTCCACGCCGACGTCGCCGAACTGATCGCGGACGCCTCGTCCGCGGCGCGCTGACGCGCGCGGCCGGCCGATTCACCGGCAGCGGCCACGCGGTCGCAGTCGCCGACTCTCGACGAATCCGGGGCTCCGGATCGCATCGTCTACCCGACGGATCGGGTCGATTTCCGGAATTTCGATCGATTCTGCGCACCGGTCCGCTTGATTCGGCAGCCGCCGCCGACGACGATTCGCGACTCCCGCAGAATCGAGGCGTCCGATGTCCCTGCCGCGCGCGATTCTCGTCATGCTGCTCGGCGCCACCGGCCTGCCGGCCGGTGCGGACGCGCCCCGCTCCGCGGGCTGCGAACCCGAACGGGTGGCCGAGCTCATCGAGCGGCAGAGGGTCGCGGCGTTCGCGCAGTGCCTCGACGCTCGGGCCCTGGCCGCGGCTGCGCTCGATGGACTCGCGCTCGACGACCGGGAACGGAAGGCGTTCGCCGACGGTGTGGCCGCAGTCAAGCGTCGGGTCGCGGACAACTTCATGCGGCAGCTCGAGAGCCAGCTGGGACGCGCGCGGCTGCTCCCGCGCCGGGACGGCGCGTCGCCGGATACCTTCGTCGTCCGTCTGGACTTGATCGACCCGGACGGAGAGCCCGGCGGTTTCAACTACATTGCGTTTGCCCGAACCGCCGAAGGCCGGATCGGCGACTGGTATTCGCACGCCCACGCCGCCTCGGCGAGCGACGTGATGAGGCAGTTCGCGGCCACCACCATCCGCGAGCCCGGAGCGCTGGCCAGGCTGCTCGGGAGGCAACGCTTCGATCGCGAGACCGCCGCGCGCTTCACGCAGTTCGCCGAGCACCTGCGGGAATCGCGGCATGCCGAGGCGCTCGAGGCGCTGCGCGGCCTTCCAGAGGGATTCCAGGCCTCGCGCCTCGGCGCCACGCTCCTCGTGCAAGTGGCCTCGAATCTCGACGAGGACAGCTATCGCGACGCGCTCGACCGGCTCGCGCGCTCGCACGGCGACGCGCCGGAGCTCCAGTTCCTGCTGGTCGACCATCATTTCTTCCGCGAGGACTACGACCGTGCGATCGAAGCGGTCGGCACGTTCGAATCCCTGGTCGCGGAGGATGGGGCCACGAACTTGCTGCGCTGCAACGCGCTGCTGATGGCCGAGCGCCATCCCGAGGCCCGCGCGGCCTGCGAGCGCAGCATCGCGCTCGAGCCGGACTTCGAACCGCCGCGGTGGTCGCTCGCGACGATCGGCATCAAGACCCGCGATGCGCGACTGACGCTCGACACGCTGAGCGGGCTCGAGACGGCCTTCGACTATGCGTTCGATCCCGACGTGCTGCTCGAGAACGAGCACTACGCGTGGCTCGCCGATCGTCCGGAGTTCAAGGCCTGGGCCGACGCGCGGCGCTGAGCGTCAATCGGGCGCGTCGAATCGGGGGCCGGCGAGCGCGAGCTCGGGCCACCCGAGCCGCGCCATCGCCTGCCGGAATTCGGCGTCGGGCGGCGCGGCGATCGCGATCGGCTCGCCCGTCGCCGGATGCGCGAGCCGGATGCCCCAGGCGTGCAGCAGCAGCCGGTGGACCCCGAGGTGCATCCGCGCGAAGCGGTTGTGGCGACCGTCGCCGTGGCTGGTGTCGCCGATCAGATGGTGCGAGGCGTGCTTGAAGTGGCGGCGGATCTGCCGATAGCGGCCGGTCTCGGGTCGCGCCTCGACCAGCGCCAGGCGCACGCTCGCGTATCGTCCGACCGGGATCGGCAGCTCGGCGGTCGCGAGCCGCGTCCACGCGGTGCGGGCGGGCTTCTTCTCCGGCATCCCCGGCGCGTCGAGCGGGTGGTCGATCACGCCTTCCGCATCCGGCCAGCCGCGGCAGACCGCGAGGTAGCGCTTGTCGACCCGGCGCGCCATGAACTCGGCCCCGAGCCGCGCGGCGAGCTCGCGGTCGGCCGCGAACAGCACGAGGCCGCTGGTGGCGCGGTCGAGCCGGTGGATCGGGAACAGCAGGCGTCCGGTCGCGCGCCGCACGCGATCGACCAGCACGTCGTGCTCGCCGTCGGCGAGCCCCGAGCGATGGACCAGCAGTCCCGGCGGCTTGTCCACCGCGACCAGCGCCGCGTCGGCGTGGACGATCGCGATGTCGCGCGTGGCCGTCACCGCGCCGCGCGCGCGGCGGCCATGAACGCGAGCCCGCCGGCGGCGAGCACCGTGATCGCGAGCCACGGCACGCCGAACACGGTCGGCCCCGGCCCTCCGAGCGCGACCAGCACGCTCCCGGCGATCACGAGGCTGCCGCCGAGGATCGCGCGCACGCTGGCGCGCTGGCCGCGGCGCTGGCCCGCCGCGAGCTGCGCGAGCTCCTCGGCGCGGATCCGCGCGACCTGCTCGCCGTGGACCTGCTGCTCGAGCCAGCGATGGACCAGCCGCGGCAGCTCCGGCGCGTTGCGCGCGATGTCCGGAAGGCGCTTCTCGAACTCGCGGCGCACGGTCGCGAGCGAGTACTTCTCGCGCAGGATCCGGTCGAGCACCGGATGCGCGACCGCCCAGATGTCGAGCTTCGGGTCGAGCAGGCGCCCGAGCCCCTCGACGTTCAGCAGCGTCTTCTGCAGCAGCAGCAGCTGCGGCTGGATCGTCAGCTGGTAGCGGTGCGCGACCTTGAACAGCTTGACCAGCACCTCGCCGAGCGAGATCTCGGCGAGCGGGCGCGTGAAGTACGGTTCGCACACCGCGCGCACCGCCGACTCGAGGTCGTCGACGCGGATCGTGTCCGGCATCCAGCCGGCCTCGATGTGGAGCTCGGCGATGCGCCGGTAGTCGCGGGTGAAGATGCCCTCGAAGTTGGCCGCGAGGTAGTACTGGTCGGCCGGCGGCAGCGCGCCCATGATGCCGAAGTCGAGCGCGATGAAGCGCGGGTCGTCGACCCGCGTCGGATCGACCCAGACGTTGCCCGGGTGCGCGTCGGCGTGGAAGAAGTTGTCGCGGAAGACCTGCTGGTAGAACAGCGTGACCGCCTTGGCCGCGAGCTTCTCGCGGCTGATGCCGGCGGCCTCGATCGCGGCGACGTTGTCCGACGGGA
>PVBP01000123.1 GCA_002995625.1 Lysobacteraceae bacterium | reverse complement strand
GGAGCGGGATCGGCCCTCTTGGCCGACCGCATCAGCCGCGCGGTCCGAGCATCTGCTCGATCTCCGCCAGCAGCGGCGACCGATCGACGCCGCGCACCGCCCACGCGCGCCACGGGGCGGGACACTGCGCGACGATCTGCCCGCCCGCCACGGCCGAGGCGACCTCGACGAAGCAGCATCCGCCGCTCCCGGTCAGCCGCGCCGCGCCGAAGCGGGACAGCCATTGGATCGCCGCGTCGACCCCCGGGTACAGCCGTCGCACGACCGCTTCGAGGTCGTTGCGCCGCGCTTCCGCCGCAGGCAAGAGCGGGATTGTCAGCGGCGCGGAATCCCTTGTCAAATCGGGGGCTTGGAACACCGGACCCGTCGCCACCGGGACCCGTGGATCGAGCACCACGTAATGCCGCTCGCCGAGCTCGAGCGGCGCGAGGCGCTCCCCGATCCCGCCTGCGAAGGCCGTCCGCCCACGTACGAAGACCGGCACGTCCGCGCCGAGCTCGAGCCCGAGCGCGGCCAGCCGGTCGACTCCGAGCGCGGTGCCCCACAGGCGGTCCAGCGCGACCAGGACCGTGGCGGCGTCGGAACTGCCGCCACCGAGGCCCCCGCCGATCGGGATGCGCTTGTCGATCCGGATCTCGGCTCCCTGCGTCGCGCCGGCTTCCTGCCGGAGCCGCTCGGCGGCCCGGACCGCGAGGTCCTCGCCTGCCGGGACTTCGGATGGTCCCCCGGCACGGACGATCGAACCATCCTCGCGGAGCCGGATCGCCACGCGATCGCCCCAGTCCAGCAGCTGGAAGACCGTCTGCAGCGTGTGGTAGCCGTCCGGCCGGCGACCGGTGACGGTGAGGAACAGGTTCAGCTTGGCCGGCGCGGAAAAGACCCGCCAGCCGGCCTGCGGATCAGCCGCCACTGCCGATCCGCCAGCCGGCGACCGAGACCCGCACGTCGTCGTCGCCGCGGCGCGCGACGATCCGGGTCGGCATGTCCGGAAGGCCATGGGCGGCCGGCTGCCACGCCCGGTATTCGATCCGCCACCCGGACTCGACGATCTCGATCGGCCGACCATCGGCATCGCGACGGACCCGCGCATGGCTGCCGTGCGGCTGCCCGCGCACCCAGTCGCGGATCGCGCCGAGCGGGATCGGCCAGCCGACCTCGCGCGCGAGCAGCGCATCGGCGTCGGGGCCCAGGCGCGGCTCCGCGCCGAGCCCGTCGAGCTGGGCCAGGGACGCATCGCCCGAGAGCTGCCAGCTCTCGCCGGCAACCGGCGCGCGGACCTGGATCACGAAGCTCTCGCCGTCCTGGCGCCAGTCGATCCGTCCGGTCCCGGCCCGGCCGCCGATGCTGACCGCGATCCGGCCGTCGAAGCCCCACGCCGGGATCCGGGCCAGCGACTCCGCGCGCGCGGCGGCCCGGGCGTCGGGCAGCGGTCCGCGCACCGTCGCCGGCGCGCAGCCCGCCAGCGCCAGCGCGATGACCACAAACGGCGCGAGACCGGCCCGCATCAGCGCCCCGGGTCGAGGCGCTGCATGGTTTCGCGCAGCACCGCGTTGTCCGGCTCGAGCTCGCGCGAGCGCTTCCAGACCGCGCGGGCTTCCTCGCGTCGCCCGAGCGTCCACAGCACTTCGCCGAGATGCGCGCCGATCTCCGCATTCGGCTCGAGCCCGAAGGCCCGCTCGAGGTGGGGCAGCGCCTCCGAGGTTCGGCCGAGCCGATGCAGCACCCACCCCATCGAGTCGATGATCGCGGCCGAGTCGGGCTTCAGCGCGAGCGCCCGCTCGATGTATCCGAGGGCCTCCTCGTGCCGGTCGGTGCGATCGGTCATCGTGTAGCCGAGCGCGTTCAGCGCATCCGCGTTGCCGGGATCGAGCTCGACCAGCCGCGCGAACACCGACAGCGCCTCGTCGATCCGGTCCTGCTGCGTCAGCAGCAGGCCCAGCGTGTAGAGGATCCGCGGATGGTCGGGCAGGTCCGATAGGCCGGCCCGGTACGTCGCTTCGGCCCGGTCGGCCGCACCGCGGCGCGCCGCCATCTCGGCCTCGAGCAGCCAGCTCTCGGCGAGCCGGTCGTCGTCGGCGATGCCGCCCTCGCGCAGCTCCCGGAGCACGCGCTGGGCTTCGTCGACGCGCTGAGCCTGTTCATGGATGACCGCGATGCGGAACGTCGCGTCGACGTGCTGCGATCCCGGCGGCACCTGCCGATACCACTCGAGGGCCGCTTCCGGCTGGCCCGAGAGCTCGGCCATCTGGCCCAGCAGCAGCAGCCGCTCGGGAGGGCGTGGCGTCGGCAAGGCGACGAGGGCCTCGTAGGTGGCCCGGATCTGCTCGCGATCGTCGGCCGCGACCGCGTAGGCCGCGCGCGCCGACAGGACTTCGTCGTCCGGCGCCACCTCGGACAGCGTCCGCGCGGCGCCGGCGGTCTCGCCCAGCCGGTGCAGCACCGCGGCATGGGTGAGCCGCAGGGCCTTGTCGTCCGGACTGGCCGCGAGCGCCCGCAGGAAGGCGCCCCTGGCCCCGATCGCATCGCCGCGCGCGAGCGCGAGCCGGCCCTTGAACGACCAGCCCGCGGCGGCGTCCGGGAACCGTTGCACGGCCTGATCCGCGCAGCGCTCGGCGAGTTCGACGTCGTTCAGCTGCTGCGCGACCTGGCCGAGGAGGACCAGGGCCTCGACGCCACCCGGCACCGGATCGCGGACGCGCAGCGCCTCGACGAGGGCGAGCGCATCATCCCGGTCCGGGGCCGCGAGCAGCGCCTGGCCGGCCAGCGTCCGTCCGTCCTCGTCTCCGCCGGCCAGCAGCGCGTCGAGGTGCGCGATCGCGCGATCCGGGTCGCGCTCGAGCAGTGCGAGGCCGGCCTCGACCTGCCGGATCGCACGGGCCCCCGGATCGAGCGCGCGCCAGCGTTCGAGGCCCTGTCGCACCAGCACGGCGTCGCCCGCGATCAGCGCGACCTGGGCCGCGCGTTCGGCGACGACCGGGTCGTCCGACAGCGCCGCCGCGCGCGCGTAGTGGCGCGCCGCCGACTCGCGCCGCCCGTCCTGCCACGCGAACTCGGCCGCCATCAACGCCGCGACGACGGCGTCGGGCTCGGCGGCCGGACGGGACTCCGGCTCGGCCTGTCGGCCGGGCACGGTGCCGGCGCAGGCTGCGGCCAGCAGGACGGGAAGCAGGACGCAGACACGCAGGACGCGGCCCGGCAACACGGCGTGGCGGCTCACGGGTTTCCTTGATCGCCCCATGGGGGCCCGGGACAATGGTGCCGCAATGTACCCGCACCCGCCATGTCCCTGATCGCGCTCGGCGTCAACCACCAGACCTGCCCGGTCGCGGTGCGCGAGCGGCTGGCCGTCGGCGCCGACGAGGTCGCCCCGGCGCTGGCCGAGCTGCGCGCCCACGGGCTGGACGGCGCCGCGATCGTGTCGACCTGCAACCGCACCGAGCTGCTCGTCGACGGTCCGCCGGAATCGGGCCGCGGCCTGCGCGAATGGCTCGCCCGCCGGGGCGGGCTCGAGCCCGCGCGGCTCGAGGACTTCGTCTACGAGTACCGCGACGGCGAGGCCGCGCGCCACCTGTTCCGGGTCGCGAGCGGGCTCGACTCGATGGTCCTCGGCGAGCCGCAGGTCCTCGGCCAGGTCAAGGAGGCCTACCAGCGCGCGCGCGCCGCGGGCACGCTCGGCGGCCCGCTCGACCGGCTGTTCCAGAATGCCTTCGCGGTCGCCAAGCGGGTCCGCACCGAGACCCGGATCGGGGCCAATCCGGTGTCGGTGGCCTTCGCCGCGGTGCGGCTGGCGCAGCGGGTCTACGCGGAACTGTCCGAGGTCTCGGCGGTGCTGGTCGGCGCCGGCGACACGATCGAGCTCGCCGCGCGCCACCTTTCGGAGTCGGGCGTCCGGCGCATGGTGGTCGCCAACCGCACGCTGAAGAACGCGGAGTCGCTGGCCGGCCGCTTCGGGGCGCGCGCGATCGGCCTTTCCGACCTCGCCGGCGCGCTGCCCGAAGCCGACCTCGTGATCACCTCCACCGCGAGTCGCGAGCCGGTGGTGCGGCGCGCGATGCTCGAGCAGGCGATCCGCCAGCGGCGCCATCGACCGATGCTGGTCGTCGATCTCGGCGTGCCGCGCGACGTCGAGCCGGAGGCCGCCGAGGTCGCCGACGTGTTCCTGTACGCGGTCGACGACCTCGCGCGCGTGATCGAGGACAACCTCCGCTCCCGGCGCGAGGCGGCGCGCGAGGCCGACGCGATCATCGACCTCTCGGTCGAGCACTTCCTCGCCTGGCAGCGCGCGCGCGACGGCCACGACACGCTGCGCGGCTTCCGCGCCCGCGCCGAGCGCGAACGCGACGCGCTGCTCGAGCGCGCCCTCGCCGAGCTCGCCGCCGGCCGCGACCCGGCCGAGACCGTCCGGCGCCTCGCGCACGGGCTGACCAACCGGCTGCTGCACGCGCCGACCTCGACGCTGCGGGCCGCGGCCAGCAGCGG
>PVBP01000122.1 GCA_002995625.1 Lysobacteraceae bacterium | reverse complement strand
ACCGGGCTCGGTGATCCGCGTGCGTCCGGTTGGGATGCTGAGGATGGTCGACGACGCCGGCGAGGACACCAAGCTGGTCGCGGTGCCGATCTCGAGGATCTATCCGGCCTACGACCACGTGCGCTCGATCGAGGACGTGCCCGAGGGCACGCGGGAGCGCATCCGCCACTTCTTCGAGCACTACAAGGACCTCGAGAAGGGCAAGTGGGTCCGGGTCGAGGGCTGGGGCGACGTCGAGGACGCGCGCCGCGAGATCCTCGAGTGCATCGCGCGCTTCGAGGCGGCGCCGGACAAGCCGAAGTTCTGACCCGCGATCAGTCGGCCGTCGCCGAAGGCGGCGTCAGACGAACCTCGGCGAGCGCCGCCTCGGGCAGCGCATAGGTCGAGTCGAGCAGCGCCGGATCGTCGGCGACCAGCGCCGGCCAGCGCGCGCCGACGATCGCCTCGACCGCGAACAGCTCCTGCACGCGCCCGGAAAAGCGCAGGAACGCGACGGGCCGACCGGCGACCAGGTCGACCGCGTGGACGCCGCAGGTCCGCGTGCCGCCATCCTCGGTGACCGGGATGTCGGTGAAGGCGTTGGCCTCGCGCAGCATCGACAGCCCGACGAACGCGAAGCGCCCGACCATCGCGAGCCCGCGTGCGAAGCCGGGCAGGCGCGCGACCTCGGTCACGCGGCCATCGGCCGGATCGACGATCGACAGCGCGCCCTTGCCCGATTCGAGCAGCCACAGGCGTCCGTCATGCCAGCGCGGCGAGTGCGGCATCGACAGGCCGCTCGCGACGATCGCGTCGGCGACGCAGTCGATCAGCACGCCACCGTCGCGCTTGCGCTCGCGCCAGCCCTGCGGCGTGTCGGTGGCGCCGAGCGCCGTGAGGTATCGGGGCCGGCCATCGACCAGCGCAAGGCCGTTCAGATGGCAGCGGTCCTCGGGCGCGAGCGCCGAGACGAACCGTGGCCGCCAGACCGGCTCGAAGCTCACCGCCGGCGAGCGCCGGGCGAGGCACGAGAACAGCGTGTTGACGAAGAACGTCTCCTCGCCGGCCAGCGCGATCTCGTGCACGTCGATGTCGCCGGTCACCTGCACGTGGCGCAGGGCGTAGACCGCATCCGCGCGCGGCACGCCCGGCAGGCGCTCGGCCAGCGCCGGCACGTTGCGCAGCTCGCGCAGTTCGCGGCGCGTGCCGACGACGAGCCGCGCCGCGTCGACCGCGAGCCCCATCGGCCGATCGAAGCGCGCGAAGTGGGTGTCGATCGAGTCGCCGTGCGCGCGCACCAGGATCACGTGGCCCGACTGGTAGGTCGAGATCGCGAGCGAGCCGCCGAGCCGTGCCAGGATCTCCGGCAGGTTGGCCGTGTGCTCGCTGCCGAAATCGGCGCGGTCCGCGACCGGATTCGCAGGCCGTCCGGCCGCGCCCAGGTCGCCGTTCACCACGGCAGCCCGGATCCGTCCGCGTGCAGGAACTGGCCGCTCGTCGCGGGCGTGGCCTCGTCGATCCGCGCCAGCAGCCGGGTCGCGGCCTCGGCCGGTTCGACGTCGCCGCGGCCGCCCGTCATCCGGGTGCGGACGAAGCCCGGGTGCAGCAGCACCACGGTGATGCCGCGCGGGGCGAGGTCGATCGCGAGCGATCTCGCCGCGGCGTTGAGCGCGGCCTTCGACATCCGGTAGCCGTAGTAGCCGCCCGAACCGTTGTCGGCGATCGATCCCATCCGGCTCGTGATCAGCGCGAGTTTCGCGCCGGGCGCGAGGTTCGGCAGCAGCAGCGCCGCGAGCCGCAGCGGCGACAGCGCGTTGATCTCGAACTGGGCGCGGATCCGCGCCGCGGCGTCGCGGTCGAGCGTATCGATCGCGTCGCGCTCGAGAAGGCCAGCGTTGAGGATCGCGAGGTCGAGCGTCGTCGCGGCGAGCCGCGCGGCGAGGTCCTCGACCCCGACATCGGTCGCGAGGTCGATGCCGGACTCGACGCGGACGTCGTCGAGCCGGGGCAGCTCCGGGCCGGGGTTGCGGCAGGCGGCGATCACGCGCACGCCGCGTGTCGCCAGTTGCCGGGTCAGTTCGAATCCGATGCCGCCGGCAGCGCCGGTCACCAGGGCTTCCATCATCGTGGCCTCCAGGGCGGATGCGATGCCGCAACGCTACCCGGCCCCGCGTGATCCGGGAATCACGTCGCGGTGGTCGTCGGCAGCGCGGGCCCGAGGTGGTTCAGGTCGATGCCGAGTTCCGGCTCGTAGGGTGGCACGTTGCACTCGACCACCCAGCCCTCGGGCACCTCGAGGTGGAGGCCGACCACGTCGGCGTGGACCGGAAGGCGTGCGTTGCCGCGGTCGGCCAGCACCGCGACGCGCACGCAGTCGGCGCCCTTGGCGCGCAGCCAGCCGACGGTCCGCCACAGCGAGTGGCCCGCGTAGAGCACGTCGTCGACCACCAGCGCCGTCCGGCCGCGGAGGTCGAGCGCAGCCTGCTCCGGCGTCTCCGCCAGCAGCGTCTCCGGATGGAGCAGCGCGAGATCGTCGGCGTAGCGCTGCACCTTGAGCTCGATGATCTCGACATCGGCGATCCCGTGGCGGGCCGAGAGCCGCGCTGCGATCGCGTGCGCCAGCGGCGCGCCTCGGCGCAGCATGCCGACCAGCAGCGGGCGCTCGGCCCCGACCAGCAGCGCCGCGCAGGCGGCTGCCATGCGGTCGAGCACGCCCTCGATCGAGTCGGTGTCGTGAAGGGTGAAGCGCTGGCCGGATCGTCGTTCCATGCGTGCTCCCGGACGTCGCTGGCGACCCGGAGGTCCGGGCCGCCACCGATTGCGGATTGTCACGCGCGCCGCGACGAAGCGGAAGCTCGCTCAAGGCTCGAGCAGATGCCCCAGCATGGCATAGGCCAGCCCGAAGTAGATCATCACGCCGACGAGGTCCATGATCGAGGTGATCATCGGCGCCGACAGCGTGGCGGGATCGGCGCCGATGCGGCGCGCGGCAAAGGGCAGCAGGGCGCCGACCACGCCGCCGATCACCGTGCACGCCAGCATCGCGAGCCCGACCACCAGCAGCACGTCGCCGCCGACGTCCTTGCTGAACCACGCCAGCACCGCCTCGAGCAGCGCGATGACGACACCCATCGCCGCGACCACCGGCAGCTCGCGGCGGATCACGAACCACAGGTCGCGCCAGGACAGGCGCACGTCGCCGAGCGCCATCGCCCGGATCACCAGCGTCGCCGACTGGCTGCCGGTGTTGCCGCCCATGTCGACGATCGGCGCGATGAAGGCGGCGAGGATGATGACCTCGGCCAGGATCTCCTCCTGCCCGGCGACGAAGGTGCTGGTGACGACCCCGAACACGGTCAGCACGACCAGCCAGAACAGGCGCGCGCGGAACAGCTCGCCGAGCGAGGAGGCACGCAGGTCGAGGTCCGCCGCCCCGAACTGCGAGGTGCCGCCGAAGCGGGTCAGGCGGCGGGCGTCCTCGGCTGCCTCGACGTCCATCGCGTCGTCGACCGTGACGATGCCGATCATCCGATCGCCGCCGTTCAGCACCGGCACCGCGAGCAGGTCGTGGCGGCGGATCAGCTCGGCCGCTTCGCGCCGCGGCCATTCGGCGCGGGCGTGGACCGGCTGCTCGCGCATGATCGAGGCCATCGTCGCGTCGCCGCTCGCGAGGACCAGCTTGCGCAGCGACACCGTCCCGAGCAGGCGGCGTTCGCGGTCGAGCACGTAGAGCACGTAGATCGTCTCGGCGCCCTCGATCCCGGCGCGCAGCCGAGCGAGCACCTGGTCGACCGTCTCGTCGGCCCCGACCGCGACGAAGTCCGAGGTCGTGACCGAGCCGACCGAGCCCTCGGGGTAGGCCGAGAGCTTCAGGATGTCCTCGCGCTCGACCGCGTCGAGCGCCGCGAGCAGTCTCGTGCGGAGCGATTCCGGCGCCCGTGCGACGAGGTCGGCGCGATCGTCCGCGGGCAGCTCCTCGACCAGCCGCGCGGCGCGTTCGATCGGCAGCGCCGCGAGCAGCTCATCCTGGCGGTCCGGGTCGAAGTAGGTGAACACCGGCGCGAGCTCGGTCGGCGCGAGCACGCCGAGCAGGCGGTTGACCTCGGCATTGGGGACCTGCTCGAGGGCGTCGACGAAGTCGGCCGCCGGGGTCGAGCGGATCGCGGCGCGCAGCGCGCGCGGATTCGGGTTGCGGACCAGGCCGCGCAGCATGAAGGCGAGTTCTTCGCGGGTCATGTCGGATTCCTCCAGGTCGATGGCGCGCTCAGGAGCCGAAGAAGAGGACGAGGCCGGCGGTCACGAGGCGGTCGGAAGGACCGCGCCCGAGCGCCTGCCCGTGGCTCAGGTCGAGCTGCAGCCGGTCGGCGACCGGCAGCCAGCGCGCCGAGAGCTGCCAGCGACGCTCGTCGCCGGCGACGCCGAACACCTCCGCGGCCAGGCCGGCACGGCCGTCGAAGTCGCGGTCGAGCGCGAGCGCCCAGAGGCCGCGCCGCGCGCGCTCGCCGTCCTCGCGGACGACCCGGCCGCCGAGGTTCACGTGGACGACGGTGCCATCGACCGGCGTCGGCACCGTGACGATGCCGATAAGGTCGAGTTCGCGGTTCGCGGGCTCGCCGCGCGGCGCGAGGCGCGTCCACGCGGCGCCAAGCGCGAACGCGGGGCCGTCGCCGCCGCCGCCGGCGAGCAGCTGCTTGACGCCGACCGAGGCGAGCGAGCCGCGCAGCTCGCCGCCGAGCCGACCCGCCGCGACGGTCCACTCGGTCGCGCCGAACGGCGTGAACGCGCCCGAGAT
>PVBP01000121.1 GCA_002995625.1 Lysobacteraceae bacterium | reverse complement strand
AGCAACTCGCGAGTGAAGGATGAAGGGTTGGGGGAACGCCGCCGTCGGCGTGGTGCTCACGACTGGAATCGAACCAGCGACCTCTTCCTTACCAAGGAAGTGCTCTACCGACTGAGCTACGTGAGCGCCTGCTGCCGGAGGACAGTGGACTGGCGACCCGCGCGGGAAGCCCAGTCCGCTTTCGACCGGATGTCGCCTGCCGATTGCCGCGCGTTGACACTCCTGACCGATGCCGCACTTGCTGGAGCGGGAGACGGGAATCGAACCCGCACAATCAGCTTGGAAGGCTGAGGTTCTACCATTGAACTACTCCCGCCCTTGACGCACGCCCGCCGAAGCGGGCGTCGGGAGCGGACCGGCGCGTCCTGCGCCGCCCCGGGGGACCCGCGCCGCTTTGCGTCGCGGATCCGGGATCGCTCCCGGCGATCCCGTCGAACCGCCCGGTCGCGACACCGGCGGTTCAGGCACCACTTCCAGAGCCTCACCACATCCGCGGCCCTCGCCGACCCGATGCGACCCGCACCCTGGTGGTGGATTACCTCGGGCGTCCTGCCCTCGGCCCTCCGGGTCCGCGCCGCTTTGCGTCGCGGATCCGGGATCGCTCCCGGCGATCCCGTCGAACCAGGCGGTGGTTCTCATCCACCTCCCGGCTCGGCTCCGCCCGCGCGCTCCACCACTGGCACGCGAACGGCACTGCAACTCTCTGGTGGAGGGAGGTGGATTCGAACCACCGAAGGCGTAAGCCAGCAGATTTACAGTCTGCCCCCGTTGGCCGCTTGGGTATCCCTCCAGAACGGAGCCGCGCATTGTGGCGGCAACCGACGCCCCGCGTCAACGCCGCTTTGGCCGGCGGTTCTCCGTCCCGACCGCGCCGTTCAGACGTTGAAGCGGAAGTGCAGCACGTCGCCCTCCTGGACGACATAGTCCTTGCCCTCGAGCCGCAGCCGGCCGGCCTCCCGCGCGCCGGACTCGCCCTTGAGCCGGATGTAGTCGTCGTAGGCGATGGTCTCGGCGCGGATGAAGCCGCGCTCGAAGTCGGTGTGGATCACGCCCGCCGCCTGCGGGGCGGTCGCGCCGATCGGCACGGTCCAGGCGCGGACCTCCTTCTCGCCGGCCGTGAAGTAGGTCTGGAGCCCCAGCAGGCGGTAGGCCGCGCGGATCAGCCGGTCGAGCCCCGGCTCCTCGAGGCCCATGTCGGCGAGGAAGGCGCCCTTGTCGGCGTCGTCGAGCTGGGCCAGCTCCTCCTCGATCGCGGCGCAGACCGGCACCACCTCGGCACCCTCGGCGGCCGCGCGCGCGCGCACCGCCTCGAGGTGCGGGTTGGCGGTGAAACCGTCCTCGCGGACGTTGGCGACGTACAGCACCGGCTTCATCGTCAGCAGGAACAGGTCCCGGATCGCCTGCCGCTCCGCGGCATCGAGCCCGAGGCTGCGAGCCGGCTTGCCGGCGTCGAGGTGGGCCCGCACCCGCGACAGCACCTCGCGCTTCGCGATCGCGTCCTTGTCGCCCGCCTTGGCCGCCTTCTCGGCACGCGCGAGGGCGCGCTCGACGGTCTCGAGGTCGGCCAGCGCGAGCTCGGTGTCGATGGTCTCGATGTCGGCGATCGGGTCGATGCGCCCGGCCACGTGCACGATGTCGCCGTGCTCGAAGCAGCGCACCACGTGCGCGATCGCATCGACCTCGCGGATGTGGGCGAGGAACTTGTTGCCGAGACCCTCGCCCTGCGCAGCGCCGGCGACCAGCCCGGCGATGTCGACGAACTCGATCGTGGTCGGGACGATCTTCTGCGGCTTCACGATGGCGGCCAGGGCCGCGAGCCGGGGATCGGGCACCGGCACCACGCCGACGTTCGGGTCGATCGTGCAGAACGGGAAGTTGGCCGCCGGGATCCCTGCGCGGGTCAACGCGTTGAAGAGGGTGGACTTGCCGACGTTCGGCAGTCCGACGATGCCGCACTTGATGCCCATGACCAGGATCCGTGTGTGGGAAAGAGGGGATGAAGCCGTCGCCAGCGACCGGCCCGGCGCCAGCCTCGCTCGTCAGGCCGGCCCGCGGCCCGCCAGGGCGTCGCGCGCGGTCCGGGTGTGCAGCCGCTTGGTCGCCTCGGCGAGGTTCCCGGCCACCGCCAGCGGGATCACGTCGAGCGACTCGTCGATCGCGCGCCGGATCGCCGCCTCGTCATCGATTCCCGGGCGCCCGAGCACCCACGGCGTGACGCGGTCCTTGTGGCCCGGATGGCCGATGCCGATGCGCAGGCGATGGAAGCGACCGTGCCCGAGCTGGCGGATGATGTCGCGCAGCCCGTTCTGGCCGCCGTGGCCGCCGTCGAACTTGAGCCGCGCCGCGCCGGGGTCGAGGTCCAGTTCGTCGTGGACGACCAGGGCCTCCTCGGGCTCGATCCGGTAGTACCGGAGCAGCGCCGCGACCGCGCGGCCGCTCTCATTCATGTAGGTCGTCGGTCGCGCGAGCCATGCGAGCTGGTCGCCGATCGACGCCTTGCCGACCTCGGCGTGGAGCTTCGCATCGCGGCCCAGCGCCACGCCGGCCCGCTCGGCGAGCGCGTCGAGGAACCACGCCCCGGCATTGTGCCGGGTGCGGGCGTACTCGGGACCCGGATTGCCGAGACCGATCACGAGGCGGAGAGGCTGCATCGGGGGCGGACCGGTTCCTTGAGCACCCAGCACGGCGACCGGCGCCGCGTCGGGAGCGAGACGGATGGATCGTGGACGACGGTCGGCGCGCACACCGCCGCCCGTCGGCGGGACGGCACCGGGACTCGCCCGGACCCTCCCGGCAAGGCATTCGACCCGACGGCGTGGCCGGAGGCTGCGCGCAGCCTCCGGCTGCGGCCGACGCTTACTTCTTGCCGCCCGACTTCGCGGGCGCCGCGGCCTTCGCCGGGGCAGCCGCCTTCGCGGCCGCCTTCGCCGGGGCCTTTCCGGCCGGCGCCGCGGCCTCGGCGGCCGGCTCGGCGATCTCGACCTCTTCCTTGATCTCGCGCGCGATCGCGACCGCGAGGTCGGTGTCCTTCTGGCCCGGGCGCAGGCCCGCCAGCTTGACGCCCTCGGGGAGCTTGAGGTCGGACAGATGGACGATGCCGCCGACCGGCAGTTCGGACAGGTCCACCTCGATGAACTCCGGCAGATGCTTCGGCAGGCACAGCACCTGGACGTCGTTGAGCTCGTGCGTGATCACGACGCCCGAGGTCTTGCCGGCCGGGGACTTCTCCTGGCCGACGAAGTGCAGCGGCACCTTGAGGCGCACCTCCTCGGTCTCGCTGACGCGCTGGAAGTCGACGTGCAGGATCTGCGGCTTGAACGGGTGGCGCTGGAGGTCGCGCAGCAGAACCTTCTGCACGTCGCCCTTGACCGACAGGTCCAGGATCGCCGAGTAAAACCACTCGTTCTGCGCGACGTGCCAGAGCGCGTTGTGCTCGATCTCGATCGCGCGCGGGGCAAGCCCCCCGCCATAGACGATCGCCGGGACCTTCCCGGTGCGACGCAGGCGGCGGCTCGCACCCTTGCCCGCGTCATTGCGGAACTCGACCGCAATCTCTCGTTTCGTTGCCATGTGGATTCACCTTGCTGGAATGGACCGCCTCGCGGCGGCGTGGGGCCCTCCCGCGACCAGGAGGGCGGATCGCGTCGGCTCCGGAATCCCGTCAGTCGACGTAGAGCGAACTGACCGACTCGCCGTAGGCGATCCGGCGCATCGTTTCGGCGAGCAGGTCGGCGACCCCGAGCTGGCGGATGCGCTTGCAGGCGCGCGCCGCCTCGGACAGGATGATCGTGTCGGTGACCACGAGCTCGTCGAGCTCGGACGACTCGAGGTTCGAGATCGCCGGTCCCGACAGCACCGGATGCGTGCAATAGGCCACCACCTTGCGCGCGCCCTGGCGCTTCAGCGCCGCGGCCGCCGCGCACAGGGTTCCGGCGGTGTCGACGATGTCGTCGACCAGCACGCAGACCTTGCCGGCGACGTCGCCGATGATGTTCATCACCGTCGCCTCGTTGGCGCGCGGGCGACGCTTGTCGATGATCGCGAGGTCGGCGTCGTCGAGGCGCTTGGCGAACTGGCGCGCCCGCACCACGCCGCCGACGTCGGGCGAGACCACGATCAGGTCCTTCGGCCCGTGGTGGCGCCAGATGTCCGCGAGCAGCACCGGCGAGGCGTAGACGTTGTCGAGCGGGATGTCGAAGAAGCCCTGGATCTGGTCGGCGTGCAGGTCGACCGTCAGCACCCGGTCGGTGCCGACCGCCTCGATCATCCGGGCCGCGACCTTGGCCGTGATCGGCACGCGCGCCGAGCGCGGACGGCGGTCCTGCCGCGCGTAGCCGAAGTACGGAAGCACCGCGGTGACGCTCGCGGCCGAGGCGCGCTTGAGCGCGTCGATCAGCACCAGCAGCTCCATGAAGTGGTCGGCGGTCGGCGCCGAGGTCGGCTGGATCACGAACACCTCCTGCCGGCGCACGTTCTCCTCGATCTCGACCGCGACCTCGCCGTCGCTGAACCGGCCGACCTGGGCCTTGCCGAGCGGCAGGCCGAGCTCGCGGCAGATCGAGAGCGCGAGCGGACGATTGGCGTTGCCGGAGAAGATCAGGATGCCTTCGGTGTTCACGGGCCCACCCGGTTCGAACATGCCGTCAGGATCGACAGCCCCACCGGTCCCTCGCGGGCACCGGCCGGACCGTCGGCGGATTGTTGGCTGGGGCGGCTGGACTCGAACCAACGAATGCGGGAATCAAAATCCCGTGCCTTACCAACTTGGCGACGCCCCAGTATT
>PVBP01000120.1 GCA_002995625.1 Lysobacteraceae bacterium | reverse complement strand
CCGGCGCCGCTCGCGGCGCGCCTCGGCGACGGTGACGTGGCCGAGGCGCCGGCCGCCGAGGTTCGCAACGAACACGGCATCCCGCGACTGCCGGACGCCTGATCCGGTCGGCGCGGCGCGCTCAGCGCGCCGCGAGCCCCGCGCGCTGGGCGAGGACCGCGGCGATCACGTCGGGCGCGTACTCGAAGGAGTCGTAGTAGAGCCGGTCCTCCGGCAGCCCGGCGGCCGCGAATCGCCGCCGTCCGGCCTCGATCAGCGCCGGCGGCCCGCTCATGTAGACGTCGTGGGCCGAGAGATCCGGAAGATCCGTCAGCACCGCATCGTGGACCAGACCGCCGCGCTCCCCCGGCGGCGGCGTCTCGGAGTAGACCGGGACGAAGGCGAAGGCCGGATGGCGCGCGGCCCAGCGTCGCGGCAGATCGGGGAGGTAGAGATCGGCGCGATGGCGCACCCCCCAGTAGAGCGCCATCGGCCGGGTCGAGCCGAGGTGCAGGAAATGCTCGATGATCGCCTTGACCGGCGCGAAGCCGGTGCCGCCGGCGACGAACAGCAGCGGCCGTTCGGAGTCCTCGCGCGGCACGAAGGTGCCGAGCGGCCCCTCGATCCGCAGGATCGCGCCGTCCGGCATCCCGCCGAACACCCAGTCGGTGAAGCCGCCCCCGGGCACGTGGCGCACGTGCAGCTCGAGGCCGCCGTCGTCGTCCTCGGGCGCGTTCGCGATCGAGAAGGCCCGCCGCCGGCCCCCGGGCAGCAGCACGTCGAGGTACTGGCCGGCGAGATGCCGCAACCGCTCGCCGCGCGCGGGCCGCAGCACGAGGCGCATCACGTCGTCGGCCAGTCGTTCCCGGACCTCGACCCTGGCCGCGAGCTGGCGCCGCGGGATGTCGGCGACCGAGGCGACCTCGCGCGCGGCGAGCACGAGATCGGTCACGGCCACCGCCTGGCACAGCAGCACCTGCCGGCGCGCGCGCTCGTCCGCCGACAGGCCGACCGGCGGCTGGTTCGGATAGGCGATGCGGCCCTCGACCAGGGTCGCGCGACAGCTCGCGCAGCGCCCGGCGAGGCAGCTGTACGGCAGCGCGAGGCCGGCGCGCCGCGCGGCCTCGAGCACCGGCTCGTCGTCCCCCGCGGTGAACCGGCGCCCGCTGCCGGCGATCGTGATCGAGTGCGGCATCCGCGGATTGTCGCGTGGAAACCAAGGCCCTGCCGGCCGGATGGCCGCGCCGGCGGCGGGGCGCCGGGGGTTCCGGATCGCGACCCGCAGGGCCCGCCGAACGCCGCAACTGCGAACCCTGCCCGCTTGTGCGCCCGGGGATTTGGGTTACACTGCGATCGTCTCGGGGAATCAGGGACTTAGGCGGCCATGTTCATGCGAATGCTCGCGCTGCTCGGGGGAATGGCGCTGATGGCCGCGGTGGTCGCGGCCGACGTCGCGATCCGGCCCGATCGACCGGATGTGTACGTGGTGCAGAAGGGCGACACGCTCTGGAGCATCGCCGCGCGCTTCCTCCGCCATCCGTGGCAGTGGCCGGAGATCTGGCAGGCCAATCCCCAGATCCGCAATCCGCACCGCATCTTCCCGGGCGATCGCCTGAGCCTCGTCTATCGCGACGGTCGGCCGATGATCGCGCTCGACGGCGACGGACGACTGTCGCCGCGCGTGCGCGAGGAATCGCTCGACGAGGCGATCACGACGGTCCCGCTGGCCGAGGTGCTGCCGTTCCTGCGCCGCGTGATGATCGTCGGCGAGCGGGACGAGCGGCGGATGCCCTACGTCGTCGCGGTCGAGGAAAACCGCCTGCATGCGACCGAAGGCATGGTCGTCTACGTGCGCGGGCTCGACGCGGAGCCCGGTACCCGCGTCGGCCTGTTCCGGCCGATGATGCAGTTCTGGGAAGTGCCCGAGCGCTGGCCGTGGGATTCGTCGCCGCGCCGGGCCGATGGCGTGTCGATGATCGGCGATCCGCTGTTCAACCGTCCGTCGTGGTACTGGACCGACACGCTGAACTGGAGCTTCCGGCTGCGCAACGCCGAGTTGCTCGGGACCGAGCTGCTCGAGGTTGCCGAAGGCGAGGTGCTGCGCGGCGGCGATCCGGCCACGGTCCTGGTCACGCGCGGTGCGACGGAGATCCGCAAGGGCGATCGCCTCTCGACCACGCCGGTCGAACCCTTCGACCTGACCTTCATGCCGCGCGCGCCGGCGCGCGTTCCCGACAACCTCCGGGTGATGGCGGTGTCGGGCGCCCTTCGCAACACCGGGCCGCGCGGCGTGGTCGCGCTGTCCAAGGGCAGCCGCGACGGGGTCGAGAACGGTCAGGTCTACTCGGTCTTCCATCCGGGCGAGACCGTCAACGACGACATCAAGTACCCGCCGAACGAGGTCGACCGCATGCTGGCCGGTCGCCACGCGCGCGTGCAGCTGCCGGACGAGTACGTCGCGAGGGTCATGGTCTTCCGCACCTTCGAGAAGATGAGCTACGGCCTGGTCGTCGACGGCATCCGCCCGGTCACGCCGTACGACCGCCTGCGCGCGCCGTTCGAGGAGTGAGCCGGATCCCGGCCTGATCGGGCGCCTCCGGCGCGCCGAGCACCCGTCGTCGCCGCGTCGGGTGCCGCGGCGGCGGTCGTTCGCACGCCCCGACGCGGCGTTTTCGGACAGACGGGCCGCCCGCCCCGCATGCAGCATGTGGGGATGGCCGCCATCCCGCCCGCCGCCGGGCCGACGCGCGCGCTGCTCGACCTGCTGCGGACCCACGGCAATGGCCGGCGGGTCCGAGAGGCGCTGCTCGAGGGCGGAAGTCCCGGCGCCGCGCTCGCGATCGCGGGCCGCTGGCCCCGTGATCCCGATCGGCCCGCGCCGGTCGACCGGGCGGAACGGATCGCGGCGGACCTCGCGTGGCTCGCCGTGCCCGGACGGCATCTCGTCTCGATCCTCGATCCCGACTTCCCGCCGCTGCTGCGCGAGAGCCCGCTGGCGCCGGCCGCCCTGTGGGTCGTCGGCGAGCCGGCCCGCCTGTGGGCGCCGCAGATCGCGATCGTCGGCGCGCGCGGCGCGACGCCGGCCGGGATCGCGATCGCGCGCGACTTCGCGACCGCGCTGTCGCGGGCCGGACTGACCGTCACCAGCGGGCTGGCCGAGGGCATCGACATCGCCGCCCACCGGGCGACGCTCGAGGCCGGCGGCGCCACGATCGCGGTGTTCGGCACCGGACTCGATCACATCTACCCGAAGCGCCACGCGGCGCTGGCCGCACGCATCCCGGCCGCCGGCGCGCTGGTGTCCGAGTTCCCGCCCGAGGTACCGGCGCGCCCGGCCCACTTTCCGCGCCGCAACCGGATCATCGCCGGGCTTGCGCTCGGCACGCTGGTGGTCGAGGCCGGGCTGCGCTCGGGCTCGCTCGTGACCGCGCGGCTCGCCGGCGACCAGGGGCGCGAGGTGTTCGCGATCCCGGGCTCGATCCACAATCCGCTGGCGCGCGGCTGCCATCGCCTGATCCGGGACGGCGCGACGCTGGTCGAGGAGGCCGGCGAGGTGCTCGCCGCGCTCGCCCCGTTGGCGTCACGCCTCGGCCATGCGATCGCGACGCGGCTCGCCGACGACGGGCCGGTCGATGCGTGCGCGGCGACGCCCGCCTGCGGCAGCGACGCCGCGCGCGTGCTGCGCGCGCTCGCCGGCGGCGAGAGCGGCATCGACACGCTGGTCGCCGCGACCGGGCTCGACGCCGCGCGCGTCTCGGCCGCGCTGGTGATGCTCGAGCTCGAAGGCCGCGCCGCCCAGGCGATCGGCGGACGCTGGATGCGTGTCGTCGATGGACGGCGATCCGGACCGGAAACGCGAGCGAGCGGCGCGGGCACGTGATGGTTTCGTGACCGGGCTTGCTTGACAGCACGGGCGCGGTGCCCTTGACTGAAAAAGGAGCCCCGCGTGCGGGTCCTCCCCCTCTCCGCCCACGGCAGCCCTCCATGGCCCGAAATCTCCTCATCGTCGAGTCGCCCGCGAAGGCGAAGACGATCAACAAGTACCTCGGCCGCGACTTCACCGTCCTCGCCAGCTACGGCCACGTCCGCGACCTCGTCCCGCGCGAGGGCGCGGTCGATCCGGACCGCGGCTTCGCGATGCGCTACGACCTGATCGACAAGAACGAGCGCCACGTCGACGCGATCGCCCGCGCCGCGAAGCAGGCCGACGCGCTGTGGCTCGCGACCGACCTCGATCGCGAAGGCGAGGCGATCAGCTGGCACATCGTCGAAATCCTGCGCGAGCGCGGCCTGCTCGACGGCAAGCAGGTCCACCGCGTCACCTTCGACGAGATCACGCCGAAGGCGGTCGCGCACGCGATCGCGCACCCGCGCGAGGTGTCGAGCGCGCTGGTCAACGCGCAGCAGGCCCGACGCGCGCTCGACTACCTGGTCGGCTTCAACCTCTCGCCGGTGCTGTGGCGCAAGGTCCAGACCGGCCTCTCGGCCGGGCGGGTGCAGTCGCCGGCGCTGCGAATGATCGTCGAGCGCGAGGAGGAGATCGAACGCTTCCGCGCCGAGGAATACTGGACCATCGGCGCCGAGCTCGAGCACCCGGAACAGCGCTTCGGTGCGCGCCTGGTGCGCTACGAGGGCCGCAAGGTCGAGCAGTTCACGTTCCGGAACGCGGATGCCGCGCACGCGGCCCGCGATGCGATCCTGAAGGCCGCGCAGGGTCGGCTGCTGGTCGCCGAAGTGGCGCGCAAGCAGCGTCAGCGACGACCGGCACCGCCGTTCACGACCTCGACGCTGCAGCAGGAGGCCGCGCGCAAGCTCGGCTTCTCGACCACGCGCACGATGCGGATCGCGCAGGGCCTCTACGAGGGCGTCGCACTCGGTGCCGAGGGCCAGGT
>PVBP01000119.1 GCA_002995625.1 Lysobacteraceae bacterium | reverse complement strand
GGTCGCGATCGGCGCGGCACCCGGAGGCCACGCGACCCCGGATTGCAGCGCCATCGCGAGCTGCGCTCGCTCCTACCACGGAAACACGATTCATCCGTAGGAGCGACCGAAGGTCGCGAACAGCCCGGCCCACGGCGGGCCGTGCGACCACCGGGCGCACCGGGATCGCGAGCTGCGCTCGCTCCTACGACGGAAACAGGCTTCATCCGTAGGAGCGACCGAAGGTCGCGAACGGCGCGGCACCCGGAGGCCACGCGACCCCGGATTGCAGCGCCATCGCGAGCTGCGCTCGCTCCTACCACGGAAGCACGATTCATCCGTAGGAGCGACCGACGGTCGCGAATGGCGCGGCGTGGGCGCCCTCGACCTCGGTGCGATCAGCGCTCGCGCATGCCGTGGTAGGCGGCGAGCGCCGCATCGCGCGAGGCCGCGAGATCGACGATCGGGCGCGCGTACGGTGTGCGGTCGAGACCGAGCGCCGCGAGTTCCGCCGGCCGCAAGATCCAAGGCTTGTGGATCGCCTTCGCCGGCACGCGCGCGAGCTCCGGGACGTGGCGCCGCACGTAGGCCCCGTCCGGGTCGAAGCGCTCGCCCTGCAGCACCTGATTGAAGATCCGGAAGTACGGTGCGGCGTCGGCGCCGGAGCCCGCGCTCCACTGCCAGCCCTGGGTGTTGTTCGCAAGGTCCGCGTCGACCAGCGTGTCCCAGAACCAGCGCGCGCCGTTGATCCAGTGGTAGCGCAGGTTCTTGGTCAGGAACGACGCGACGATCATGCGCACCCGGTTGTGCATCCAGCCGGTCGACCACAGCTCGCGCATCCCGGCGTCGACGATCGGGATGCCGGTGCGTCCCCGCTGCCATGCGCGCAGGCGCTCCGGTTCGGGCTCGGCCCACGGGAAGCGCTCGAACGCGGGGTTCAGCGGCGCGTCGCTGGTGTGCGGGAAGTGGTGCAGCAGGTGGGTCGAGAACTCGCGCCAGCCGAGCTCGCGGACGAACGGCGCGCCGCGCTCGCCGAACCCGGCCTGGTGCAGGGCGTGCACGATCTGCCGCGGCCCGATCTCGCCGAAGTGGAGATGCGGCGACAATCGGGAAGTGCCTGGGCGATCGGGTCGGTCGCGCTCGCTGGCGTAAGGGCCGACCGCGCCGTCGAGGAAGGCCTCGAGCGCCGCGATCGCGCCGGCCTCGCCGGGCGTCCATGCGTCGCGGAAGCCGGCGTCCCACGGGATCGTCGGCAACAGGCCGAGCGCCTCGACCGGGAGCGAGGACAGCTCCGGCGTCGCGAGCCGGTCCGGGGGCGGCGTCGGGGGCCGCGGCTCGATGCGCGCCGACAGATTGCGCCAGAAGGGGGTGAACACGCGGTAGGGTCCGCCGCCGCCGGTCGCGATCTCCCACGGCTCGACCAGCTGGTTCGCGTTGAAGCTCCGCGCCTCGAGACCGCGCTCGCGCAGGCGTGCCTTGAGCGCGGTGTCGCGCGCGACGATCGCGGGCTCGTACAGCCGGTTCCAGAACACCCGCGTCGCGCCGGTCTCCTCGATCAGCGCCTCGAGCGCGGACCCGGTCGGGCCGCGCCGTACGACCAGTCGCGAACCGCGCCTGCGCAGCGCCGCGTCGAGGGCGACCAGCGAGTGGTGCAGCCACCACTGCGATGCGGCGCCGGGCGACCACGGCGCCTCCTCGTCCGGCGCGTGGACGTAGACCGGCACCACCGGCAGGCCGCATTCGGCCGCCGCGGCCAGGGCCGGATTGTCGGCGAGCCGGAGGTCGCGCCGGAACCAGACGAGGATCGCGCTCATCCGGCCGGGCGCACCATTGGCCGAACCGCCGAGAAGCCGCCGTCCAGATGCAGCACCTGGCCGGTGATCCATCCGCTCTCGTCGGACAGAAGCCACGCCGCGGCCGCGACCGCGTCGTCGAGCGTGCCGAAGCGTCCGAGCGGGTACTGCGCAGCGACGCCCTTGCGCGCAGCCTCCGACGAGACCATCCGCGCCGTCATCGGGCTCTCGACCAGGCCCGGCGCGATCGCGTTGAAGCGGAGGCCCGCCGCCGAGTGATCGGCCGCGAGCGAGCGGACCAGCGCTTCGACGCCGGCCTTCGCCGCTGCGATCGCGGCGTGGTTGGCGACGCCGATGCCGGCGACGACCGAACTGAAGAACAGCGCCCTGCCCGGCTGGCGTGCTGCGAGCCGCGCCGCGACCCAGGCCTGCGCGGCGAAGAAGGCCGAGTCGAGGTTCGCGGCCATCACCGCGCGGTACTGGGTTTCGCCAGTGCGGGCGATCGGCGCGATCAGCGTGCTGCCGGCGCAGTGCGCGAGCGCCGCGGGCGGCGCCCCGAAGTGCGCGCTCGCGGCCTCGACCGCCGCGCGGGCGCCCTCGGACGTCGAGACGTCGGCCGCGAACGAGGCCGAGCCCGGCGGCAACCGCGCCCCGTCGCGGCCGACGCGGAACACCTGCCAGCCGTGGTGCTCGAGGCGCTCCGCCAGGGCGCTGCCGACGCCGCCACTGGCGCCGGTGATCAGGATCGTGGACGACATCCGTTGGATTCCCAGTTCGTCGATGGCTCGCCAGTCTCGGGCGCTCGCCGTGCGCCGATCGTGAATCGAGCCCGATCGACGCGGGACCTGGCCCGGTTGCAGCTGGGCCGGTCGGCTGTATATTAGCCTAACCTAATACAAAGGAGCGCCCGATGTTCGGCTTCCGGTTCCCGTCGCACGCGCCGGTCCGCAGCGTGTCGGTCGACAGCGCGCACGACCTGATGCGGCAGGGCATTCCAATGATCGACGTGCGCGAACCGGCCGAGGTCGCGGAGGCCGCGGTCCCGGGCGCGATCCACGTTCCGCTCGGCGAGATCGAGCGCGACGGTCCGGCAGCGCTCGCTCGCCGTGGACTCGATGCCTCGAACGCAGAGACCGTGCTGCTGTTCTGCCGCAGCGGCAACCGCAGCGGGATCGCCGCGCGCCTGCTCGCCCCGGCGCTTGGCGAGCGGCTCGCCAACGTCGAAGGCGGGATGCTCGCCTGGGCCGAACGCGGCCTGCCGACCCGCCGGGGCGGCTGAGCACTGCCCCCGGGGCTCGACGCGATGAGCCTCGCTGCCCTGATCGGCGCGCTCGCGATCGGGCTCGCGCTGGGCCTGCTCGGCTCGGGCGGCTCGATCCTGACGGTGCCGGTGCTCGTGTTGCTGGTCGGCCAGGACGAGAAGCTCGCGATCGCGGGCTCGCTGCTCGTCGTCGGCGTGATCGCGCTCGCCGGCGCGCTCTACGGACTGCGCGCCCGCGCGGTCGATGGCCGCAGCGTGCTGTGGTTCGGCGGCGCCGGCGCCGCAGGCGCGGCCCTCGGCGCGGCGGTCTCGGCCTTCGTGCCGGGCCCGCTGCAGCTTGCGATCTTCGGGGTCGTGATGTGGCTGGCGGCGTGGACGATGCTGCGCCGGCGCGCGCCGGCCATCGAAAGCGTGCACCCACCCCGCGCGCGCCGCTGGCTGATCGCCGACGGCCTCGGCGTCGGCGCCATGACCGGCCTGATCGGCATCGGTGGCGGCTTCCTGATCGTTCCGGCGCTCGTGGGTCTCGGTCGCCTGCCGATGCCGCGCGCGGTCGCGACCAGCCTCTGGATCATCGCGATCAACGCCTTCGTCGGCTTCGCCAAGCACCTTGCGGTACTCGGGTCCGCGCGCGCGACGCTCGACCTCCAGGTGCTGGGCACGATCGCCGCGATCGGCGCGGCCGGCAGCGTCGCCGGCCAGCACTACGGGCGGCGCCTCGATCCCGTCGCGCTGCGCAAGGCCTTCGCGGTGATGCTGGTATTGATCGGCGCCGCGGTGCTGTGGCGCTCCGCCGACCGGCTCCTCGCCTGAAGTTCCCCACTGCCAGGAATCGAGATCATGCGTTCGAACCCTGCACCCCGCGTGACCCCGTTCTTCCACCGCGGCAGCCAGACGTTCTCGTACGTCGTCGCCGACCCGGAGAGCGGCCACGCGGCGATCGTGGACCCCTGCCTCGACTTCGACATGGCGAGTGGCCGCACCGGCGTCGCCTCGGCCACCGAGCTGCTCGGGTTCGTCCGTCGCGAGGGACTCGCGGTCGACTGGATCCTCGAGACCCACGCCCACGCCGACCACCTGAGCGCCGCGGCCTGGCTCAAGCGTGAGATCCCCGGAGCGCGGATCGCGATCGGCGCCGGCATCCGCGACGTGCAGAAGACCTTCCGCCCGATCTTCAACCTGGGCGAGCACTTCCCGGTCGACGGCTCGCAGTTCGACCACCTGTTCGCCGACCGCGAGCGCTTCAGGATCGGCACGCTCGAAGCCGAGGTCATCGCGGTGCCGGGCCACACCCGCGACAGCATCGCGTACCGGATCCGTGACGCGGTCTTCGTCGGCGACTCGCTGTTCATGCCCGACGGCGGCACCGCGCGTTGCGACTTCCCGGGGGGCGACGCCGCGATGCTGTACCGGTCGATCCGCGAGCGGCTGTACGCGCTGCCGGACGAGACCCGCGTCTTCGTCTGCCACGACTACCAGCCGGGCGGCCGCGAGCCGCGCTGCGAGACCACGATCGGCGAGCAGCGACGCGCCAACATCCACGTCCGCGACGACGTCTCCGAGGAGGAGTTCGTCGCGATGCGCACCGCCCGTGACGCCACCCTCGCGGTCCCGGCCCTGATCCTGCCGTCGGTGCAGGTCAACATCCGCGCCGGCGAGCTGCCGCCGCCCGCGGGGAACGGCATCCGCTACCTCGTGCTGCCGCTCGACGCCGAGCTGACGCCCTCGCACCCGCCGGTCGGCGACTGAGCACGGGCGGCGGTCGCCGTTCACCCGTCCAGGCCCCTCGCCGCGCCGACGCATCCGAGCGCGCCGGTCCGCGCCCGGTCCGGTCGCGACGGCGGGCTGGCTCGCAGGCGTCGCGATCGTTGCGGGCGGCTTGTATACCGTCTCGTCGCGACGTAACATTTCGCCACAAACGGTGACGCCACAGGGGGACGACGATGGCGCCCGACTCCGATCCCATGCTCGCTGACCTCGTGCTCGGCGCGGGATGCGCGTCGCCGCGCCGCTGCGTCGCTGGAAGTGATCCGGTCCGTCGAACGGCCTCGCCATGGCGTTGGTGTCGCTTGGCGCGCCCGG
>PVBP01000118.1 GCA_002995625.1 Lysobacteraceae bacterium | reverse complement strand
GGCCTCTCGGAGTGGGAAGGCAGCGACGCGGCGACCCGTAGCGGCTTCTCGCGCGGCGTCGAGGGCGCCGGCCCCGGGCGCTTCCGCTTCGGCGAGGTCGAGTTCGCCGGCATCGCGCGGCGATTCGCGAGCGTCGTGCACCTGCTCTCAATCGCGACCAACCGGCGCCTGCGCCTGCGCAGCTTCGCGCCCGACGACGAACTGCCGGTGATCCCGTCGCTGACGGCGGTGTGGCCCGGCGCCAACTGGTTCGAACGCGAGGCCTTCGACCTCTTCGGGATCGTCTACGAGGGCCACCCGGACCTGCGCCGGATCCTGACCGACTACGGCTTCGTCGGCCATCCGTTCCGCAAGGACTTCCCGCTGATCGGCAACGTCGAGGTCCGCTACGACCCGGAGAAGGGCCGCGTGGTCTACGAGCCGGTGTCGATCGAGCCGCGCGTGCTGGTGCCGCGCGTCGTGCGCGAGGACTCGCGCTATCTCCAGGGCCGCGCCGAGCAGGAAGCGGGCGAGGGCAGGTGAGCGATGGCCGAGATCCAGACCTACACGATGAACTTCGGGCCGCAGCATCCGGCGGCCCACGGCGTGCTCCGCCTCGTGCTCGAGATGGACGGCGAGACCGTGGTCCGCGCCGATCCGCACGTCGGCCTGCTGCACCGAGGCACCGAGAAGCTCGCCGAGTCGAAGCCGTTCAACCAGTCGATCGGCTACATGGACCGGCTCGACTACGTCTCGATGATGTGCAACGAGCACGCCTACGTGCGCGCGATCGAGCAGCTGCTCGGCATCGAGCCGCCGGAGCGGGCGCAGTGGATCCGCACGATGTTCGACGAGATCACGCGGATCCTGAACCACCTGATGTGGATCGGCTCGAACGGCCTCGACCTCGGCGCGATGACGCTGTTCCTGTATGCGTTCCGCGAGCGCGAGGAGCTGATGGACTGCTACGAGGCGGTCTCCGGCGCGCGCATGCACGCGACCTACTACCGTCCGGGCGGCGTCTACCGCGACCTTCCGGACCGGATGCCGCAGTATCGCGAGAGCCCCTGGCACAAGGGCCAGGACCTGAAGCGCCTGAACGCGTGGCGCGAGGGCTCGATGCTCGACTTCCTCGACGCCTTCTGCGAGGACTTCCCGCGCCGGGTCGACGAGTACGAGACGCTGCTGACCGACAACCGCATCTGGAAGCAGCGCACGGTCGGGATCGGCGTGGTCCCGCCGGAGCTGGCGATGGCGTGGGGCATGAGCGGCCCGATGCTGCGCGGCTCGGGCATCGCCTGGGACCTCCGCAAGAAGCAGCCCTACGCGAGGTACGCCGACGTCGACTTCGACGTCGCGATCGGCACCAACGGCGACTGCTACGACCGCTACCTCGTCCGGGTCGAGGAGATGCGCCAGTCCAACCGCATCATCAAGCAGTGCGTGGACTGGCTGCGCCGCAATCCCGGCCCGGTGATGGTGCGCAACTTCAAGGTCGCGCCGCCGTCCCGCGAGGAGATGAAGGACGACATGGAAGCGCTGATCCACCACTTCAAGCTCTTCACCGAGGGCTACACGGTGCCGGCCGGCGAGACCTACGCCGCGGTCGAGGCGCCGAAGGGCGAGTTCGGCTGCTACCTCGTCTCCGACGGCGCCAACAAGCCGTTCCGGGTCAAACTGCGCGCGCCGGGCTTCGCGCACCTGTCGGCGATGGACGAGATCGTGCGCGGCCACATGCTGCCCGACGTGGTCGCGGTGATCGGCACGCTCGACGTGGTCTTCGGGGAGATCGACCGATGAAGTCGGCCACCGGTTTCAACGCCGTCCGCGACGTCGACCCGATGCTGGTGCTGTCGGACGCGACGCGCGCGCACATCGACCACTGGGTCGCGAAGTTCCCGCCGGAACGCAAGCGCTCGGCGGTGATCCAGGCGCTGATGAAGGCCCAGGAACAGAACGAGGGCTGGCTGTCCGACGAGATCATCACCGCGGTCGCGAAGTACCTCGGGCTGCCGCCGGTGTGGGCCTACGAGGTCGCCTCGTTCTACTCGATGCTGCACGTCGGCCGCTGCGGCCGCAACAAGGTCAGCATCTGCACCAACATCTCGTGCTGGCTGAACGGCGCCGACGAGCTGGTCCGCCACGCGGAAGCGCGGCTCGGCATCCAGCTCGGCGAGTCCACGCCCGACGGGCGCGTGCACCTGGTGGCCGAAGAGGAGTGCCTCGCCGCCTGCGTCCGCGCGCCGATGGCGCTGGTCAACGGGCACTACCACGAGAACCTGACGCCGGCCGATCTCGACCGGATCCTCGACGACCTCAAGTGACAGCCGGACATCCCCGCATGGCCCGCCACGCCTACGAAGGATTCATGCCCGCCGCGCACAACGTGGTGTTCACGACGCTCCAGTTCGACGAGCCGTGGACCTACGAGAACTACCTGAAGGCCGGCGGCTACCAGGCGCTGCGGAAGATCCTGTCCGAGAAGTGGCCGCGCGAGCAGGTCATCGACACGGTCAAGGCCTCGGCGCTGCGCGGCCGTGGCGGCGCCGGCTTCCCGACCGGGCTCAAGTGGAGCTTCATGCCGCGGACCGCGCCGGGCACCAAGTACGTGCTGTGCAACTCGGACGAGTCCGAGCCCGGCACCTGCCATGACCGCGACATCCTGCGCTACAACCCGCACGCGGTGATCGAGGGCATGGCGATCGGCGCCTACGCGATGGGCGCCAACGTCGGCTACAACTACCTGCGCGGCGAGTTCATGCGCGAGCCGTTCGCGCGGATGGAGCAGGCGATCCGCGAGGCCTACCAGCACGGCTGGCTCGGCCGCGACATCCTGGGCTCGGGCTTCGACTTCGACCTCCATGCCGCGCTCGGCGCCGGCGCCTACATCTGCGGCGAGGAAACCGCGCTGATGGAGTCGCTCGAGGGCAAGAAGGGCCAGCCGCGCTTCAAGCCGCCGTTCCCGGCCAACTTCGGCCTCTACGGCAAGCCGACCACGATCAACAACACCGAGACCTTCGCGTCGGTGCCGGCGATCATCCGCAACGGCGCGGACTGGTTCCTCGGCATCGGCAAGCCGAACAACGGCGGGCCGAAGGTGTTCTCGGTCTCGGGCCACGTCACCCGGCCGGGCAACTACGAGATCCCGCTCGGCACGCCGTTCCGGGACCTGCTCGAGATGGCCGGCGGCCTCAGGCCCGGCCGCACGCTGAAGGGCGTGATCCCCGGCGGGTCGTCGATGCCGGTGCTGCCCGGCGAGACGATGATGAACCTGACGATGGACTTCGACGCGCTGCAGAAGGCCGGCTCCGGCCTCGGCTCCGGCGCGGTCATCGTGATGGACGACACCACCTGCATGGTGCGGGCCTGCCAGCGCATCGCGCAGTTCTACTACCACGAGAGCTGCGGCCAGTGCACGCCGTGCCGCGAGGGCACCGGCTGGATGTACCGGCTGCTGACCCGGATCGTGAACGGCGAGGCCGAGCTCAAGGACCTCGACCTGCTCAAGGCCGCGGCCGGGCAGATCGAGGGCCACACGATCTGCGCCTTCGGCGAGGCCGCGGCGTGGCCGGTGCAGGGCTTCCTGCGCCACTTCTGGCACGAGTTCGAGCACTACGTCGTCCACAAGCGTTCGCTGGTCGACGACCAGCCGAGGAAGGCGGCATGAACGCGGTCGTGAACCCGGCCCCGGCCACGGACCTCGTCACGGTCGAGATCGACGGCCAGGCGGTCCAGGTGCCCAAGGGCAGCATGATCATCCAGGCCGCCGACCAGGTCGGCATCGCGATCCCGCGCTTCTGCTACCACGAGAAGCTCAGCATCGCGGCCAACTGCCGCATGTGCCTCGTCGACGTCGAGAAGGCCCCGAAGCCGATGCCGGCCTGCGCGACGCCGGTGATGGACGGCATGAAGGTCTATACGCAGTCCAAGCGCGCGCTCGACGCGCAGCGCAACGTGATGGAGTTCCTGCTGATCAACCATCCGCTCGACTGCCCGATCTGCGACCAGGGCGGCGAGTGCGAGCTGCAGGACCTCGCGATGGGCTATGGCCGCTCGGTCAGCCGCTTCACCGAGCGCAAGCGCGTGGTCGCCGACGAGGACCTGGGTCCGCTGATCTCGACCGACATGACGCGCTGCATCCACTGCACGCGCTGCGTCCGCTTCATGTCCGAGATCGCCGGCACCACCGAGCTCGGCGGCATGGGCCGCGGCGAGCACCTCGAGATCGGCACCTACATCGGCAAGTCGATCGAATCCGAGCTCTCGGGCAACGTGATCGACGTCTGCCCGGTCGGCGCGCTGACCAACAAGGTCTACCGCTTCCGCGCCCGCGCGTGGGAGCTGGTCGCGCGGCCGTCGATCGGCTACCACGACGCGATCGGCTCGAACCTGTTCCTGCACGTGCGCCGCGGCCAGGCGATGCGCGCGGTGCCGCGCGACGACGAGGCGATCAACGAGTGCTGGCTCGCCGACCGCGACCGCTACAGCCACCAGGGCCTCGAGGCCGCGGACCGCGCCACGCGCCCGATGGTTCGCCGCGACGGCCGGCTGGTCGAGGCGTCGTGGGACGAGGCCATCGCCTTCGTCGCCGAGGGCCTCAAGCGCCACGGCGCCGACCTCGGGGCGCTGGTCGCGCCGCTCGCGAGCTGCGAGGAGGGCCTGCTGCTCGGCGAGATCGTGCGCGCCCTCGGCAGCGACTCGATCGACCACCGCCTACGCCTGACCGACGCCGCCGACACCGCGGCCGGCGCCACCTTCGAGAAGCCGCTGGCCGCGATCGAGCACGCCGGCGCGATCCTGCTGGTCGGCTCGAACCCGCGCCACGACCAGCCGCTGCTCGGCCACCGCATCCGCAAGGCCTCGCGCCGCGGCGCGAAGCTGCTCGCGGTCAACCCGGTGGCCTTCGACTTCCACTTCGAGGTCGCCGCCGCGCGCATCGCCGATCCGTGGCAGATGGTCGGCGAGCTCGCCGCGATCGCCGACGCGGCCGCGCCGCTGCCGGCCGAGCTCGCCGGCGCGGTCGGCGCCTTCGACGCGACCGACGCGCATCGCGCGATCGCGAGGACCCTCGCCGACGCCGCCGACGCGGTGCTGCTGTTCGGCGACTTCGCCGCGCAGCATCCCAAGGCCTCGCTGCTGCGCGCGCTGGCGCGGCACCTCGC
>PVBP01000117.1 GCA_002995625.1 Lysobacteraceae bacterium | reverse complement strand
GAATCGGGCGCGCAGCGCCCGGCGCCTGCGGCTGCGACGGCAACCTCGTGTGGCCGCCTCCTGCGAGGCGCGCCGATGCGGCGGCCGCCACCGGTGCGACGCGCGGCGCGCGATCGTCCGACACGGGCGTCCCCGGGCCATCGCCGTTGGCCGGCGCGAACGCCAGCATCCGCAGCAGGGCCATGTCGAAGCCGGCGCGCGGACTCGGCGCGAGCCCGAGGTCCCGGCGCCCGGTCACCGCAAGCTGGTAGAGCAGCTGCGTCTCCTCGGGCGCCATCGCGCCCGCCAGCGCGGCGATCGCATCGGCCCCGTCGCCGTCGGCATCGGCGATCCCGGGTACGAACTGTGCGAGCTGGACGCGATGCAGCAGCGCGGCCAGCTCGTCGAGGACCGCCCCGAAATCGGGCGCGTACTCGGCGACGTGGCCGATCTCGGCCCACAGGCGACCCGCGTCCTGGGCGACGATCGCATCGAGCAGGGCCCGCACGCGGCCGCGGTCGATCGTTCCGAGCATCGAGCGCACCTCGTCGGCGACGAGGCGTCCGCCGCCGAAGGCGATCGCCTGGTCGAGCAGCGAGAGCGCGTCGCGCATCGAGCCGTTGCCGCTGCGCGCGACCTCGGCGATCGCGACCGGCTCGGCGGCGATCCCCTCGGCCTCGAGGATCCGCGCCAGCTGGCCCTCGATCTCGGCCTCGGTCAGGCGCCGCAGGTTGAACTGCAGGCAGCGCGACAGCACCGTGACCGGCAGCTTCTGCGGGTCGGTCGTCGCGAGCAGGAACTTGGCGTGGAGCGGCGGCTCCTCGAGCGTCTTCAGCAGCGCGTTGAACGCGCTCTTCGACAGCATGTGGACTTCGTCGATCAGGTAGACCTTGTAGGCGCCGCGCGCCGGGCGGTACTGCGCGTTCTCGATCACCTCGCGCACGTCGTCGACCCCGGTGTTGCTGGCGGCGTCGATCTCGAGCAGGTCGAGGAAGCGGCCGGCGTCGATGTCGACGCAGTTGCCGCAGGTCCCGCACGGATCGGCGCTGACCCCGCGCTCGCAGTTCAGCGACTTGGCGAAGATCCGCGCGATCGTGGTCTTGCCGACGCCGCGCGTCCCGGTGAACAGGAACGCGTGGTGGACGCGATCGGTCTCGAGCGCGTGCGTCAGCGCCCGGACCACGTGTTCCTGTCCGACGAGTTCGGCGAATCGGCGCGGACGCCACTTGCGGGCGAGGACTTGGTAGCTCATGGCTCGAACCGTTGGACGGGCGATTGTGCCACGGCGCTCGCGCGCGACCCGCCCCACTCGGTGGCCCCGGATCATCGAATCGCCACGGCGACGTCGATCGAACGGGGCAACGGCGTCCGGTCGCGGCGCGTGCGATGCGCGCACGCGCGCCGCCGATGCGGCCCGAGCCGATGGGCGGCGGCCTCCGCCGGCCGACCCCCGGCACCCGAATCGGTGACTACCGTTGCTCCCTTCCGGGCCTGGCGGGGTTTGCCACCTATCGTCGCGGGGAACCGACGGAGGCCACCATCGTTCCTTCGCCGGGCAGGTGAATCACCCGGCAGCCCGGTCGGCGCCTTGCCGTCCCGGGTCGATCGTCATCGTCTCGCGCGTGGCGGAGAGGGAGGGATTCGAACCCTCGAAACGGGGTTTAGCCGTTTACACACTTTCCAGGCGTGCTCCTTCGACCGCTCGGACACCTCTCCACAAGCAATCCGCGTCGCGACGTCGCGCCATCCATCGCCGCCAGCCGCGGCGCACCGTGGCCAGGCGGCGAGCCCGATAGCGTAGCGGTCTCGCGTTCCGCGCTCAAACGCCATGGTTCATCCACGACCGGCGTCCGCCGCGATCTCGGGCGGCGGCAGGGGCAGTCGCAAGCCGGTCGTCGCGACCCGGTATCCGGCCGCCGCGATCGCGGCGGCATCGGTGCTGGACGCGTGGTGGTAGAGCACCAGCCTGGCGCGCAGCGCCGGCGAGTACTCGCGCGCGAGGTCCTCGAGCCCGGTGTGCGAGGGATTCGCGTGGAGCCCGCAGTCGTGCGCGATGACCTCGGCACCGGTGCCGTAGGGCTCGAGCACTTCCGGGATCGGCCGCGTGTCCCCGGTCCACACGAACGCGCCGCGCAGGCCGAGCCCGAACGCGGTGCCGGGGGCGTGGTGACGGGCTGGCAGCACGTCGAACCACAGTCCCTCGTGCCAGAAGCCGCGCGCCGCCGGAATCAGCTGGAAGGCATCCCAGAAGTTGCGACCGCCCTCGGCGACGACGTTCGGATAGCTCGCGAGCCGCTCGTGCAGCACCGGCACCAGGCTCGGCGCCAGGTACAGGCGCACCCGCCCGCAGCGCCCGGGGTCGAACAGCGCGCGATAGGCAACCCGCTCGAGCCCGCCGACGTGGTCCATGTGCGCGTGGGTGATGTAGATCGCATCGGGGTGCCGACCATGGGTCTGCTCGAAGGCGGTCAGACCCTCGGGGCCGCAGTCGATCGTCAGCAGCGGCTCGCCGTCACGCTCGAGCACCGCGTTCGACGAGCCGAGTTCGACCGCCTGCGCCGCGCCGACGCCGAGGAACCGCAGCGCGAGGCTCACCGGCCGAGGCCCTCTCGCCACGACTCGATGAGCGCCGGCCACGCGCGCGACTCGAAATCGGCCACGCGCGCGCCGGCGCCGAGCTTGTCGAGCGAACGCTTCAGGCGCGCGACGTTCGCATCGATCCACGGCCCGCGCGCACGCCGCTCGCCGCGGTCGAAATCGACCAGCCAGATCGCGCCGCCGCGATCGACGAGGATGTTGTGGGCGTTGAGATCGGCGTGGTCGATGCCGGCCGCATGGAACCGCGCCAGCATCCGGCCGACCGCGGACCAGTCGATCCCGCCCGGGGCTCGCGCCACCCGCTCGGCGAGGGTCTCTGCGCCCTCGATCACCCGCACCGCGATCGCGGCGCGGTAGTAGAGCCCGTGGCGGCGATAGCGCGCCGCGAGCGGTTCCGGCGCCGGCAGCCCCTGCGCGCGCATCGCGGCGAGCAGGCGCATCTCCCGGAAACAGCGCGTCTCCTCGGCGCTCTGCCACAGGTAGCGATCGCGGTTGAAGCGCGCGACCAGCCCGCCGCGCAGGTACGGTCGATGGAGCACGCGACCGAGCGGCGTGTCAACGAAACGGGCCGCGCCGCGTCCGCCGTGCGGGCCCTCGATACCGTCGACCGACGCGCGGTCGAACCAGGCCGCGTCGAGCACGCCCGCCGCCTCGTCGGCGACCAGCAGAGCGCCATCGTCGGTCGGGATCTCGCGCATGCTCTGGCGGGGCTCCGGGGCGGCTGCGATGATCGCCGCTGGCTCGCGATCGTACCCGCACATGGCCGCCGCCAGGCCCCGCTCGATCTGCATCCTGCGCCTGTCGGCGCTCGGCGACGTGACCCACGTCGTGCCGCTGGTGCGCAGCATCCGGGAGCAACTTCCGGACGCCGCGATCACGTGGATCGTCGGCAGGCTGGAGGCGAAGCTGGTCGGAGATCTCCCGGGCGTCGAGTTCGTCGTCTTCGACAAGCGCGCCGGTCTCGAGGCCTATCGCGAGCTCGCGCGGCGGCTCTCCGGGCGCCGGTTCGATGCCCTGCTCCTGTGCCAGGTCGCGCTGCGCGCGAACCTCGCCTCGCTGCTGGTTCGCGCCGGCGTCCGGATCGGCTACGACCGCGCGCGCAGCAGGGACCTCCACGGTCTCGTGATCGACCGGCGCATCGCGGCCCGGCAGGGCCAGCACGTCGTCGATGCGATCGGCAGCTTCGTCGAGCCGCTCGGGCTCGAGGCCCGGCCACCGCGCTGGGACATCCCGATTGCCCCTTCGGACGTCGAGGCGGCCGCCGCGTTGCTGCCGGGCGATGCGCCGACGCTGCTGGTGAGCCCCTGCTCCAGCCATCCGCGCCGCAACTGGCGCGCCGAACGCTACGCCGCGGTCGCCGACCACGCAGCGCGGCATCACGGCCTGCGGGTCGCGATCACCGGTGGTCCGAGCGAGGCCGAGCGCGCGATGGCGCAGGCGATCCGGGCCGCGATGCGCGAGCCCGCGCTCGACCTCGTCGGCCGCGACACGTTGAAGCAGTTCCTCGCACTGTGCCGGCGATCGGTCGCGCTGCTGACGCCGGACTCGGGGCCGATGCACATGGCGAATGCGGTCGGCACGAAGGTCATCGGCCTGCATGCCGCGAGCAATCCGCACCGCAGCGGCCCCTACTCCGACCGGCGCTGGTGCGTCGACCGCTACGACGCCGCGGCGCGCCGGTTCAGGAAGGTGCCGGCCGACGCGCTGGCATGGGGGACCAAGCTCGAGCACGACGGCGTGATGGACCTGGTCGAGGTCGAGGCCGTGATCGAGCGGCTCGACGCGCTGATGGCCTGGCGTCAGGCCGGCGGCGACCCGTAATCGCGGTACGACTTCTCCTCGACGATCGAGGAACCGAGCCGCTCGTTGATCGCGCGCTTGATCCGCGCGCGCTCGTCGTTGCCGAAGTAGACCTGGCGCGCGAGCTCGATGAAGCCGGCGTCGAAGCGCTGCTCCCGCTCGCAGGCGCGCTTGCCTTCCTCGATGTCCCACAGCCGCGCGTTGATCGCATGCAGCTGCGCGCGCAGGTCCGAGATGTCGATGGCGGATCTGGGGTCGCGCGCCCAGGTCTCGCGCAGCAGCGCGAGCTCGCGCTCGACGTTCGCGCGCCGGGCCGGATCGTCGAGACGCTCGGCCTTGATCTCGAGGATCGTGATCTTGTCGATCAGCTCGCCATAGGCGACCGGGATCAGCACGTACGACATGGCGAGGCCGCGGATCACGCAGGGAAAGCCGAATGGTAGCGCCCGCCCTGCGATGGACCTGCCGCGGCCGGCGTGCCCGAGCGCGCCGCGAGGCCAGGGGAGGTCGCGCGATGGCGGCTTCGCCGTCCGCTCGCGCATCCATGCGCTCGCGTCGAACCCGCGTGGGTTCTCACCCACCCTCGCCGGGGCGTCACGCAGGATCGGGGTACATGGCGGAGAGGGTGGGATGAACTCGGCCCATCCTGGGCCTCGCCCCTCGCAGGCTCGGGGCGGCTTCGCCGTCCGCTCGCGCATCCCTGCGCTCGCGTCGAACCCGCGTGGGTTCTCACCCACCCTCGCCGGGACGTCACGCAGGATCGGGGAACATGGCGGAGAGGATGGGATGAACTCGGCCCATCCTGGGCCTCGCCCCTCGCAGGCTCGGGGCGGCTTCGCCGTCCGCTCGCGCAT
>PVBP01000116.1 GCA_002995625.1 Lysobacteraceae bacterium | reverse complement strand
CCCGATCGCGATCATCGCGCGCTGCTCAGCCGACAGGTGCCGGTAATGCCTCGTCCTGGTCTCCATGCATCCACCCTACCAAGGTCAGGGTGTTGCACTTGCAAGTTGAGCCTAGGAAGCCGCGAGCGCACTGCTCGACGTCGGCGTATCCTCCAGTGACACAGGTCACGCTTCGCTTTTTGCGCCGGCCAGCAGCTTGCCGCAATTGTTCATAAATGAGCTGACGGCAGCGCTCTCGGGCATCCCTCCACTCCTTTTCGCATTCGTACTCGTCGCAATCCGCGTCATTCCTCGGCTGCAACGCATCGCGCAGTCGATTTGTCATCGCCTGGCACGTGCCGGTGGCGTAGCAGAGCCCACCGGCGGCCAGGGTTCCTCCGGCGGCGGCTGCACATGAGACCTGACCAATCCCCGGAATGAAGCAAAGAGCGGCAAGGGCCGCAGCCTCGCCGGTCGGATCCACGAACCGCCCCGGATTCTGCAGCGCGTAACCGTACGTGCTGACCCCTCCCCCCAACCCGATCGGATCGGACTGCACGTACCTCCCGGTTCCCGGCTCGTAGTCGCGGAAGTAGTTGTAGTGCCAGCCGGTGTGGCGGTCGTCGTGCTGGCCCGGATAGCGCAGGTCGAGCACGAGGCCAGTCTCCGTCGGGGCGTGGTCTCCGAAGCTACTCCCGGTGAAGTCCCATGTCCACGTCGTCGCCCCGGTGTCGAGCCGCGCGGCGAGGCGCGGCGTTCCGAGGTGGTCGCTCTCGATCGCATGCACGACGCCGCCGTCGATCACGCCGACCGGCAGATCCTCGAGCCAGACCAGCGTCTGCGTCGCCGCGCCGCGTCGGGTCTCGAGTCGCTGGCCGGTCTCGGCGTACGTGACGAACTGCTCGGTCACTCGGGCCGTGTCGTCCGGCGTGCGCATGTAGACCCGCTCGCCGCGCGCCCGGCGCAGGTATCCGGCACTGGACAACCCTAGAAGACAAGGCTCCAGGTCACCAGCCGGTTGTGGTCGTCGTAGGAGAGGCAATCGCTCCCGCGCGCGGTGGTGTTGCCGTTGGCATCGTCGCTGCGCGCGACGCCGGCGACGCTGACGCGGTGACTGGTCGGTGGATAGCTCAAGGTCAACACCGGTCCTTGTCCGGCCTGGCGGCTCAGGCGGTTGCCCGTGCCATCGTAGGTCCAGGCGTCAATGCGCTGCAGGCTGGCGTTGTCGACCCGCCGCAGCCGGTTGAGGGCGTCGTAGCTCATCGTTGCAACGACATTGCGCGCGTCGGTGCGGGTGAGGACGTTGCCCATGTGTCGCCGCCGATGCAAAACTGACCCACTGCGCCGAAGTAAAAGTGACCCACCTGGGCGAAGCTGACGGTCTATGGACCGTCGATGTTGACCCAGGAGCAAGCAGTGGAGATACGAGTGAGGGCCCGGAGGGGCGAGGGTGTGCGGGAGATCGCGCGGCAGCTGGGCTGCTCGCGCAACACCGTGCGCCGGTACCTGCGTGACGAGGACGCGAGGCGGTACGGCCCGAGGGCGCCGCGGCCGTGCAAGCTGGACCCTTATCGGGCGTATGTGCTGGCGCGTGTCGAGCAGGCGCGCCCGCGCTGGATCCCGGCGACCGTGCTGCTGCGCGAGATCGCCGAGCGCGGCTACACGGGCGGCATCAGCCAGCTCAAGGCGTTCCGGGCGCCGCTGAAGCGGACCGACCCCGAGCCGGTGGTGCGCTTCGAGACGCCGCCGGGGCGGCAATTGCAGGCTGACTTCACCGTCGTGCGCCGCGGGCGCGACCCGCTGCTGGCGCTGGTGGCCACGCTCGGCTACAGCCGTGCGACGTTCGTGAAGTTCACGACCGCCGAGGACGCGATCACCCTGTGCGCCGCTCTGCGCGAGGCGTTCGACTACTTCGGCGGCGTGCCCGCCGAGGTGCTGCTGGACAACGCCAAGAGCGTGGTCATCGCCCGGGATGCCTACGGCCCCGGGCTGCACCGCTGGAACGACGCGTTGCTCGGGCTGGCCGAGGAGTGCGGCTTCACCCCGCGGCTGTGCCGACCGTACCGCGCCAGGACCAAGGGCAAGGTCGAACGCTTCAACGGGTATCTCAAGGGCAGCTTCCTGGTGCCGCTGGCCGCGAGCCTGAAGGCCAGTGGCTTGGTGCTGACGGCCGAGTTGGCCAACCGGCACGTGCGGCGCTGGCTCGACGAGGTCGCCAACGAGCGCGTGCACGGCACCACCGGCGACGTGCCGGCGGTGCGCCTGGCCGAAGAACGCGCTGTCATGCTGCCCGCGCCCGCCCTGAAGGCCCCGCCGCGGGTGGCCGCCAAGGTCGCGATCCCCATCGAGAGCCTGCAGCACCCGTTGGCCGTGTACGACGCTTTGCTGGAGGCCACGCCATGAACCTGCAGCACCAGCGCATCGAAGCCCTGTGCGCGCAGATGAAGTTCGCCCGGCTGCATGCCGAGTGGCCGGCCATCGCACAGCACGCGGCCCAGCAGCAGGCGAGCTACGCCGACTTCCTCGAGCGCGTCCTCGACGCCGAAGCCCGGGCACGCCATGAGCGCAAGGTCGCCACGCTGATGAAGCTGGCGACGATGCCCACGCTCAAGACACTCGACCAGTTCGACTGGAAGGACGCCCCCGGCGCGCCCAAGGCGCAGATCCTGGAGCTGGCGCACCTGGCCTTCGTCGAGCGGGCCGAGAACGTCGTCCTGCTCGGCCCCAGCGGGGTGGGCAAGACGCACCTCGCGCTGGCCATCGCCCACCGCGCGATCAGCGCCGGGCACAAGGTGCGCTTCATCACCGCGGCCGACCTGATGTTGCAGTTGGCGGCCGCACGCAGCCAGGGGCGGCTGAAGGAATACTTCAACCGCGCCGTACTCGGCCCGAGGCTGCTGGTGTTCGACGAGATCGGCTACCTGCCGTTCGGGCGCGAGGAAGCGAACCTGTTCTTCAACGTCGTGGCCAAGCGCTACGAGCGCGGCTCGATGGTGCTGACCAGCAACCTGCCGTTCACCCAGTGGGCCGGCGCCTTCGCCGACGACCAGACACTGACCGCCGCCATGCTCGACCGGTTGCTGCACCACGCCCACATCGTGCAGATCAGCGGCGAGAGCTATCGCCTCAAGGACAAGCGCAAGGCCGGCCAGACAACGAGGAGGACCGCACCGGCGGGATGACCGCCGCCCCGCGCTGCTCGGCCGCTTCGGGCTACGCCCTGCGCGCCCGAGCAGCGCGATCCATCGTGCCCGGGTGGGTCAGATTTACTTCGGCGACCACCCACCAAAGTGGGTCAGATTTACTTCGGCGTTGACAGCGAGGGCTCGTTGTCGCCGTCGTGGAACGGGCAGGCACAGGCCCAATCCTTGCCTGTGCGCTTGAGCGTCAGTCCGTCGGCCTCGATCAGGCGCACCAGGTTGATCGATGTGCGCAGGCGCTCGATTTCGGTGTCGGGGATGCGGGCCATGGAGCGCTCCTCGGGCGGAAACTCGTCAAGTAGCAGATTGAGGACTTAGACAGACTCTACTATAGTCCTTTCTCAGTCGCCACTTGTCACTCCAGGGGTACCGTCATGAGCCACCCGATCCTCGCCCAGTTGTTCATGCACTTCCCAAAGCGACTCGCCCACATTCGCAAAGAACGCGGCCTTACCCAGCAGCAGATGGCCGACCAGGCCGGCGTCCACGTCTCGCAGTACAAGCGCTACGAGGCCGGCAGCTCACAGCCGACCATCGAGGTCTTTCAACGGATTGTCTTAGCGCTGAATGTCAGCGCCGATGCGCTCCTGTTCGACGACAGCGAACGCGGCCCCAAGGACGAGCGGCTGCGCCTGCAGTTCGAGGCGGTCGGCAAGCTCGACGCCAAGGAGCGCGAGGCCATCCAGACCCTGATCGACGGTGTGCTGCTGATGCACGATGCCAAGCGCTACACCCACCGGGTGAGCGGCTGAGGATGGCCGCCCCGTTCGTCTACCGCTTCTCCTAGGATGCCGACAAAGCCACCAGCAACCGCCGCAAGCACGGCGTCGAGTTCGAAGCGGCCGCGACCGTGCTCCACGATCCGTTGGCCTTGTCGGTTTACGATGAGGACCACAGCGAGCAGGAAGAACGCTGGATCACCCTCGGGCAGGCCGTAAACGGCAGCCTGCTGGTGGTGGTCCACACCTTTGAGGAACTGGACGGAAATGAGGCGCGTGTGCGCCTGATCTCGGCACGACCGGCCACCGCACACGAGCGGCGGCAGTACCAATCCGACTGACACCATGCGCATGGGCGCCACCACGATGCGAGACGACTACGACTTCAGCCAGGGCCAGCGCGGCAAGTTCTTTCGCAAGGACGCCGTGCTCGATCTGCCCGTCTACCTCGATGCGGAGGTACGCGACTACCTCAGCGCACGCGCCAAAGCCAAGGGCGTCAATCTCGGCAAGCTCGTCAATGAGCTGCTCAAGCGCGACATCGAACTGATCGAAGTCGCCAAGTGACAACGCCCGGCGCAAGGCCGGGCGTTGAGTGATGCGTAGCGGTGGATTGAGGCCGCAGGGCGCGTCTCGGACGCACCGTGAACTCACCGCACCGCATGCGGCGCACCCACAAGGGGCGCCCTATGGACCCTATGGGATGTGCCTTTGGCCTTATCGCACCACCAACTTTACCGAGAGTAGCAACCAGAGTGCGATGGGCAAACAAGCAGCTATTCCGCCAGCAACGAAGGTAAGCGTCAGAACTCCAAACCCGCCGAAACTGCCAACCATTGAAATGGTGGCAACAGCGCCAAGGGGAAAAGCCAACGAGCTAAGGAGTATTGCCGTGGATGCAAGCAGGCGGGATACGCCGAGCCGTGTCTTGCATTGAGGACATTGGAAGCAGCTCATCGGGCCAAGCCGAAGAACCTGCCAAGGCGTGGCTGCGCGAACACCGCAATTTGGGCAACGATAAACGAACCGCGCGCTCTCCGTCATGATTTAAGCCTCACTGTGCGTTTGCGTGAAGCAAGCACATGGCAGTTGGGCCATTCTGGAGAAGCTGCCGGATCACTGGCCCCGCTTTTTCATTGGCTCCCTGCAGCATCTGGTATTCAGCTTGCAGCGCGGCTGCTCCACCGAGTGCCGCGTTGGCGCCGAGCGCACCGACGAACCCGGCACGCATGCCAATTAGGGTTGCGTAGATGTTTGGACCCCAATCGAAATACCCCGAGTAGCGGATGTTGATGCGCGAATGGATTTCCCATTCGCGCTGCGACCTCTGCCCACAATCGTCCTCACGCTCGGCTCTGCATCCCACATCAATATTCACAAATCCATCGGCATGGCCATATACCCGCAAGAACGCCAAGTAGCCCCACCATGACCAGTGCACTGGCACGAGCTGCAGCCCATCAAGCCCAACACGGACCAGATTGAAGCGAGGCGGAGTAATCCACCAGCCCTGCACCTGTGGTGCCAAACCGAATGAATCCGCCGCGAACATAGGCGAGGAGTCAACATAAGCGAACGTATTGATTCCACCCGCGAGACCGATCGGATCACTCTCGATGTACCTGCCTGTGGTGGGGTCGTAATCCCTAAAGTAGTTGTAGTGCCAGCCGGTGTGGCGGTCGTAGTGCTGGCCCGGATAGCGCAGGTCGAGCACGAGGCCAGTCTCCC
>PVBP01000115.1 GCA_002995625.1 Lysobacteraceae bacterium | reverse complement strand
GCGGCACGCAGGCGCGGCCGATCCGGCCACGACACCGCGCGCTCGAGTCCGGCGGCCGGATCGCCGACGACGAATGCGATGCGCTCGGCGTCGATCCGCTCCTCGCCGGCGAGACGCGCGGCGAGGCTCCGCACCAGCGCGGCCTCGCCGGCTTCGGCGGCGAGCTCGATCCGCGCCCAGACCCGCGCGGCGTCGAGCGCGCCGCGGCGCGCGAGCCACTCGTCGAGTCCGCCGCAATCCTTCGGCAGGGGTTTGGCGTGGGTCCACAGCGCGAGCGCGGCCGCCTCGAGATCCTCGTCACGGCCGGTCGCGACCGAGGCCGCGAAGTGCGCGCAGCGCAGCGCGAGGTCGTCGACCGGCTGCCAAGCGGAGAGGAAGGCCGGCCAGTCGCGCCGCTCGGCCATCAGCGAGAGCCAGCGCGCGCGCAGCCGGGTCGCGAGCAGGCTGTCGGGCTCGCGCGCGAGGAAGGCCTCGACCTCGGCGCGCGGCGCGGCGCGGAGGTCGCGCGCCAGCGCCGCGTACTCGAGGTAGGGATGGAGCGGATAGTCCTCGAGGCCTTCGGCCAGCACGCGCCAGCGCGGGCTCGGATCGCTGCGCGCGGCGGCCTCGGCAGCGAGGAAGCGCTGTCGTTCGGTCGCGCCGGCCGCCGTGCCGGGATCGGCCATCGTCGGCGGCATCGCGACCACGAGCGCGGCGGCGAGTAGCATCGCGCGATGGCGCATCGGGCTCTCCGACGAAATCGACCTCCGATTCTACCGGCCGCCCCGTCGAGGCCCCGCGACCGATGCTGAGCCTCGTCGCGATGCTCGCAGTCGGCGCGATCGCGGGTTTCCTCGCTGGCCTCCTCGGCATCGGCGGTGGCATCGTGATCGTCGCCGCGCTGGCCTTCCTGCTGCCGGACCTCGGCGTGCCGCGCGAGGCGGTGATGCACGTCGCGCTCGCGACCTCGCTCGCGTCGATCGTCGCGACTTCGATCTCGTCGAGCCTCGCGCACTGGCGGCGCGGCTCGGTGATCCGCGCGAGCCTCGTGCGGCTAGTGCCCGGGATGCTGCTGGGCGGCTGGCTCGGCGCGCTCGTCGCCGACCGCCTCGACGGCGACTGGCTGCGGCTCGGGGTCGCCGGTTTCTGCCTCGTGATGGCCTGGCAGCTCGCGCGGCGGCCGGCGGCGCCGGACGACGGGCCCGGCGTCGAGCCTGCGGGCGCGGACCTCGTGCCGTGGGGCGTCGGCATCGGCGCGGTGTCGGCGCTGGTCGGCATCGGCGGGGGCTCGCTGACCGTGCCGCTGCTGGTCGCGAAGGGCGCGCGCACGGTGCGCGCGGTCGGCACCTCGGCCGCCTGCGGGCTCGCGATCGCGCTCGCGAGCGCCGCGGGCTTCGCGTGGTACGGCCGCGATGCCGCGGGCCTGCCGGCCTGGAGCCTCGGCTACGTATACCTGCCGGCCGCCGTCGCGATCGCGGCGGCGAGCGTGCTCGCGGCGCCGCTCGGCGTCGCCGCCGCGCACCGGATCGGCGGCACGCCGCTCAAACGGATCTTCGCGCTGTTCCTGGTCGCGATGGGCGCGGCGCTGCTCACGGCCTATCCGTGACCGGAGCCATCGTGCGCGACATGGATTGATGCCGCACGCGGCCGTTTCGCGAGGCTGCACCGACCAAGATCGTGCGCGGCCTTGCGCGAGTCCGGGGCGGACCGCGCCGAGGCTGCGAATCAGTACCGGATGAGCTCAAAAGCGGCGCTGGAGTATGGCTCTGAAGCCACGGATCCTCGGAATTTAATCGCCTCTGTCGCCGTCCGCCGTTGACACGGTGATCGCACCGGTGCAATCTTGGAATTGCCAACTGAACATGGTCAGTCGAGGCACTCCAATCCGGCAGGGCGTCGAGATTTCGTCATGCGACTTCTCTCTCTCTCTCTCTCTCTCTCTCTCATTCTTCTCTTTGTATTTCCCCCTGATCGAGCGGCAAGCGCTGCCGCGCCAGCTCCCATGCCCGGAGGGCTGGATGAGAGTCCGGTCCTGATCGCATTTCTCGGCGAAGCGGAACCCGGCGAGCTGATCCGCCGCGGTGCCCCGCCGATGGCGGTTCGCCATACAAAGCGCGTCGGCGAAATCCGGATCGACGGGCGGGCGCTGGATTCGGGTCGCCGGGACGGCAATCAGCCCGGCCTTGCTGCCGGGCAGCGCGTGATCATCGAACCGATGGCCGGCGTCCGCCTTGAGGCGATCGGCATCGCAGTGCGCGAGGGCGCGGCCGGCGCGCGCACGTGGCTCGGCCGCATCGAGCGGCCTGGATGGGGTCAGGTCATCGTGACCCGGCACGGCGACGCGGTCTTCGGGAGTGTCGACTACGGGGTCGACCGCTATGTGTTCCAGAGTGGCCGGGACGGAAGAGTGTTCGTGCGAGAAGCCGATCAGAGGGGTCTGCCAGGCTGCGCAACTGCCGAGCGCGCAAAGTCGTTGCCGCGCTTCGATCGGAGACGCGACGTGCCTCTTGGTGTGGAGGGGCAGCGTCCTCGCGAGGCGACGTTGGCGTCGCCGGGATTCGTGGGTCGCGCGACGCCAAAGTCGGGTGGACCCGCGGTCGTCGACCTGCTCGTCCTCTACACGCCCGAAGCCGCCGCCGCGGCCGGCGGCAACCCCCAGGCAATGATCCAGTACTTCGTCGACCACGCCAATGCGGCCTTTTACGACGGTCAGATTCCGGGATCGCTGAACCTCGTGGGCTCCGCCCCAATCCACGGCATCAATCAGGCGCTCGGCCCGCTGTCGAGCTGGTCGAACCGGATTTTGGAACTACAGGCGGGGCAGGGGCCTTTCCATGGCGTCGCGGCCATGCGGGATGCCCTGTCGGCAGATCTCGTGGCGTTGTTGGTCGAAGCCGGTCCGGAGTGGGTCGGCGGGGTGCTTGTGCCCCCGCAGCACTGCGGCATCGGCAGTCAGGGCGCGCGGGCGCTTGGCCTCATGGATCCATCGGTGGGTGGATCCCAGGCGTTCTCGATCACCGACGTGTCCTGCAGCGCGACCGATCTGACGTTCACGCACGAGATCGGGCATAACCTCGGCGGAATCCACGGAGTGGGTCTGGATCCGTTGGACCTCTCGGTGGCAGGCACTCCATTCGACCATCAAATTTCTGCGGCCACCCGCCATAGTCTTGGCTTCACACACACGGCGGACTGGTTCCAGTTCCGGACGATCATGGGGTCCGGAACGCTGGTTGGTAGCGGCGACGTGTGCGGGCGGGATGGCGATCCGAACGGCTGTCCGCGGGTCAATCGCTGGTCGAGCCCGAACCAGCTGCTGAATCTCTACGGACTCGTCATCCGGCCGCTCGGTGCAGCCACCGGATTGTGCGTCCCGCCCGCTGCGGCCAACACGACGCCGTGCAGTCCGGCCCATGCGATGCAGTACACCGATATGGTCGCAAGTCACGCCTTTGCAATGCCTCACGTCGCAGCCTACCGCGGCGGCGCAGGCCTAGCGCCTCTGGCGCCTCAGGTGTGGGGCTGGTGGCGCAATTGCGTCGTGCGATCCGCGATCAACCTGGGTTGGGGACCCTCCGTTCAGGGTGGGGCGCCCCCGGATTACTACCAAGTCGAGCAGTCGACGGTCCCGAGCTTCGCGTGGTGGTTGACGACCCCCGTCTACCACGGGCCCGGGACGAGCCACACGCAGGCGGTGTCCGCGAACAGCTGGTTCCGCGTTCGCGCGTGCAATGCCGTCGGCTGCAGCGACTGGTCGAACTTCGACCCCGTGTACGTGCCCCTGCCGCCCTGCTGAGGATGTCGTCATGGCAAGCTGCTTGGTCTTTCGTTGCATTCGACGGGCTGTCGCGCTCGTGGTCCTCGGCACTCCGCTCCTCGCGAGCGCGACGACGCCGATTCGCTGGGTGCCTGAGAACGGCTGGTACGGCGAGGTGTTCCCCGTCTCGACTGGGCCGGGCGTTGCCAATGCGGACGGCGATCGCGGCCGGGGGGTCTATTTCGAGACCCAGGGCGACATTGCCGTGCTGACGGTGATGACCTATGAAGCCGATGGTCGCCCGGTGATGCTCTACGCGGCCGGGCCGATGCGCTATGCCGGCCAGTGCGGTGGCACCGACGTGACCCTGACGACGCAGTATCGCGCCTGCCTCGATGCCGATCTGTTTCGCGTTTCGGGCGGGGTCCCGTTGTGGCAGCGAGGCACCGCCAATGCCCCGCCCCGCCTCGCCGAGCGCGTCGGCGTGCTCAGGCTCGACGCGTCACTGAGCGGCATGCTGTTGCAGATTCGACGGATAACGCCTCCGTCAAGCGGCACCTCATCAACGGTGCCGACTGAGGACCACATGTTGCTCGAACGCCTGCAATGGGGCTACGGCGGCGTCCCGACCCAGGGCGTCCAGTCACGCCCGCGTGCCTGTATCCGCGACTTTCGCGGGGATTGGGTGCTGGTCGAGCCGGCGCAGCCGAGCGCCGAGCCGCGGCGCATCGTGTTCACCGAGATGCTGCTGCTGCGTCCGGACCTCGCCTGCCGGCCGCCTTTCGCAAACCCGGTCGACGCGTCGACGACGGCAGTAGTTTTCCGGGACCACGAGCGGGATATCGAGATGCGCTGCGAGGCCCTGGGGACCGTTTGCCGACTGTGGGATCGCGGTGCGCTCGTAGGACGGGTTTCGGAGGGAACGCGCCTCAAGACCTTCGTCGTGGAATTCGGCGTGGATCAGCCGACCGGGAGTTTCGATCCGGTTCGACGCCTGGTTGCGATGCGGGTGGAGTAGCCAAGATGCCCCGGCCGACGAAGATGGCCGGGGGCGCACCAGCCGACGGCAAGCGGACGTCCCGGCTAGGGAAGGTCTGGACAAGTCCATCCTGGACTTGCCAGCCCACGCCGCGTCCGGCGCAGGTCCGATTGCTGCTACGACGAATCAAGCACTGCCGTGCTTGATTCGCGGGCCGGCCATCCGTGGCCGGCGGAAGCTCCGAAATGATCAGAGCTTCCCTCGGCGCGCAGGCCGATGGGTCGGCGCGCGTCAAATGCGCCGGATCGGTCCCGGATACTGGGCGACGAGCGTATCCGCGGTCAGCAACGCGAGGCCCTCGACTAGCGCCTGCGCGATCAGCAGACGGTCGAACGGGTCGCGGTGAATCGGTGGCAGCAGGTCGATCGCGACCGCATGCGCGCTGGTGACCGGCAGCTCGACGTAGCCATGGTCGAGCAGCCCCCGCCGAAGCACCCTGGCGTCGACGTCGAAATCGGGGCGCCCAAGACTGCGCTTGATCGCGATCTCCCAGAGACTCGCGGCGCTGAACCAGAGTTCGGTGGCGGGGTCGGCAATCTGCGCGCGCGCCGCTTCCGGGAGGCGTTCTGGAAAGCCCGCGGCCCACAACAGCACGTGGCTGTCGAGCAGGAGCTTCACGGGTCACCCGCGAACAGCGCCTCGATCGCGGGGGCCTCCATCCGATCGAAGTCGGCCGGCACGGCGATCTGACCCGCCAGGAAACCCAGACGGGAGGTCGCTCCAGCGGCGGGGGCGTCGAGACCGGTGACCTTGACCCGCGGCTTGCCAGACTTCGCAATGATGAACGGCTCGCCTTTCGCCGCCTGATCGACGAGGCGCGACAGATGGGTCTTTGCTTCGTGAATGTTCACGATCCGCATCAGACAGCTCCAAGGTTCGGAGGTCGCTCAAGTGGCACTGGACTAGGTCCACTTGACTAAGTCTATCAGATCGGCGGGTCCGTTCCTGCGACAACGGACACCAGCCCGCAAGTCGAGAGAGTCCAGCGGGCGGATTCAGCGTTCGTCCTGCGCCAATTGGAGCCCCTCGGGCAGTGCGACCGTCACCGCGA
>PVBP01000114.1 GCA_002995625.1 Lysobacteraceae bacterium | reverse complement strand
CCGTCCGCGCCGAGCAGCAGGATCTTCACGGCATCACCGGCAGGCGCTCGGTCGGGACCTCGGCGAGCAGCGGCGCGCGCGCGTCCTTGTCCGAGAGCGAGGGATCGTTGATCGGCCAGTCGATCGCGAGCGCGGGGTCGTCCCATCGGATCGCCGCATCGCAGGCCCGATCGTACGGCGCGGTGCACAGATACGAGAAGGTCGCGTGCTCGCTCAGCACGACGAAGCCGTGCGCGAAACCTTCCGGGATCCACATGTGCCTGCGGTTCGCGGCCGACAGCGTCGCAGCGACCCAGCGGCCGAACCCCGGCGAGCCGCGCCGGATGTCGACCGCGACGTCCCAGACCTCGCCCTCGAGCACCGACACCAGCTTGCCCTGCGGATTCGGCCACTGGTAGTGCAGCCCGCGCAGCACGCCGAAGGCAGAGCGCGAGACGTTGGCCTGGGCGACCTCGAAACGCAGGCCGTGTCCGGCGAAGCGCTCGCGGTTCCACGACTCGTAGAACCAGCCGCGCGCATCCTCGAACACCGCGGGCTCGATCACGACGACCTCGGGCAGCGCGAGCGGCTGGAGCCTCATCGCACCGGCTCCGCGTCGGCGACGCGCTCGAGGTACTCGCCGTAGCCGGACTTGCGCAGCGGCTTCGCCAGTTCGAGCAGGTCGCCGCGGCTGATCCAGCCGTTGACGTAGGCGATCTCCTCCGGGCAGCAGACGCGCAGGCCCTGGCGCTGCTCGATGGTCTGGATGAAGTTGCCGGCCTGCAGCATCGACTCGTGGGTGCCGGTGTCGAGCCACGCGAAGCCGCGGCCGAGCTTCTCGACGTGCAGCGAGCCGTCCTCGAGGTAGCGGCGGTTGAGGTCGGTGATCTCGAGCTCGCCGCGCGCCGAGGGCTTGAGCGAGGCCGCGTAGTCGCAGGCGCGGCCGTCGTAGAAGTAGAGCCCGGTGACGGCGTAGTTCGACTTCGGCCTCGCCGGCTTCTCCTCGAGGCCGACGACGCGGCCGTCGGCGTCGAACTCGGCCACGCCATAGCGTTCCGGATCGCGCACCCAGTAGCCGAACACCGTGGCGCCGCGCGTGCGGTTCGCGGCCCGGCGCAGGATCTCGGTCAGCCCGTGGCCGTGGAAGATGTTGTCGCCGAGGATCAGGCAGCTCGGCTCGCCCGCGACGAAGTCGCGGCCGATCGTGTACGCGTGCGCGAGCCCGTTCGGCTCCGGCTGCACCGCGTAGGAAATCGACAGGCCCCATTTCGCGCCGTCGCCGAGCAGCGCCTGGAACAGCGGCTGCTCGTGCGGCGTGTTGATCACGAGGATCTCGCGGATGCCGGCGAGCATCAGCACCGCGAGCGGGTAATAGACCATCGGCTTGTCGTAGACCGGAAGCAGCTGCTTGCTGATCGACAGCGTCAGCGGGTGCAGCCGGGTGCCGGCACCGCCGGCGAGGATGATGCCGCGCGTCGTGCTCATGCCGCCCCCAGCCGCTCGCCGCGGTAGCTGCCGTCGGTCACGCGGGCGACCCACGCCGCGTTCGCGAGGTACCAGTCGACCGTGCGCGCGAGCCCCGACTCGAAGCTCTCGCGCGGGCGCCAGCCGAGCTCGCGCTGGATCTTCGAGGCGTCGATCGCGTAGCGGCGGTCGTGGCCCGGGCGGTCCTTGACGTAGGTGATCAGGCCCTCGCGGGTCGCGCCGTCCGGCAGCGGCCGGCGCTGGTCGACCAGCGCGAGGATCCTCCGCACGACCTCGATGTTCTCGCGCTCGGCGTCGCCGCCGACGTTGTAGACCTCGCCCGGCCGCCCGGCTTCGAGCACGCGGCGGATCGCCTCGCAGTGGTCCTCGACGTAGAGCCAGTCGCGCACGTTGCGGCCGTCGCCGTAGACCGGCAGCGACTCGCCGCGCAGCGCCTTGCCGATCATCAGCGGCACGAGCTTCTCGGGAAACTGGTACGGCCCGTAGTTGTTCGAGCAGTTGGTCGTCAGCGTCGGCAGGCCGTAGGTGTGGTGGAAGGCGCGGACCAGGTGGTCCGAGGCCGCCTTCGAGGCCGAGTACGGCGAGTTCGGCGCGTACGGCGTCTCCTCGGTGAAGCGGCCCGTCGGCCCGAGCGAACCGTAGACCTCGTCGGTCGAGACGTGCAGGAAGCGGAACGCGGCGCGTCCGGCCTCGTCGAGCGCGCGCCAGTACCCGAGCGCGGCCTCGAGCAGCGCGAGGGTGCCGACCACGTTCGTCTGGACGAACGCTGCGGGACCGTCGATCGAGCGGTCGACGTGGCTTTCGGCGGCGAAGTTCACGATCGCATCGGGCCGGTGCTCGGCGAGCAGGCGCTCGACCAGCGCGCGGTCGCCGATGTCGCCGCGGACGAAGACGTGTCTCGGGTCGTCCGCGACCGCGGCGAGCGTGTCGAGGTTGCCGGCGTAGGTCAGCTTGTCGAGGTTGACGATGCGGCAGCCACCCGCGGCGATCGTGCCGAGGACGAAGTTGCCGCCGATGAATCCGGCGCCGCCGGTGACGAGGAGAGTCTTCATGCGGGAGGACGTCCGCCGCGACGGCGGACCCGGCTTCCTTGGACGGGGGGCCGCCGGGGCCCGGGGCCCGGACGGCCGCCGATTATCGCGCGGAACCGCTGCGCCGCCCAAATCGGCCCGGTCCGAGCGGGCGCTGCCTCGGCCTGCCCGGGCGTTCAGTTCGGCCGCGTGGCCGACACCTTGGCCGGCGCCCGGAACAGCGCGTTCGCGAACAGCGGCGCGAGCCCGTCGAGATAGGCGCGCACGTTCGGATCCTGGGTGAAGGCGATCACCATGCCCGCCCCGCGCGGCTGGACCACGACGAAGGGCTTGAACGCGAGCTGGCGACGGCTGTCGTCCCAGACCACGCCCGAGGCGACCAGCCGATCGACGGCAGCGAAGTTCGCGACCGTCTGGCCCTGGTCGCGACGCAGCGGCGCGTAGATGTCCGAGCCGACCACGAGCACCGCGAGTTCGGGGTCGATGCCGGCCGCGAGCCAGTGCTCGCGGTCGACCGTGGCGCGCACCAGCGCGCCCGAGACCGGGGTCGGCGCGATGCCGGGCGCGGCGGTGAGCGCGGTCAGCTTCGTCGCATCGTCGATCTCGACCCCGCGCACGGTCGGCGGCGGCGTCTCGGAGCCGACCTTGCCACCGTCATCCTTGTCCGCGCCGTCGGCCTTCGCGGCCTCGGCCGCGCTGTCCTCGCGCCGCAGCGCGACGAGGTCCACCGACGGCGTCGCGGCGAATCGGGTCGCGGTGCCGAGCGTGACCAGCACCCCGCCGCGATCGACGTAGCGCTTGAGCGCCTCGACGCCGGTCTTGCCGAGGAAACCTTCGTAGCCGGCGCCCTCTGCCGGCAGCACCAGCACGTGGAAGCGCGACAGGTCGGCGCTCGCGACCCGCGCGCCGCGGATCAGCGTCACCGGGTGCTCGAACTCGCGCTCGATCACGAAGCGCGCCCAGCCGGCCGAATAGCGCTCGGTCGGCTGGTCCCAGACGAGCCCGATCCGGAGCGCCGGCACCGGCAGCATCTTCGTCGAGCCGAGGTCCGGACCCGACTCCGCGCGGCCGGAACCGACCGCGACCACGCGCGCGCCGCTCGCCGCCGCGATCGCGGCGATCCGCGCCGCGGCGTCCGCGGGATTGGCCGCGCGGCGCAGCACCAGCGAGCCGCCCGGAAAGTCGACGCCGGCGGCGCGGAAGCCTTCGTCCGAGGTCGCGACCTGCAGCCCGTCGCGCAGCGCGGCCGCGAGGAAGCGGACGGCCGGCGCCTCGCCCCACGGCACGACCCACGCAACCGGCTCGCCGGCGCCCTCGACGCGCCCCGGCACGCGCGTGTCGGCGCCGACCGGGCGCTGCGCGACCGTCGGCAGCGCGCTGCACGGCACCGCCTCGACCCCGGCCATCAGCGGCAGGCTCCAGGCGGTCACGTCGTAGATCTCGTCCGGCAGCCCGCGCGCGAGGCGCTGGCGCTGGCGCTCGACGAAGGCCGGATCCATCGGCGTCTCCGGGTCCATCAGCGTGCGCAGCAGCCGGTGGCCGGGCTGGGCGGCGTCGATCACGAAGCTGCCGGCCGGGAAGTCGCGGCCGCAGGCGCGAAACGACGCCTCGGCCTCGCCGACCTCGAGCCCGTTGCCGGCCAGCGTGCCGGCGAGCTTGCGCGCGCCGGCGGGCTTCGGCGCCGACGGCACGACCCAGGCCCTGACCTTCGCGCGGCGCCCGGCCTCGACCGCCGAGGCGCGGTACTCGCGGAACTCCCGCAGCAGCCGCTCGCGGTTCATCGCCACGTGCTCGATCGCCGACAGCCCGGCGATGAACTGGCTCTTCACGGTATCGCGGAAGGTGAGCCTGCTGCCGTCGCGACGGGCGGCGACGAGACCGCGCGAGCTGCCCTGCTCGTAGACCATCGCGGTCATGCCGTGGTAGTTCGGCCAGCCGCTGCCGTAGCCCGGATAGAAGGCGTCGAAGATCTCGCCGGTGAAGTAGGCGAGGCCGAAGCGGTCGAACCAGCGCGCGTTGTTGGCGCCGATCGCGTTCGCCGTCGCGAGCTGCGCCGGGGTCAGGTGCGGGTTCGCCGGCTCGGCCTCGGGCGCGAAGAAATAGGTCATGTCGGTGCCCATCTCGTGGACGTCGACGACGACCTGCGGCAGAAAGCGCAGCAGTTCCGGCGCCTGCGATCGGGTCTCCGGCTGGGTCTGGGCGAACCAGTCGCGGTTGAGGTCGAACACGTAGTGGTTCATCCGGCCGCCCGGCCACGGCTCGTCGCGGCCGGCCGCGATCGGGTCGGGATCCGGGAACGGGCCGCGGGTCGCGCGCTCGGCGTGGATGAAGCGGTCGCGCCCGTCCGGGTTCTGCACCGGGTTGATCACCACCAGCGCGTTGCCGAGCATCGTCGCGACGCGCGCGTCGCCACGGCTCGCGAGCAGGTGATGCGCGGTCAGCATCGCGGCATCGGTGGTGCCGGGCTCGTTGCCGTGCACGCTGTAGCCGAGCCAGATCGTCGCCGGCAGCTCGCGGATCAGCGCGTCGGCGCGGGCGCGGTCGGACCGTCGCGGGTCGCCGAGCTCGCGCGTCCCGGCCGCGATCGCATCGAGCCGCGCGAGGTTCGCCGGCGAGCCGATCACCGCGTACCAGAGCGGCCGCCCCTCCCAGCTGCGCCCGTAGTCGATGATCCGCACGCGGTCGGGTGCCGCGGCCGCGAGCGCGTCGAAGAAGCGCCGCACGTCGGCCGACGGCACGATGTCCTCGCCGATCGCGTGGCCCAGGATCGCGCGCGGCGCGGGGATCGCGGGATCGGGATCGGCCCCCGGCCAGTATTCGAAACCGGGCGGATTCGGCAGCCGGGTCAGGCCGTCGGCGTGGACGACGGACGCGCCAGCCGAGACGAGCACGGCGGCAAGGACGAGCGGAAGGCAGAGGCGCATCGGGAGCAGGCGTCGACGGCGGAGCCCGCGAGCATAGAGGAGCCGGTGGCCCGGAACGCCGGGCCGAAGGTCACGCGCTGGCGCCGCGCAACCGCCGCTCGACCGCGACCGCGAGCCCCGCGACCACGACCACCGTCAGCGCCACCAGCGGCGCGCGAAATCCGATCGCGCCGCCGGCAATCACGGCAACGGCCAGCGTCTCGCGCGCCGGCGCGCCGCGCGCGAAGCCGAATGCGGCGAGCGCCAGCGCGAGCGCCGCGAGCGCGGTCGAGCCGACGGCCAGCCAGCGGTCGAGGGTCCAGCGCTTCGGCGCGTCCGGTGCGGGTTCGCCGCGCCAGATCGCGCGCAGCGAGTCGACCACGCTGGTCGCGCGCTCGGCGAGCTGCTTCTCGACCGGCACCGGCTCGAACGGGCCGGCCAGCGCGAGCAGCGACGCGGCGATGAACGCAAGGCCCGCGAAACCGAGCGCGAGGATCGCAAGTCGACTCATCTGGGACCCCGACTCGCCGC
>PVBP01000113.1 GCA_002995625.1 Lysobacteraceae bacterium | reverse complement strand
CGGAAGACCACCGCACCGACCGCGGTGACCGGACGCCACAGGCCGATCAGGGAGGTCCCGGCCGCGACCAGCGCGCCGACCGTGGACATCGCCGCGAAGAAGTGGAGGTCGGGGCCGCCGAGCGCGCGCATCACCAGCGCGTGGTGGCCGAGGTGCAGCAGCGCGGCGACGAGGCCCAGCATCAGCGCGACGCTGGTCCGGCGCGTCGAGGCGACCGGCTCGCCGATCTCGCGCAGCGCGAGGATCGCGGCGGCCGGCATCGTCGCGCTGTTCGCGCGGCCGCGCCAGACCGTGATAGAACGCGCCGGAAGCTCTCTTGTTCGTCGTCCTGGCGGGGGACCAGGCCGATAGTGAGCTTTCGATCGGTCCGCTACAGGCCACACCTCCAGCGAACGTGTCGGGGTTCAAGTTCGTGAATAATCGAAATCACGCTAGGGAGGCGATGGTGATCGGCGAGCCCCGTGGTTCGGGATCGTTGGCCGTCGGCAGCGACGAGCTCTTCGTCGCCGTCTATGACCGCCTGAAGGCGATGGCTGGCAAGCGCCTCGCCGCGAAGTCGCCGGAGACCCTGAACACGACGGCGCTGGTCCACGAGCTGTATCTCAGGATGAGTTCGGCCAGCCCGGGGACATTTGCCCATCCCTCCCAGTTCTTCGCCTATGCCGCGCGCGCCATGCGCCACCTGCTCATGGACCGCGCCCGCCATCGCCTGCGCGAGCGCGCGGGCGGAGGATGGATGGGGATCACCCTCACCGGCGCCGATCAGCGCCTCGCGATCGAGAGTGCGGAGCAGGCGCTGGAACTCGACCAGGCGCTCGAGCGCCTTGCCGCCGCGGATGCCCGCGCCCTGCAGGTGGTCGAGCTGGTCCACTTTGCCGGTCTGACATTGGAGCAAACTGCGGAAACTCTGGGGCTGTCCCGCAGGACCGTGGATCGTGACTGGCGATTCGCGCGTGCCTTCCTGAGGACGGCGCTCGACTGAGGCTATGTCGCAACTTCCCGGCAAGCGACGTTTCCCGTCATGACATGAGCACTGGCCGATCGATCCGCGAACTGTTCGAGGCTGCCATTGAGGTGGACCCCGGGGAGCGTTCGGAGTGGCTGCGCGAGCATTGCTCTGACCTCGCCTCCCGGTCGGTGGTCGAGCGCATGCTGGTGGCAGACGGCGAGGCCGGACCTGCGGCCATCGCGGACCCGCTCGGACTCGCACGGTCCATGGGTGAGGACGAGCTCGCGTTCAAGTGGAAGCCCGGCCAGCGCATCGGCGGATGCGAACTCCAGCGCGTGCTCGGCGAGGGGGGCTCGGCCACAGTCTTCCTTGCCCGGCGGAGCCTCGGTGGCGTCGAGCAGGAGGTTGCGCTCAAGCTGCTGCACCGCGGCCTGCATACCCCGGAATCCGAGCGTCAGTTCCGTCGCGAGCGACAGGCGCTCGCGCGCCTCTCGCACCCGAATATTGCACACATGCTCGACGGCGGCGTGACCGATGCGGGCACGCCCTACCTGGTCATGGAGTACGTCGATGGCCTGCCGATCACGACGCACGCAGAGCAGCACGCGCTCTCCTTGCGCGAGCGTCTGGCACTGGTGTCGGTGGCGGCGCGTGCGGTGGCCGCGGCGCACAGCAGCCTGGTGGTGCACCGCGATCTGAAGCCCTCCAACATCCTGGTCACCGACGACGGCACGGTGAAGCTCCTGGACTTCGGGATCGCCAAGCTGCTCGACGACGACCCCGAGTACCCCGCCACGCGCACCGGCTTCGCGCCGATGACGCCGCGTTACGCCGCCCCCGAGCAGGTCGCTGGTGGAGCGGTATCGACTGCCACCGACGTCTTTGCCTTGGGCGTCCTGCTCCATGAGTTGCTCCTCGGAGAGTCCCCCGCGATCGCCCCCCTTCGCCGACCCTCACTGCGGGCGGCGACAGCCAGCAAAGGTCTCGGTGCCGTCATGCCGCCCACGCGCCTGCGTGCGGCCCTGCGTGGCGACCTTGACGACATCCTGATGACGGCGTTGGCGGAGGAGCCGGAGCGGCGTTACGCGCACGCGGCGGAGTTGGCCGATGACATCGATAACCACCTCGCCTCACGTCCGGTTCGGGCACACCCGCCCTCGGTCTGGTACCGCACCCGCAAGTTCATCGGTCGCCATCGCGGCGGAGTGCTGCTCACCGGGCTTTTCGCGCTCGGGCTGCTGACGAGCCTGGTGCTCGCGCTCTGGCAGGCCGATGTCGCCCGTCGAGAGGCGGCTCGCGCCAACGCCGTGCGCGACTTCGTGGTGGATCTGTTCGAGTCGGCGCGCGCGCGCCTGCCTCGCGACCAGCGGCCCACCCCCGAGGTCTTGGTCAGACAGGCGCGGCTCAGGCTGGATGAGGCCACCGCGCTGGACGCCCGCACGCGCCTCGACATCCTGCGCACACTGGGCGAAGTCCTGCTCTCCCAGTCTGCGCTGGCCGACGCGGAGGCCACCTTTTCCGAGGCGCTGGCGCTGGCGCAGGGCCTGGCCGATCCGCAGCCCGTTCACGAACTGAGCGTGCTTCGTGCCGACGCGCGCCAGCGCGCCGGGCAGTACGCATCTGCGCTTGCTGACCTCGAGGATACCCTGCTCGCACTGCGCGACCTCGAGTCGCCGCTGCTGCCTAGGGCGCTCGGCGTCGCCGCCGCCGCGCGCCTCGGCCAGGGTGATCTGGAGGGCGCGCTCGCGCTGCAGTCCGAGGCGGTTGAACGGTTGTCGCAGCGGCTCGGCGCGCACGACGTCGAGACCCTCGCCGCACGCTTCGAGCAGGGCGCGCTGCTCGGACGCGCGCAGCACCACGCCCGCTCTGCGACGGAACTCCGCGCCGCGATGGCGAGCTGGCGGGAGCGCCACCCACTTGAGGACGACCGCTACGTCCGCGCCCTGTCCAGCCTCGCCGCTGCGAGCTTCGCGCTAGGCGAGATCGACCACGCCACAGAGCGCCAGCGCGAACTGCTGGCCCTCAAGCTGCGCATCTACCCCGAGCCGCACGAGGCCATCGCCACCACGCTGCGCGATCTCGCCCTGACCCTGCTTCAGGGGCCGCACTCGGAAGAGGCCGAGGCGCATCTCCTGCGCGCGTTCGACATGCTGCGAGCCATCCACCCCGGAGGACATCGCGACCTCGTGCAGACACTGGATACCCTGGGCGCCCTGAACGCGCGGCTGCGCCGCTTCGAGCGCGCCGAGTACTTCTACCGCAAGGGCATCGAGACCTGTGACAGGGCGGATCTGCGAGAGGAAGTCTGCGCGCGGGCCCGCAACAACCTAGGCCAGACCTTCTACCGGCAGGATCGCCTGGACGACGCCGAGCGCGAGATGCAGGCGGCGCTAGCCATGCGCCGGGCCCTGTTCGGCGAAAGCCATCCGACGGTCGCCTTCTCGCTCTCCACCCTCGCCAACGTTGCGGTCCGCCGGGGGCGTCACGCCGACGCGGCGGCGTTGTCCGCGCGGGCAATCGCGCTGCTGGAGAGCCTCGAACTCGGCGCTTCGCGCGAGGCCGTCCTGATCCGCCACGGCCTGGCGCAGGCGCTCAGGCTCGACGGCCGCCCCGCCGAAGCGCTGGCCGAGATCGATGCCGCGCTGGCGCAATGGACGGCACTCGAACCGCAGGGCCACGCGCGGAAGATGATGATGCTGGTCGAGCGGGCGCAGGCGCAACGCGATCTCGGCGACGCCATGGGCGTCCGGGCGTCCCTTGCCGAGGCCCGTGCGCTGGGCGTTCCGGAAGACCAGCTTCCCGAGACCACCCGCGCGCTGTTGCGGACGTTGGCCGGGTCCGACTGAGTCAAGACGATCGCGCGTCGACGATCGTCCGAAGGGACGGCCGGCCTGTCGCAATCCGCCTCGCGATGGCGTTCTCCGTCGATGACCCGTCCCGTCGGGAATCACGGAGAGCCCCCATGTGCCGACCATTTCTCACCCTGCTTACTTCGGCAATCGCCCTGCTGGGAACCCACGCCAACGCCGCGATCTACCGCGTCGGCACCGGCGCCGGATGCACGCACGCCAGCATCGCCGAAGCCATCGCCGCGGCCGAGGCCAACCCCGGCCCGGACGAGATCCGGATCAGCCGCAGCCTGAGCTACACCGCCCAGGCCCTGGGCATCAGCACAAGCCAGGAGTTGAATCTGCACGGCGGCTATTCGACCTGCGCGCAGGAAGTGCCCGACGTGCCGGACACCACCATCAGCGGCGCCGGCGGCAGCGCCGCGCCGGTGTTCAACATCCTCGGCGGCGCCAGCTCCACGATCCGCCTGCGCCGGCTCTTCATCACGAACGGCGACACCGCCGGGACCGGGCATGGCGGGGCCATCCATTACCGCGGCAGCGGCCGGCTGGAGCTGTACGACAGCCAACTGGTCAGCAGCATCGCCGGCTATGGCGGTGGCATCTACGCCGAGGGCCTGGGTCCCGACGCCGAGCTGGTCTTCGGCGCGAACGTCATCGTCAGCGGCAATACCGCACGCTACAGCGGTGGCGGGGTGTACGCGGATTCGATCAAGTTCAGCATGGCAGCGCCCGGCAGCGCCATCCGCTTCAACGAGGCCCAGGGCACCAGCGACAGCGGTTTCGGCGGCGGACTGATCGTGCTTGCCAAAACGCGCAGCGCCACCGCCTTGGTCGGCAGCAGCGGCCTGGGTACCCAGGGCACCATCTTCGGCAACGAAGCGCGTTATGGTGGAGGGGTAGCCCTGGTTTCGGATGGGGACGGTCAGCACGCGATCCTGCACGTCTACGGGACAGATCCGGGAAGGCGCACGTCGATCACCGACAACCTGGCCTCGGTGGTCGGCGGTGGCCTCTACGCGAGGCCCCGGTCAGGGGTACTCGGCCTCGGATACGCGGCTGCAAACCTGTGGAACGCCGACCTGATCCGCAACGTGGCGCCCGATGGCGCCGCCGCCTATCTGGAGGACGACTCGAGCCTGATCGGCCAAGCCGAAGGCGGGCGGGTCTACATCAACTCCGTCTTTTTCGAGCCGCCCGGAGGAACTCTCCCATGCCCCGAGGAGGACTATTGCGGCCGCGTGGTCGGGAATCAGACACGATCCAACGGCGCGGCCACGGCGGGTGCCATATTCCGACTGCGCCGCGAGGCCACGCTGCACGTTCACAGCGCTGGACTTGACGCAAGCACTCTAGTGCGGGGCGGGGCCCTGATCCGCGACAACGGCGGAGGGCGACTGATCGACAGTGACCGGTGGTCCAGCGTGCTGTTCGATGGCGTCTTCCTCCGCAACAGCGCGATCCACGACAACAACTTCAGCCTCGATCTGATCAGGGCCGTTGGCGGCGGCGATGTGATGGTCGTCGACAGCACCATCGCCCAGAACAGCCTCGGCGCAGCGCAGGTGCTGTCGGTCAACGGCGATTTCCGCATGGAGCGCTCCCTACTCTGGCAACCGGGCAAGACATCGCTGGTGCACAGCGGCGGCAGCCGCGCGGTGCAGTTCACCCAGGCCAGCGAGGCTGCCAGCCTGGGTGCGCCGGGCGCCATCCAGATCGCCGGTCCGCGCTTCATCGACCCCGATAACGGCGACCTGCGCCTGCGCGCCGCCTCGCCGGCCATCGACTTTGCGCCCCCCGTTCCCGGCGATGACCGCGACGCGCTCGGGCTGCCCCGCGACCAGCGCCTTGCAGGCGTGCCCAGACCCGAGGGTCTGGTGCGGGATGTTGGTGCTTTCGAGCGGCAGACATTGCAGCCTTTGGTCCTGAACGGTGAGTTCAACATCGACCTCAACCATTGGCAGCCGATCGCCGGCGTTACCGCGACCTGGGATGGCAGCCAGAATGCGGCCGGCATCGCCGGCTCAGGCTCGCTTTTCGTGAATGAGGCGAACATCCCTGATCCTCGGGTGACCGTGCGCAGACAATGCATCCATCTTCCCGGCCCCGGACGCTATCGGCTGAACGGCTGGGGCCGGTCCGGCATCGGCACCCCGGCCACGCGCGACGCTGTGCTGCTCCACTGGGTCCTACGTCACGACGGTGGCGAGGCCTGCGATACTGGCCCGCCGAACGCAAGCGGCGAACATTTCCTGACCACAGCCAACGCATGGACGCGTCCCGAACTGCCTGCGGAGATCGCAATTTCCGCCGCGGACTGGCGAAACAACAGTTCGCTCGTGGTCTCCCTCGTAGTGATCGACAGGGGGACGACCGCGCCACCGACCGCCACCGGCTGGTTCGACGGCATCACGCTGGAATTCTTCGGCCTCGACGACGTCATCCTTTCCGACGGCTTCGAATGAGTCCTGCGGTCGCGACGTGCGAAGAAGCGTTCGCGGATCGGCTCACACCCGCCCGAGCACGATCTCGAGCACGAACTTGCTGCCGAGGAAGCCCAGGACCAGCAGCGCCATGCCGGCGAGGGTCAGGCGCGCGGCGCGCTG
>PVBP01000112.1 GCA_002995625.1 Lysobacteraceae bacterium | reverse complement strand
ACTCGACCCGACGGGTAAGGGGCACTATCGGTCAGTTGGCCAGAGGTTCCCAAGCGCGATGCCGATCGCCAGCGCGAGGCCGGACAGGGCGGAGTAACGAGTCGCCGTCATGGGCGAGTGCTCCGGTCGTTATAGGGGTGCCCCGAAGGGGAGACTAGCGTGCGACCGACTGGATTTGTGAAATCGTGCCCTGGGTCCGATTCGGGTTGCCGTGAAGGCGCGCCATCGCTTCCAGTCCCCCGGGATCCACGAAGCGAAATGGTAAATCGTGGGCGATTCCAGCGCTTCACCATCTTGGGCTTGTGGATCGGCGCGCGATTCCTGATTACCTCTACCGGATTGACCCTGCCGGATCGTTCGCTGGCAGCCATTCGATCCGCGCGCCCGCGGGCGAGATCACGATCGATCCAGCATTGCCGGATCTTGCGATCGCGAGCGACCAGACCCCGCGCGGCCGCCCGTCGACGTTCGTCGCGGCGTCATCGCGGACCTCGTCGATCTCGACCAGCGACTGGCCGGCGAGCTGGACGACGGCGACCGGATGGCGGTCGTCGAGTGCGCGGCCGAGCGCGCGATTCAACACGGTGATCCTCGTGTCGAAGGCCCAGCTCGCGCCGCCGCCGGCCGCGAGCCAGAACGCGCGCTCGGCGTCGCGGTCGTGGCAGCGGATCACGCCGATGAAGATGCCGGGCGATTCGCGGCCCGAGAGCGGCAGATCGAAGGGCGGCACCTCGGCGCGGACCTCAGTCAGGTACCACAGCTCGCCACAGGGACCGAGCACCTGGGCGGCGCGGATCCGCGGGCTCACGTCGAGGTCGGCCGGCGGGCCGAGCACCGTGAATGCGGGCGGCAGCCGCGCGACGATGTCATCGACCGCGTCGACCAGGCACTCGAGCGCCATCCAGCCGCCGCGATGCATCGGCGGGCCGGCGTCGATCGCCTTCGGATCCTCGACCAGGCGCAGGAACGGCAACCCGTCGTGTCGCAGCAGCCAAGCGGTCGGGGCGTCGGCGAGATCCTCGAGCCCGAGCCGCACGGCCTCCGCGCGATCGAGCGGGGTGATGGGATCGCTGGTGACGTCGAAGGCCGCGCGATAGGCATCGACGACCGCGCCGATCGACGGCGCGAGCACTGTGGCCCAGCGGATCGGGCCGATCGTGGGGCCGCTCATCCGGCGCGCGCGCCGAGGCGGCGCTCGAGCCACGGCATCAGGCCGCCGGCCGCGACCACGTCCATCAGCGCGGCCGGGATCGGCTCGCAGGCATGTTCGCGGCGCCGCGTGTGGTTGACGATGCGGCCCTCGACCGGGAACACCTCGAGCTCGTCGCCCTCGCTCGCCTCGAGGTCCTCGCAGACCAGCGCCGGCAGCCCGAGGTTCAGCGCGTTGCGGTAGAAGATCCGCGCGAAGCCCTTCGCGACCACCGCGCCGACGCCGAGCTCGAGCAGCGCCTGCACCGCCTGCTCGCGCGAGGAGCCGATGCCGAAGCCGACGCCGCCGACGACGATGTCGCCGGGCCGCACGCGGCTGGCGAAGCCCGGATCGACCGCCTCCATGCAGTGCCGCGCGAGTTCGGCCAGCGGCTTCTTCATGTACGGGCCCGGCGCCAGCACGTCGGTGTCGATCTGGTCGCCGAACACGAAGGCGCGGCCGCGGCGGACGATCGGCGGGCTCACGCGAGGAACCCCCGCGGATCGGCGATGTGGCCGGCGACGGCCGAGGCCGCGACCGTGTACGGCGATCCGAGCCAGACCCTGGCGTCGGGCGAGCCCATGCGGCCCTTGAAGTTGCGCGCGGTCGAGGCGATGCAGGTCTCGCCGGCCGCGAGCATGCCGGCGCCCATGCCGGCGCAGGCGCCGCAGCCGGTCGGCAGCAGGATCGCGCCGGCCTCGGTCAGCGTCGCCAGCGTGCCTTCGCGCGCCGCCTCGGCGGTCATCGCGGTCGACGCCGGGGCGATCAGCAGGCGCGTGCCCTTGGCGACCTTGCGGCCCTTGAGGACCTCGGCCGCCATGCGGAGGTCCGAGAGCTTCGCGCCGGTGCAGGCGCCGATGTAGGCCTGGTCGATGCGGACGCGCTCGGCCTCGGCGACGTCGCGGCTGTTGGCCGGGCTGTGGGGCGCGGCGACCTGAGGCGGCAGGCGGCTGCCGTCGATCGCGACCGTGCGCGCGACCGGTGCGTCCGGGTCGCTGCGCCAGCGCGCGTAGTCGATCGGCTCGGGCACGCCGGCCGCGCGCAGTGCGGCCTCGGTGGTCGCATCGGGCTCGACGATGCCGGTCTCGCCGCCGAGTTCGGCGGTCATGTTGCAAAGGACCAGGCGCTCGGCCATCGACAGCGCGGCGACCGCGGACCCGGCGTACTCGACCACGTAGCGGTCGTTGTTCATGCCGAGCGTCGCGCACAGGTGCAGCATCACGTCCTTCGCGGCGACGCCCGGCGCCAGCGCGCCGTCGATCCGCACGCGCAGCGTCTCCGGCACCTTGATCCAGAGCGTGCCGGTGACCAGCGCCCCGGTGATCTCGGTCGCGCCGACGCCGACCATGTAGGCGCCGACCGCGCCGCCGCTCGGCGAGTGCGAGTCGCCGCCGACGCAGAACATCCCGGGCCGCACGTGGCCGTGCTCCTGCAGCACGACGTGGCAGATGCCGATGCCGTCGTAGTGGGTCACGCCGTTCGCGGCCGCCCAGCGGCGGGTCAGCGCGAGGATCTCGGCGCCGTCGAGGTCCGCGGCCGGCACGAAGTGGTCGCTGACCACGATGACCTTCGACGGGTCCCAGACCGTCGCGCCGAGCTGCTCGAGCCTCGCTGCGACGCGCCGTGGCCCGCCCGAGTCGTGCATCATCAGCAGGTCGATCGCGCAGGTCACGATCTGCCCTGGCCGCACCGCGTCGAGCCCGGCCGCGCGGGCGAGGATCTTCTCCGGCAGCGTCATCGCGGGCATGCGCGGGCTCCTTCGCAGCGTCCGGACGGCTCAGGCGTGGCCGGGCGCGAGCGCGGCATCGTCCGGCGACAGCGTCATCCGGTACTGGAAGCGCTCGGGGTGGTAGTGGATCAGCAGCCAGTCGACCAGCGCGCCCTCGGGGTCGAAGGAGCGCCGCTCGAGCGTCAGCAGTGCGGTGCCTTCGGGGATCTCGAGGGCCGAGGCGATCGCGGCGTCGGCCGGCGCGGCCGACAGCACCTGCTCGACCTGGGCGAGGCGGATGCCGCAGCGCTCGAACAGGCGGATGCGCGAGGTCGTCGCCAGCGACGCGGCGTCGAAGGCGGGGTGCTCGGTGCGCGTCCAGCTCTCGTAGTGGCCGAAGGGAATGCCGTCGCGACTGCGGACGCGGATCGTGTGCGCGAGCCCGGCGTCGGGGCCCGAGTCGAAGAGCTCGCGGATCGCGGCCGGCGGCACCCGGCGCTCGAAACCGAGCAGCCGCACGTCGGTGTGCTCGGCGAGGATCTCGAGGTTCTCGATCAGGCCCACCAGCGGCGCGGGCTGCGGCTTGATCTGGGAGCGGTGGATCACGTGGGTGCCGCGCCCGCGGCGGCGCGCGACGAGGCCCTCGGCCGCGAGTTCGTCGAGCGCGCGCTTGGCGGTGATCCGCGACACCTCGAAGGCCTCGGCCAGCTCGTGCTCGGTCGGCAGCTGCGCGCCGTGCGGCAGCTCGCCGGCGACGATCCGGTCGCGCAGCACCAGGAAGATCTGGTGGTAGAGCGGCGTCGGCAGGTCTCCGCGCAACATGCGGGACCACCGCGCGACGTTGGCTTCGGGCATACGGGGCATCGGCGGGGCCGGGCAGGCTTTGTCCTAATGCTATAACTTTAGGTCATTGTGGACGCGACCAGCGCCAGCGCGGGCGGGGCAGGGGCCGGGGACGAGCTGATCGTCGCCCGGCAGGACGGCGTGACGCGGGTGACGATCGCCCGTCCCGCGCGTCGCAACGCGCTGGCCGAAGCCCACTGGCGCGCGCTCGATGCCGCGTTCCGGACCGCAGCCGGGGATGGCACGCGGGTGCTGGTGCTCGCCGGCCAGCCCGCGGCGTTCTGCGCGGGTGCCGATCTCGTCGAGCTCGAACGCCTGCTCGGGGATCCGGCCGCGTTCCTTGCCAACGCGGCGGTCGTGCAGGCCGCGCAGCAGGCGCTCGCCGACCTGCCGTGCGCGACGATCGCCGCGATCGACGGGACCTGTGTCGGGGGCGGCCTCGGGCTCGCGCTGGCGTGCGACTTCCGGATCGCGACCCCGCGCTCGCGCTTCGCGATCACGCCGGCGAAGCTCGGGCTCGTCTATTCGCCGGCCGACAGCGCGCGGCTTATCGCCGCGGTGGGACCGGCGCGTGCCCGCGACCTCCTGCTGCGTGGCCGTCCGGTCGATGCCGACGAGGCGCTTGCGATCGGACTGGTCGGCGAGCTCGTCGCCAGCGAGGCGCTCGATGCGACGATCGTCGAGCGGACGGCGGAACTGCTCGCGCTGTCGCCGACCTCGATCGCCGGCATCAAGCGCGTGCTCGCGCACCTCGCAGAGCCGACGCGGGTGTCGCGCGAGGCCGCCGAGCGCGCCTTCGTCGAAGCCTTCGACGGCGCCGACTTCGCCGAGGGCGCGCGCGCCTTCCTCGAGAAACGGGCGCCGAGGTACTGAGCGATGCCCGCGTACATGATCGTCGAGGCCGAGATCACCGACCCCGCGCGCTTTCGCGAGTACGCGACGCGCAATCCGGAACTGGTCGCGCGCCATGGCGGACGCTACCTCGCGATCCGGACCGCGACCGAGCCACTCGAGGGCGACTGGGACGGCATCAAGGTCGTGCTCTCCGTGTGGCCCGACATGGACGCGGCGCGGCGATACTGGCATTCGCCCGAATACACGGCCCTGAAGGCCCTGCGCGAAGGCACCGGCCGCTTTCGCGTGATCCTCGTCGACGGCATCCAGGAGGAGCGACTCGAATGAACCGACCCTTCCCCGCGCTGGTCCTGGCCGCGTGGCTCGGCCTCGGCGTCTCCGCGACGCGCGCCGCCGAGCCGCCGCCGATCGAGTCCGCGCCGGAGCCGCCCGCGCGTCCGGCGCTGATGCTGATCGAGGCCGACATCACCGACATGGACCGCTTCCGCGAGTACACGGTCGCGATCATCCCGATCGTGCAGCGCTTCGGCGGCCGCTACGTCGTGATGCGCGGCGCGCGCGACGACCTCGAGGGCGACTGGGGCGCCACCCGCATCGTGATCTCGGAGTGGCCGAGCATGCAGGCGGCCCGGGACTTCTGGAACTCGCCCGAGTACCGGCAGGCGGTCACGCTGCGCGAGGGCACCGGCACCTTCCGCGTGACCCTGCTCGAGACCGCGCCGCCACCCGAGGCGCCGGCGGACTCGCGATGAGCTCGGCGCTCGCGGCCTACCGCGCGCTCGCGCTGCAATGCGCGTGCCACGCGATCAACGCGGCGCGCGACGTCGCCGACGCGCGCGCGCGGATCCTCGCCAACATCGACCGGATCGGCGCCGCGATCGGCGCCTCGAAGGCCTTCATCGGCCCGGACCTGAAGCTGGTCGTGCTGCCCGAGTACTTCGCGACCAGCTACCCGCTCGGCGAGACGATCCCGGGCTGGGCCGAGAAGGCGGCATTCGCGGCCGACGGACCGGAGTACGCGCGACTCGGCGAGATCGCGCGGCAGCACGCGGTGTTCCTGTCCGGCAATGCCTACGAGCTCGACCCGGCCTTTCCCGGGCTCTACTTCCAGGCGAGCTTCGTGCTCGACCCCGCCGGCGCGGTCGTGCTGCGCTACCGGCGGCTGGTCTCGCTTTACGCGCCGTCGCCGCACGACGTCTGGGACGCCTACCTCGACGCCCACGGCGCCGACGCGGTCTTTCCGGTCGCCGACACCGAACTCGGGCGGCTCGCGTGCGTCGCTTCGGAGGAGATCCTCTATCCCGAGATCGCGCGCGCGCTGGCGCTGCGCGGCGCCGAGGTGCTGCTGCATTCGACCAGCGAGGTCGGCTCGCCGCAGCTGACGCCGAAGGACATCGCCAAGCGCGCGCGCGCGGTCGAGAACCTCTGCTACGTCATCTCCGCGAACTCGGCCGGCATCCACGGGCTGCCGTTCCCGGCCGCGAGCACCGACGGCATGTCGAAGATCGTCGACGACCAGGGCCGGGTGCTGGCCGAGGCCGGCTACGGCGAGTCGATGGTCGCGAACGCGGAGATCGACCTCGCCGGGCTGCGCCGGCGGCGGCTCCGGCCCGGCATGGGCCACACGCTGTCGCGGCTGCCGCAGGCTGCGATCGCGCTCGGGCTCGAGGCTCTGCCGCTCGCGCCGAACGGATTCCTCGCGGACGGGCAGGCGCGGGTGCCCGAGCGCGCGGAGTTCGCGCAGCGCCAGCGCGAGACGATCGCGCGGATGAAGGTCGCCGGGATGCTCGCCGATGGCTGAGATCACGCTGCGCGATCCGCGCACCGGCCGGATCGACGGGCAGCTCCACGCGGCCGATGCGGGCGAGGTCGCCGCGATCGCGGCGCGGCTCCGGGGCGCCGCGCCGGCGTGGCGCGCGATCGGGGTC
>PVBP01000111.1 GCA_002995625.1 Lysobacteraceae bacterium | reverse complement strand
TGAAGCGCGCGGCATGCCGCGCGCGGACGGATGGAACGCCATCTGCGACTTCGATCAGGGCGCGGCAGGCGCGCCGGGCGCGGTCCAGCGCTTCAGCCACGCCTTGACCGCATCGTGCCACTGGATCGAGTTGTGCGGCTTCAGGATCCAGTGGTTCTCGTCGGCGAAGTGCAGGTACTCGCTCGCGATGCCGCGTCGCTGGGCCGCGGTGAAGGCGGCGATGCCCTGCGTGTAGGGCACCCGGTAGTCGAGCTCGCCGTGGATCACGAGCATCGGCGTCTTCCAGTTCTTCACGAAGTTCGCCGGATTCCACCGCTCGTACAGCGTTGGATCGTCGTAGACGGTGCCGCCGAATTCCCATTCGGTGAACCAGAGCTCCTCGGTCATGTAGCCCATCGCGCGGGTGTCGAAGACGCCGGCGTGGTTGACGAGGCAGCGGAAGCCGTCCGGCCAGTTGCCTGCGATCCAGCTGATCATGTAGCCGCCATACGAGCCACCGAGCGCGCAGGCGCGGTCGGCGTCGATGAACGGGTACTTCGCCGCCGCCGCGGCGAGGCCGAGCCTCAGGTCCTCGAGCGGCTTGCCGCCCCAGTCGCCGCTGATCGAGTCGGTGAAGGCCTGGCCATAGCCGGTCGAGCCGTGGAAGTCGATCATGATCGCGGCGAAGCCGGCGCCGGCGTAGGTCTGCGCGTTCCAGCGGTAGTGCCAGCCGTTGGCCATGCTGCTCTGCGGCCCGCCGTGGACCAGGAACGCGACCGGCACGCGCTGGCCGGGCGCGAGGTTCCAGGGCTTGACGATGTAGCCATACACGGTCTCGCCGTTCGCGCCGGCGAACGAGAACTGCTCGAAGGCGCCGAGCCGCACGTGGCGCAGGCGGTCGGCGTTGAAGTCGGTCAGGCGTCGCTCCCGGCCGCCGCGCGCGGACAGCGTGAACAGCTGCGCCGGGCCGGCCAGGCTGTCGCGGACGAAGGCGACCGTGTCGCCGGCGACGCTGGCGCCGCCGATGCTGCCGTCGCCCGACAGGTTGCGGACGCGGCCGGTCGCGACGTCGATCGCGAACAGCGGCCGCTGGCCCATGTCCTGGGCCACCGCGTACAGCGTGCGCCCGTCGCGCGAGAGCAGGATCGACGACGGCGAGCGGTCCCACTCGGCGGCGATCTCGCGCGCAGCGCCGGTCGCAAGGTCGCGGGCGATGATCCACTCGCGGTCGGCCTCGAACTTCGGGCGCTTCATCGCGAGGTGGTAGAGCGTGCGGCCGTCGGGCGAGAACACCGGCGCGGTGTCGGTGGCCTCGTTGGCGGCGGTCAGGTTCTGGGGTTCGCGCGAGCCGTCGATCGGCGCCAGGAAGATGTCTAGATTCGTGGACCAGGCCTCGCTGCGGTCCGCGGTGCGCGCGGTGAAGGCCATGCTGCGACCGTCCGGCGAGAACGCCCACTCGCCGTCGCCGCCGAAGGGCTTCGACGGCACGTCGCCGCTGATGCCGCGACTGATCCACGTGAGCTGCTCGCCGGCGATGCCGTCGGCGTCGAGCCGCGCGACGAAGAGCTGCGACCGCGTGCCGTTCTTCCACGTGTCCCAGTGGCGCACGAACAGCTGGTCGTAGTGCTGGCCGGTCTGCTTCGAGGCGCCGCGCTCGTCGAGCTTCCTTTTCGTGCATGCGAGATCGGCGGCGCAGTCGACGAAGACGTCGAAGGCGACCGCCAGATGGCGACCGTCCGGCGACAGCGCGTAGGTGCCGACCGGCAGCGGGAAGCGCGTCGCCTGGACCGGTTCACCGCCGTCGATCGGCATCCGCCAGAGCTGCGGGCCGCCGCCTCCCCGGGCGGACACGAAGTACAGCGCGCGGCCATCGTGCGACCAGCGCGGGGCCGACGACGAGACGCCCTTCGCGGTCAGGCGTCGCGCCGGCGCGCCGCCGTCGGCGGGCACCAGCCAGATCGAGTTGATGCCGCGGTTGCCGTCGAGGTCGGTCTCGCGCAGCTGGAACGCGATCTGGCGGCCATCCGGCGAGACCTGCGGGTCGGAGACGCGGTCGAGGGTGACGAGGTCCCGGATCTCGAAGCCGCGCGGCGCGTCGGCGGTCGCGGGCGGCGGGGTCGCGGGCCTGGGCGATTCGGCGGCGACGGGCGCTGCGGCAAGGCCCAGCGCGACGACGAGGACGGTACGCAGCATCCGAGGAACTCCGAGCGGGGGATGGGTCCGCCAGTGTAGCGGCGCGCGCCGCCGGCGCAGGAAGCCCGGTGCCGGTGTCGCGCCGGATCCGGGTCGGATCGACGCGCGGGGCCGGCAACCGTCGTCAACCGGCGATGCGCGCCATCAGGCGGTCCGGATCGGTTCCCGGGCGATAGCCGAACACGATCGACTCGCCTCGACCGATCGTGACCGGTGGATCGATCGTGCGCACGAGGCACGCCCAGTGGTTGTCGGCGCCGGCGCATTCCGGCACGGTCGAGAGCGTGATCCCGTCCGCGAGCTCGGCCTCGAAATGCAGCGCGACGGCCGAGAGTTCGCCGCCGGCCGCGGCCTCGGCTGCGGCCTCCAGCGCGCCAAGCGCGGGCTGGCCGGCGGCGAACCGCCGCTCGGCCATCAGCACCGGGGCGGTCAGCGACGGCCAGTCGCGCATCGTGCGGGTCCCGAACCAGCCGAGCCGCGGCGCGCGCGCCGCGGCGTCGGCCAGCGGACCGAAGTCGATCCCGAGTTCGTTGCCGAGCGCGCCGAGCAGCGCGCGGTCGACGCGCGATCCCGCCAGCGCATCGGCGGGCGCGGCGTAGGCCCGCGCGACCAGGCGCACCGCCCGCGGGATCAGCCGCGCGTCGGGCGTGAGCCAGCGCGCGAACGCGTCGCGCAGGTTCTCCTCGACGCGTTCCGACAGCGGCTCGTTGCCGAGCGTCTCGCTGACGAGGACCGTCGCGCGTTCGGGCAGGTCGACCGAGGTCGAGTAGCCGCGGAGCAGCGTGATCCGGTCGGCCAGACCGTTCGCCGCGATCATCGCCTCGGCGAGATCGGCGATCGGACTCGCCTCGACCGCGTAGACGCGCGCCGCCCCGGCCTGCGCGGCCGCGATCGCGAGCACGCAGCTCCCGGTGCCGAGATCGACGACGACGTCGCCCGGCCGGACCGTGGCGCGGATCGCCGTGACGAAGCCGTGCGTGCGGGTGCGGTCGGCGACCATCCGGTACTGCATCAGCGGGTCGGCGAAGCCGCGAGCGGTGGCCGGGACGGGCGTATCGCCGTCGACCAGCACGCCAGCGGCGACCAGCGCTCGGATCTCGGCGGTCAGGTCGATCCAGTGCTGCGCGCCACCGATCAGCGAGCTCAGGCGGGCGAGCGCCTCGCGCACGCTGCGCGGGCGGTCAAAGGCCGCGAGCAGGGCCAGCGTGTCGAGACCGCCGCTGAAGTGCCCCCCGGGCCACTCGACGCGATAGGCGCTGTTCGCGTGGAGCTCGACGCGAAGGTCGGGGCGTCGGACGTAGCGGGTGGCCGCATCGAGACCGCGTGGCCGGCCGCGCGGGTCGGCCGTTCGAGCATCGTTCATGCCGGAAGTCTAGTCGGCGCCCGCGTGACGCCGCGCGCGAATCGCGCGCAATCCCCTGTTCGCGCGAGGCATCACCCGCGACCGGACCGGGCCCCGGTCCGGAGGCTGCCGCGACCGGTCGATGCCCCCTCCCCGAATCGGGAGTTGTCCGCGTCGCGCGGCGCCGGTATCCCGATGCGCGGGCAACCCGCCCGACGGAGAAGACCATGAAGATCGATGCGATGCGCCCGGTTTCCCGGCCGATCCGCTGCCTGATCGCGCTGACCCTCGCCACCTCGCTCGGACTGGGCGTCGTCCACGCCCAGGAGCGGGGCGAGCGGCCCGCGCGCGAGGCGGCGCCCGAGATCAAGGCCGACGAGGTCACGAGCCTGTGCGATCCGGCGACCGTCCGGTCGACCCCACGACGCCCTCGCGCCGGCGCGGCGCGCGAGGTCGAGGTCCGCTGCACCGGCAAGCGGCCGAGCCCGCGGCCGAAGCCGGCCACGACGACCGTCGCGCCGACCGCCCGCTCGCCGAAGGCGGAGATCAACTGCAGCTACACGTGGGGATCGGGCGGCGCGCAGCAGTGGCTCGGCTGCAGCTGCTCGGCGAACGACGACGGCGACTGCTTCGACTTCATCGCGTGGTGCGCCGGCAATGGCGACCAGGTCGGCGGCACCGTCGGCAGCGCCAGCTGCTCGCCGCGAGGACCCTGACTCGGCACTGCTGGACCGGCGCGGTCGCGCTGCGCGCCCGCGCCGGCCGGATCGATCGGGCTCACTCGAAGCCGTCGGCCAGCAGCCCGTCGAGGATCGCGATGTCGGACAGGATGAAGATGTCGCTGACGTTGTTGGTGTCGTTGACGACCAGGTTCGACGCCAGCGACTGGAACGCGAGCGAGCGCCCCGAGGCATCGATCGCGACGCTCGCCCCGGAGGTGTTGTTGCCCGGCGTCCCGCCCGAGTTGCGGCTGACGTGGAACGGCGTCCCGGTGGCGCCGGGGACGTGCAGGAACACCTGGTCGGAGATCGACGAGAAGAAGCACGCGTAGACGACCGAGCCGTCGTCGGCGACGTCGGATTCCCGGCAGCCGTTCGCAGTCTGGGCACCGACCACCGGAAGCGGCACCAGGGTCGTCGTCCCGGACTGCCGGTCACGCACGAACACGCGGCTCGAGGTCGCCGGCGACCCGAGGTTCGTCGCGAACGAGCGGAACGAGACGAAGCGGCCGTTCGGCGAGATCGCGGCGAAATCCGACTGACCGTTTCCGGCCACGCCGCCCGGACCCTGGCTGACCAGCGCGGTCGTCGCGGTCTGGCGGTCGCGGACGTAGACCTGGATCGTGCCGCCCGAGACCCCACTCGCGATGTTCGCGGCATTGGTCTGGAACACGACGAAGCGGCCGTCGGCGGACATCGAGTGCACGGTCGAGGCGACCACGCCGGTGGTCGGGAAGCCGCCGGTCGTGGTCTGCGAGACGAGTTCGACCGCGCCGGTCTGCAGGTCCTTGAGGAAAATGTGCTCGTTGCCGCCGCTGCCGGCGAGGAGATTGCTCGCGTCCGAACGGAACGCGACGAAGCGTCCGTCGGCCGAGACCGAGGCGTTGCGCGCCTGGCCTGAGCCCGAGCCCGTCGCGGCCTGGCCGCTCGCGTTGGTGCTCGCGACGACGAGCTGCCCGGTCTGGCGGTCCTTGCGCACGATCTGGAAGCCCGAACTCGTGATCCCGAGGTTGGTCGCGAAGGTCTCGAAGACGACGTAGCGGCCGTTGCCGGCGATCGACGGGCTGAACGAGTTGCCGTTGAGCGGCGCGCTGGTCGAGTTCGTCGACAGGTTCTGGATCACGTTCTGGCCGAAGTCGACGACGATGATCTTGTCGCCGGTGATGCTGCCCGGCACCCAGTTGGTCGCACCGCTCGAGAACGCGAACACCCGCCCGTCGCGCGAGACCGTGACGCTCTGCGAGTTGTTGTTGGCCTGGGTCTCGGGCGGCGGCGGCACCAGTCGTCCGAAGAACTGCTGGGACGCTGCCGGGCCGGCGGCCAGGGTCAGCAACGTGGCGACGAGGACGGGCAAGGCGGAATCGCTGGGTCTGCGCATGGTTTGGCTCCGGGCTGGCCTCGTCCTGTACGCGAAAGCCCGGGCGACTCCGCAACCGGAGGCGGTGGGTCCGGGTCCCCTGGCGTTGGGCCCACGGCGGGTTCGACCGGATGCTCGGGCGGTCGCCGGTCAGCCCTGCAAGCGCCGGCACAGCGCGGTCGCGCGATCGACCGTGCGTCCAAGCGCGGCTCGGACGACCTCCGGGGTGCCCCAGACCTCGACCGCGCTGCGCGCGCGGGTCAGCGCCGTATAGAGCAGCTGGCGTGACAGCAGCTCATGGCCCGGGTCCGCCGGCAGCAGCACCGCGACGCGCCGGTATTCCGAGCCCTGGCTCTTGTGCACGGTGATCGCGAACGCGCTCTCGTGCTCGGGCAGCGCGGCGGGTGGGAACGCACGCGGGCCCTCGCTGCCGGGAAAGACGACGAGGGGTCGACCGGCATGGCCCCACAGCACGACACCGACGTCGCCGTTCGCAAGTCCCGTGGCCGGATCGTTGCGGGTCACGATCACGGCCCGCCCGGGATACCACGGCCCGCCCGCGGCGCCGGCGCGAGTCCTGACCACCGACTCGATCGCGCGATTGGCCGCGATCACGCCGCGCCGGCCGTCGCGGACCACGCCGAGCAGCTGGCGTCCGGCGAGCGCGTCGAGCGCGCGACGCGCGGCCGCGTGGTCGGCCGGATCCCACGGGTCGAAGGCGCCCGCGGATGCCAGCTCGTCGGCGAGGCGCGCGGCCCACGTGTCGAGGCGGCTGCGGAGATCGCGTTCCGTCGCGGTGGATGCGACCACGACCGCGTCGCCGGCCGCCACCCGCGCGGCCTCGAAGGCCGCCGCATCGCCGGCCCGGACCGCGACGTGGAGCGCGGCCAGCGCGCGCTCGGCGCGGAACGAATGCTCGAGCCGCACGACCGAATCGGGCGCGAGCGCCGCGAGCGCATCG
>PVBP01000110.1 GCA_002995625.1 Lysobacteraceae bacterium | reverse complement strand
CGGCTCGCGGCGCTGGCGCGCGGCATCGCGCACGGCGCGCCGGGCGCCGACGTCGCGGCCGAACTCTCGCGCATGGGGCTTGCGGCCCCGCGAGGGCTCGGCGAGCGGCTGGAGGCACGGGTGCTCGCGGCGGCGCTTCGCGCCGGCCGGGATTGATGCGGACCACCGGAACGGGAGGAACCGTGACCATGACCATGACCCGAGCCCTTCGATCGAGCCTGGTGACCGCGGCCTGCGGACTGGCGTGGGCAGGTCCGCTGGCCGCCGCGGACGCGCCCCGGCCGATGGGACCGATCAGCGGGCCGCTCGAGCAGTGCCTCGCCTGCCATCGCCCCGGCAACCCGGCGGAGGCCGTGCCCCTGATCGCCGGCCAGAACGAGGGCTACCTGCGCAATCAGCTGCGCGCGTTCCGCGAGCGCCACCGCGACGGCTTCCCGATGCCGGCGTTCACGGTCGATCTCGACGACATGGCGGTGATCGCCTACGCCGAGCGCCTGTCGGCGATGCCCTGGGAGCCGGCCGCGGCGCCGGTCGCATCCGAGCTCGCGCTCGCGGCCGGTGCCGAAGCGGTCGACCGCCACGACTGCGCGTCCTGCCATGGTCCGGCATTTCTCGGCGCTGGCGAGATTCCGCGCCTCGCCGGCCAGAATCGGGCCTACCTGGCCCGCCAGTTGCGCGACTTCGCGCGCGCGGGCCGTCACCACCCGCCGGTCGGGACCGGGGCGCGGATGTACCACCTCGACGCGGCCGAGGTCGGCGCGATCGCGACCTGGCTCGCTGCGCTGCGCCCCGCGACCGATCCCGGGCGGTAACGCCGACCCGATCGCGTGGGCGGTCAGCGCGGGCCGGTCAGCGCGCAGCCGTCCTCGCGTGCGAGCGCGTCGCGCGCGAGCCGCTCGCCGAGCGCGATCAGCTCGCGCGCGCGGTGGAAGTCGAGCACGCCGCAGGCGTCGACCGGCACCTCGATCACGAGGTCCGGCCGATAGGCCGCGATCTGGTAGCGGGCGATCCGGTCCTGCATCGCCTCGACCGAGCGCGCGATGGTGTCGAGCGCGCTGTCGCCGGGACGCGGCTTCGGCGGCCCGAGGACCTTGCGGGCGCCGGCCTTCAGGCGCTCGAGCAGCGCGAAGGTGACGGGTTCGTCGGCGTCGTCGTCGGTCTCCGCGGGCTTCGGTTCCCGCGGCGCGGGTGGCCCGCACGGGCTGCCGTTCAGCGACACCGCGATCGTGCGGTCGGTCGAATGGCCCTGCGCCGGTGCCAGCGGCAGCGGACTCAGCAGCCCGCCGTCGACCAGCGTGCGGCCATCGACCTCGGCCGGCGTGAACAGCCCCGGGATCGCGATCGAGGCGCGGATCGCCTCGAACAGCGAGCCGCGCGTCAGCCAGACTTCCTGGCGGCGGACGATGTCCGAGGCCACCGCGGTGAACGGGATCGGCAGGTCCTCGATCCGCACGTCGCCGACCATCCCGATCAGGTGGCGCATGACGCGTTCGCCCTCGACCAGCCCGCGACCGGTGAACGAGAAGTCGAGCAGGCCGAGCACGTCCGCGCGCGAGAGGCCGCAGACCCAGTCGGCGTAGGCGTCGAGGCAGCCGGCGGCGTGGAGGCCGCCGACCAGCGCGCCGATCGAGGTGCCGGTGACGGCGCGGATCGCGAAACGGCCATCGTCCTCGATCGCGCGGATCACGCCGATGTGGGCGAGGCCCCGCGCGCCGCCGGACCCGAGCACCAGCGAGACGGGGATCGGCGAGGTCGACACGGGGGGCGGGCGCGGTTCCGACGGATCGCCGCGCGCATCGGCGCGGCGTTGGGCCCTCACAGGCCCAGGGCCTTCAGCTCCGGCGGGGTCAGCACCATCCGCAGCAGCGAGCCGACCGTCCGGTGCGCCTCGAGCTGGTGGCGCAGCGGGATGTCGAAGTGCAGCTCGTAGTGGTTGCGCCGCCCGATGCGCTCGCGCGTCAGCACGCCGCCGTCCTCGAGATCGCCGAGGATGTTCTGGACCGCGCGTTCGGTGATCCCGACCGCGGCCGCGACGTCGCGCACGCGCGCGTCCGGGTTCCGGGCCAGGCACACCAGCACGTGGCCGTGGTTCGACAGGAAGGTCCAGTGGTTGGCCGGATCAAGGATCGCGCGCAGCGCCGGCACGGGGGCGGCCGCGGGCTTCCGGGATTGACGAACATTCTTTCTTGCTTTAATCTTCCCTGCCATCTGATTCCTCCTTCGCGGCGGTCCCGACATGAACGTGATGATACACAACGCAGTCCTCACATCCACTTCCGTCGTTGAAACACCTGCACCGGAAGGCCGGATCGCAATGGCACGTGGTGACGGCATCGGTCCGGAGATCAGCGACGCCGTGGTCACGGTGCTCGAGGCCGCGGGCGCGGGGATCGACCCGGTCGAGTTGCCGATGGGAGAGGCCGAGTACCTCGCCGGCCACGCCTCGGGGATCGCGCCGGACACCTGGGAACGGTTGCGCCGGCACCGGGTGCTGCTGAAGGCGCCGCTGACGACGCCGCAGGGCGGCGGCTACAAGAGCCTGAACGTGACCCTGCGCAAGCGCCTCGGCCTGTTCGCGAACGTCCGCCCCTGCACCAGCTACGCGCCGGTCCTGGCCGGTCCGCCGAAGATGGACGTGGTCGTGATCCGCGAGAACGAGGAGGACACCTACGCCGGGATCGAGCACCGCCAGACCGACGAGGTCATGCAGTGCCTGAAGCTGATCACGCGGCCGGGCTGCGAGCGGATCGCGCGCTACGCGTTCGATTGGGCGCGCGCGAACGGGCGTCGCAGGATCTCGTGCCTGACCAAGGACAACATCATGAAGATGACCGACGGTCTCTTCAGGAAGGTGTTCGTCGAGGTCGCGCGCGAGTACCCCGAGATCGAGACCGAACACCTGATCGTCGACATCGGGACCGCCCGGGTCGCGACCCGGCCGGAGCGCTTCGACGTGATCCTCGCGCCGAACCTCTATGGCGACATCATCTCCGACGTGGCCGCCGAGGTCGCAGGCTCGATCGGCCTCGCCCCGTCGGCGAACATCGGGCCGTCGCTCGCGATGTTCGAGGCGGTGCACGGCTCGGCGCCCGACATCGCCGGCCAGGACCTCGCGAATCCGTCGGGGCTGCTGCTGTCGGCGGTGATGATGCTGGTCCACCTCGGGCGCAACGCGGTCGCCGAGCGCATCCACAACGCGTGGCTGCGGACGCTCGAGGACGGGGTGCACACGGCCGACATCGCCGGGGCCTCGACCCGGCTGCGGGTCGGCACCCAGGCCTTCGCGCGCGAGGTGGCCGCCCGTCTCGGCGAGGTGCCGCAGCGCCTGTCGCCGGTTTCCTACCCGGAGCGCGAGCCGCTCGACCTCGCCGCGATCACCGCTCGGCCGGCCGAGGCCGGGGTCTGCCGGAAGACGCTGGTCGGGGTCGACGTGTTCATGCACTGGGACCTCGGGGAACGCGATCCCGAACTGCTCGCGCGGGTGCTGAAGCAGGCCGCCGACGGGCTGCTCGATCTCCAGGTCATCACCAACCGCGGGGTCAAGGTCTGGCCGAACGGCCTTCCGGAGACGTTCCGCACCGACCACTGGCGCTGCCGCTTCGTCGCGCGCCCGGATCGCCCGGTGATCGACAACGTCGACGTCGTCCTGCTGCTCGGCCGGCTGCAGCAGCGCGGGCTCGACTTCGTCAAGTGCGAGCAGCTCTACGACTTCGATGGGGTGCCCGGCTACTCGCAGGCGCAGGGCCAGTAGCCGCGCCGCGCGACGTCGGGTCCCCCGCGGGCCCCGCCGGGGATCGGTGGTCCGGATCCGTCATGTCTTGCTGGCATCCTCGTCGGCCGGCACGGTGAAGGGTCGGCGCGATGGTGCGGGTCGGGGTTGCTCTGGCAGCGGTCGCCTGCCTCGCCGTCGCGCCACCGGTCGCCGCGCGCGACGGTCGGGAGTGGCGTCTGGCCGGGGAATCCCGTGCCAGGCTCGAGTTCCTGGGCAACCAGTTTCGCGCCGGACTCGACGGCGGAGACCAGGCGCTGGCCCTGCGGACACTCGTCGCCCTGGAGCATCGGGCCGGTCCACTCGCGGTCGGCATCGAGTTCCAGGATTCGAGGCACCATCTCGATGACGACGGCTCGTTCCTGTCGACCAGCCAGGTCGCCGCGGCCGACGTGCTGCAGGCGCATGTCCGTCTCGAGGCCGAGTCCGCGGCAGGCGGCGGGTCGCTCGTGCTCGGCCGCCAGACCCTCGACATCGGCAGCCGCCGTCAGCTCGAGCGGGTCGAGTTCGCGAACGTGATCCTCAACTACACCGGCGTGCACGGCCAGTGGCGCGCCGCCCGGGACACGTGGCACGTCGTCTACGTCGTTCCGGTCGCGAAGCTGCCGGGCGACTTCGAGAGCTTGCGCCGGAATCGCCTCGAGCTCGATCGCGAGCAGTGGTCACGGCGCATCGGAGCCCTGCACTGGATCCGCCGGCAGGCCTGGCCGGACTCGCGATCGAACCTGCAGATCGAAGCCTACGCCTACACGCTCGACGAGGACGACAGCCGGCGGTTCCGCACACCGAACCGGCACTACGTGACACCCGGGTTGCGGCTGTTCGTCGCGCCGGCGCCCGGGGGCTGGGACGCCGAGGTCGAGGCGGCCTGGCGCTTCGGCAACCGCCGCGCCAGCGATCGACCCGAGGATGTGCGCCCGTTGAAGGTGAGGGCGCGGACGATCCACGCGCATCTCGGCTACACGTTCGACACCGGCTGGCAGCCGCGCGTCGGCATCGACTGGGATTACGCCTCCGGCGATCGCGATCCGACCGATGGCCGCTTCGACCAGTACGAGCGGCTGTTCGGTGCACGCCGGACCGACCTCGGAAATACCGGCATCCACGGGCCGCTGACGCCGGCCAATCTCGACGCGCCGGGCCTCCGGGTCGAGGCGGCGCCGTCCCGGGCCACCGATTTCCGGATCGCCGTGAAGTGGGCGCGACTCGCCTCGGCGCGCGACGCGTGGGTGGTGGCACGCGTGCGCGACCCCTCGGGTCGGTCGGGCCGGTCGATCGGACGGTCGGCCGACCTTCGGGTCCGTCATTGGCTGCTGCGGGACCGCCTGCGGCTCGAGCTCGGCGCCTCGTACCTCGCACTTGGCCGGTTCGCGCGCGAGGCTCCGAACGCCACCCGCGAAGGCGATCCCCGGTACGGCTACGTGCAGGTGACCTGGACCTTCTGACCCCGGCGACCGGCTCTGCGAGAATCGCCCGAGGGCCGGCGAGCGGCCGACAGCGGGGATGCCATGACCGACACACCTGGGACGCCGGTCGCGCCGGCACCCGGACGCCTGCGCGCGCTGATCGAACACCCGCGCTTCGAGCGGTTCATCATCGCGCTGATCCTCATCAACGCGGTGACGCTCGGGCTTGAGGCGATCCCGGCGATCGAGAGCACCTGGGGTGACTGGATCGACTGGGTCGACCGGACCATCGTCGCGATCTTCGTGCTCGAGATCGGCCTCCGCTTCGCGCTGCATCGCGGCCGCTTCTTCCGCGATCCGTGGAATGTCTTCGACTTTTCCGTGGTCGCGGTCGCGCTGATCCCGCAGACGGCCGCGTTCTCGGTGCTGCGCACCCTGCGCGTGCTGCGCGCGCTGCGCCTGGTGTCGCGCGTGCCGAGCATGCGCCGGGTGGTGTCGGCGCTGCTCGCGGCGCTGCCGGGCATGGGGTCGATCGTCGCGCTGCTCGGGCTCCTCGTCTACGTCGCCTCCGTGATGGCGACCGGGCTCTTCGGTGCCGCCGCGCCCGAGTATTTCGGCTCGCTCGGCGCGTCGCTGTTCACGCTGTTCCACGTGATGACCCTCGAGGGATGGCCTGATGTCGCGCGGGCGGTGATGGACGAGCTGCCGTGGGCCTGGGCCTTCTTCCTCGTCTACATCCTGGTCTCGACCTTCGCGGTGCTGAACCTGTTCATCGCGGTGATCGTCAATGCGATGCAGGCCCAGGTCGAGCACGACCTCGAGGAAAGCCAGGCCGACCAGACCCGCGAGATGCGGCGGTCGTTCGAGAGGCTCTCCGCGGAACTGGGGGAACTGCGTTCGGAGCTTGCCGGAATCCGCGCCGCGATCGGCGGCGCCCGGGACGGAGACAAGGCCTGAATCCAACGCCGGGCCGTGCTAGCGTCCCGGCCTCTCCCGTGCAAGGAGTCCATGCGATGGGGCACCTCTACACCGCATCCGCAACCGCCACCGGCGGCCGCGACGGCCACGTCGAGACCGCCGATGGCCTGCTCAGGCTCGAGATGTCGATCCCGAAGTCGATGGGGGGTCCCGGCCGGCCGCAGACGACCAATCCGGAGCAGCTGTTCGCGATGGGCTACGCCGCGTGCTTCGGCGGCGCGGTCGGCTTCGTCGCGAAGCAGCGCAAGGTCGAGGTCGGCGAGATCGCGGTCACCGCGGACGTCCACATCGGGCCCGATGCCAGCGGCCTCGGCCTCGGCGTGGATCTCGCGGTGCGGATCGGCGGCGTCGACCGCGAGACGGCCGAGGCGCTGGTCGCGGCCGCCCACCAGATCTGCCCGTACTCGAAGGCGACGCGCGGCAACATCGAGGTCACGCCGCGCGTCGTCGACTGACGGTCGCGACCAGGACAGGCGAAGGAGGGTCCATGGCGAAGGAAGCGCGGGTACCGGACATCGGCAACTACCGGGACGTGCCGGTCATCGAGCTCCTGGTCGCGGTCGGCGACACGGTCAAGGCCGACCAGGGGCTGGTCACGCTCGAATCCGACAAGGCGACGATGGAGGTTCCGGCGCCGTTCGCGGGCGTCGTCCGGGAACTCAAGGTCAAGGTCGGCGATACCGTTTCCGAGGGCGATCTCGTCGCGCTGATCGAGGAGGCCGCGGCGGCGCCGGCAGTGGCCCCGCCCGCAACGGTGGCGAGCGCGCCGGCCGTCGCGTCGCCCGCAACGACATCCCCCGCACC
>PVBP01000109.1 GCA_002995625.1 Lysobacteraceae bacterium | reverse complement strand
CGCGGCCGCTGCTCGCGCCGCCGCACGCGCTCGCGCTGCTCGCCGGCGTGCTGTGGGTCCAGACCTGGTCGGCGTTGCCGCCGTTCGCGGTGGCCGTGGTCGCGGTCGGGCTCGCGTCGATCGGTCTTGCGCTTGCGCCGCGCTGGCGCCTGCCGCTCTCGGTCGCCCTCGGCGTCGCGCTGGCGGCCGCGCATGGCGCGCGGGCGCTCGAGGCGCGCTGGCCGGCGGCCCTCGACGGTGCCGATGTCGCGGTGACGGGCACCGTCGTCGGCATCCCGATGCGGGATCGGACCGCCCTGCGCTTCGAGCTCGCCCCGCACTCCGCGACCGTCGCAGGCGACCCGGTTCCGGTCGGCGGTCGCTGGCGGCTCGCCTGGTACGGGCGGCCGGTCGCGCTCCGGCCCGGCGATACCGTGAGCCTCGCGGTTCGCGCGCGCGTGCCGCGCGGCCTCGCGAATCCGGGGACCTTCGACTTCGAGCGCTACGCGGCCGAGCGGCGGATCACGGCGACCGGGCAGGTCCGCCGCCTGCTGGCCCACGAACCGGCCGCGCGCGCCACGGTCGATGCGGCGCGCGCGCGGATCTCGCGCTGGATCCGCGAGGAGCGCGGTCCCGGGACGACGACCGCGCTGCTGCAGGCGCTCGCGGTCGGCGACCAGGCGCCGGTCGAGGAGCACGCGTGGTGGGTGCTGCGCGCGACCGGGACGACGCACCTCGTTGCGATCTCGGGCTTCCACATCGGTCTCGTCGGTGGGTTCGCGGCGCTGGCGGCGGGGCTGCTGCTGAGAGCCTTCCCAGGCCTCGGCCTGGTGCGCCCTCGACGTCAGTTGCAGGCGCTGGCGGCGCTGGTCGCCGCGTTCGGCTACAGCCTGCTTGCCGGAATGTCGATCCCGGTGCAGCGCACGCTGGTGATGATCGCCGTGGTGCTGGTCGCGGTGCTGCTGCGGCGTTCGATCGGACCCTGGTCGGCGTTGTCGCTCGCGATGGTCGCCGTGCTGCTGATCGATCCGCTTGCGGTCCTGAATCCCGGATTCTGGCTGTCGTTCCTCGGCGTCGCCTGGTTGCTTCACTGCCTCGGCGCGCGTTCGCGCGAGGCCTGGCTCGCGAGCTTCGGACGTGCCCAGGCCGTGGCGGCGCTGGGCCTGCTTCCGGTCACGCTGTACTTCTTCCAGCAGGGTTCGGTGGTCGGGCCGCTCGCGAACCTCGTCGCGGCACCGTGGATCAGCTTCGTCAGCGTGCCGCTGGTGCTCGCCGCGAGCGCGCTTTCGGGGGCTGCACCGGGTCCCGCGGCCGCGCTCCTCGCACTCGCCGATCGCGTCACCGCGCTGCTCTGGGCACTGCTCGAACGGATGGCGGCGTGGCCCGGTTCCGAGTGGCACCTGCCGGAGCCCGATCCCCTCGCCGTGCTGCTGGCGCTCGCGGGCGCGGCGATCCTGCTGCTGCCACGCGCGGTCCCGGGCCGGGCGCTCGGCGCGCTGCTGCTGCTGCCGCTGCTGCTGCCGCGCGTCGACCGACCACCCGAGGGTTCCTTCGACGCACGGGTCGTCGATGTCGGGCAGGGGCTCGCGGTGCTCGTGACGACGCGCCGGCATGCGCTGCTGGTCGACACCGGGGCCGCGCACGGTCGCGGCTCGATCGCGGCGCGCGTGGTCGTGCCGACGCTGCGCGCGGCCGGCGTCGAGCGCCTCGACGGCCTCATCGTCACCCACCTCGACAACGACCATGCCGGTGGCGTCGCCGACGTGATCGCGGAGCTCTCGCCGGGCATCGTGTGGCGAGGCGGCCGCGCGGCCTTTGGCACGGCCTGCGCGGCGGGCGACGCGTGGCGCTGGGACGGCGTCGCCTTCCGGATCCTGCACCCGCCGAGGCACTTTCCGGAGCTCGGCAACGACAGCGCCTGCGTGATCCAAGTCGGCGAAGGCGCCGGGCGCCTGCTGATCGCCTCGGACATCGGCGACGCGGTCGAGGCCATGCTGATCCGCCGCGAGGGCGAGGCGCTTCGGAGCGCGGTGCTGATCGTGCCGCACCACGGCAGCCGTTCGTCGTCATCGACCGCGTTCATCCGGCGGGTGCAGCCCGAACTCGCGGTGTTCACGGTCGGCCACCGCAACCGCTTCTCGCATCCGGCGCCGGAGGTCGTCCGACGCTACCGGCTGGCCGGCGCGATGATGCTCGACAGCGCCGCGTCCGGGCAGATCCGCGTGCGGCTCGACCCGACGCGCGGCATCGTGCGGGTCGTCGAGTGGCGGCGGCAGCGCCCGCGCTGGTGGCAGGCACCGGTCGAACCCGCGTCGGCACGCGGCTGAGGACCCGATCCGACGCTAGCGGGGTCGCGTTCGGGCCCGGGAGGCGCCCGCTATCATCCGCGCTTCGACCCGAGGAGTGCGTGCGTGCTCGACCTTCTGATCGCCGGCGGTCCCGGCATGATCCCGATCGTCATCTGCTCGATCTTCGTCGTCGCGATCATCATCGAACGCTTCTGGAGCCTGCGGCGCAAGTCGATCATCCCCGATGGCCTCGGGGACGAGGTGCGGGCCTGGGCCCAGGACCGGCGCCTTGACCCGGCGCACCTCGACGCGCTGGAACGCAACTCCCCGCTCGGCGCGGTGCTCGCCGCGGCGCTGCGCGTCCGGCACCTCGGCCATGCGGCGATGCGCGAGCGGGTCGAGGACGCCGGGCGGATCGTGATGCACCGGCTCGGCCGCTTCCTGACGACGCTCGGGACCCTCGCGCTGATCTCGCCGCTGCTGGGGCTGCTCGGAACGGTGATCGGCCTCATCAGCATGTTCCTCGCGATCATGCAGTTCGGCACCGGCCAGGCGCAGTCGCTGGCCGGCGGCATCGGCGAGGCGCTGGTCTGCACCGCCTCCGGCATGGCGGTCGCGGTGCCGGCCTACATCTTCCATCGCTACTTCCGCGGCCGGGTCGCCGATTACGGCATCGAGATGGAACGCGAGGTCCTGCGGCTGGTCGACAGCCTGGAGGCACCGGCCCCGGTGGCTGCCGCGCCCCGGCGGGTGGCGAAATGAGGATCGCCCCGTCCAGCGGCGAGGACGAGCTCGAGCTCAACATCATCCCGCTCGTCGACGTGATGCTGGTGCTGCTGATGTTCTTCGTCCTGACGACGACCTTCGAGCAGCACACACGCCTGCGGGTCGCGCTGCCCGAAAGCGCCGGCGAGCCGGTCGCCGATGCCGACGACCCGTTGGTCGTCGCGATCGACCGCGAAGGGCGCTTCTACGTCGGCGAGAACGAGGTGCTGAATCCGGGCCTCGACACGCTCAAGGAGGCGATCACCGCGGTCGCAGGCGATCAGCAGGCGGCCGATCGCCGCGTGCTGCTGAGGGCCGACGCGCGCACCGAGCACCAGCACGTGGTCACCGCGATGGACGCGCTCGGCCAGCTCGGCTACTCGAACGTCGGGATCGCCACGGTGAGACCGGCCGAGGACGCGAACTGAGCCGTGGACGCGGCCACGACGCGCGGCCCTCCCGCGGACTCGGCGGCGATCTACCGCCGGCTGCTCGGCTACATCGGGCCGTATCGCGGATTCGCCGTGATCGCGGTCGTCGGGATGGCCTTCGAGGCCGCGGCGGCCGGCGTGTTCACCGCCCTGATGCAGCCGCTGGTCGACGAGACCTTCGTCGCCCGCAACCCGGCCGCGGCGCTGTGGGTCCCGCTCGCGATCGTCGCGCTGTTCACGGTGCGCGGCCTTGCGACCTTTGCGACCAGCTACTCGATCGCGCGGATCGGCCGCGGCGTGGTCGGAACCCTCCGACGCCAGCTGATGGGACGCCTGATGGTGCTGCCCTCGCGCTGGTTCGATCGGGAATCCAATCCCGCGATCGTGCAGCGGCTGACCTGGTTCCCGGACCAGGTGACGCAGGCGAGCTCGGATGCGATCAAGGTCATCGTCACCGATTCGCTGACGCTGCTCGCCCTGCTGGTCGTGATGCTGATGCAGAGCGTCAAGGTCACGCTGACGATGCTGGTGATGGGACCTGCGATCGTCGCGATCGTCGCGATCGTCGGGCGCCGCTACCGGCGCATCAGCGGGCGGGTGCAGGATTCGATGCTCGACCTCGCCCGGATCGGCGAGGAGGCGGTCGCGGCCCAGCAGCTGGTCAAGCTGCACGGCGCCGCCGATCGCGAAGGCGCGCGCTTCGCCGAGGCGGTCGAGCGCACCCAGCGCCTCCAGGTCAAGATCGAGGCGACCCGCGCCACCAGTTCGGCGCTGGTGCAGTGGATCGCGGCGGTCGCGTTGGCGCTGATCGTCTGGCTGGCCGGTCGCGAGGCGATGGCGGGACGGCTCGCGGCCGGGGAGTTCGTTGCGCTGATGACCGCGATGATGGCGATGCTGCCGTCGCTCAAGCGCATCACGCAGGTGCAGTCGATGATCCAGCGCGGGGTCGCGGCGGCCGATGCGATGTTCCGGCTGCTCGACACGCCGGCCGAGAACGACCGCGGTACCCGCACGCTCGCGCGGGCGGCCGGGCGGATCGTCTTCGAGGACGTCACGCTGCGCTATGACGCGAGCCGCCAGCCGGCGCTCGACGAGGTATCGTTCGTCGCCGAGCCGGGTCGGGTGACCGCGATCGTCGGCCGCTCGGGCAGCGGCAAGTCGTCGCTGGTGCGCCTGCTGCCGCGCTTCTACGAGCCCGATGCCGGGCGCATCCTGCTCGACGGCGTGCCGTTGGCCGACTACCGGCTCGCCGATCTTCGGCGCCAGATCGCCTTCGTGGGCCAGGACACGATGCTGTTCGACGACACGGTGGCCAACAACATCGCCTATGCGGCCCAGCATGAGGTCCCGCGCGAGGCGATCCTCGCCGCGGCCGAGTCGGCCAACGCGATGGACTTCATCCGGCACCTGCCGCAGGGTCTCGACACGCCGGTCGGTGAGCGCGGCGTGCTGCTCTCGGGTGGCCAGCGGCAGCGGATCGCGATCGCGCGCGCGATCCTGCGCGACGCGCCGATCCTGGTGCTCGACGAGGCCACCAGCGCCCTCGACAACGAATCCGAGCGGCTGATCCAGCAGGCCCTCGAGCGGGTGATGCGCGATCGCACCACGCTCGTGATCGCGCATCGGCTGTCGACCATCGAGCACGCCGACCAGGTTCTGGTGCTCGACGGCGGCCGGATCGTCGAGCGCGGCACCCACGCGGAACTCGTCGCGGCGGGCGGGCTGTACGCCCAGCTCCACCGGATGCAGTTCCGCGACGCCTGAGGTCGGTTCCGTGCGCGCCGCGCTCTCGCGCTGGCTCGAGTCGATCTGGTACGGCGGCCGTCCGGTCCCGTGGCCGCTCGCGGGGCTCGAGCGGCTCTATGCGAACGGCCTGCTGCTGCGACGGTGGCTCTACCGCCGGCGGATCCTTGCCGTGCGGCGGCTGCCGGCGCCGGTCGTGATCGTCGGCAACCTCACCGTCGGCGGCACCGGCAAGACGCCGGTCGTCGGCTGGCTTGCGCGCGAGCTCTCGCAGCGCGGCTGGCGGCCCGGCATCGCGATGCGTGGATACCGGGGACGCGCGCGCGTTGCGACGCTGCTCGGCCCCGACACGAACGCGCGCGAGGTCGGCGACGAGGCGGTGCTCCAGTACAAGGCGTCGAGCTGTCCGGTCGCGGTCGGCATCGATCGCGCCGAAGCCGGCGCGCTGCTGATCGACCGCGCCGGCTGCAACGTCGTGATCTGCGACGATGGCCTCCAGCACTGGGCGCTGCGGCGGGACTTCGAGATCGCGGTGATCGACGGCGAGCGCCGCTTCGGCAACGGCCGCCTGCTGCCGGCGGGCCCGTTGCGCGAGCCGGCGGAGCGGCTCGGACTGATTGATGCGGTGCTCGTCAACGGCGGCGCGGTCGGCGCGGGAGAGATTGCGCTCGCGGTGACCGGGCGGACGGCCACCAGCCTGCGCGAGCCCGGCCGGATGGTCGATCTCGGCGAGTGGCGCGGGCGTCGCGTGCACGCGGTGGCGGGGATCGGCAATCCGGAGCGCTTCTTCCGGATGCTCGAGGGCCTCGGCCTTTCGGTGATCCGGCACCCGCTGCCCGATCATCACGACTACGTCGGTGGCGAGCTCGACTTCGGCGACGGGCTTCCGGTGCTGGTGACCGAGAAGGACGCTGTCAAGTGCGCGGGCCTCGCGGGGCCGGACAGCTATGCGGTGCCGGTCGAAGCCGTCCTGCCGACCGAACTCGCCGACCGCATCCACGTCGCGCTCCACCAACTGCCGAGGGCCCGTTCATGAGCCTTGCGTTCACCGTCGCGATCCCGGCTCGGTTGGCCGCGACCCGGCTGCCCGGCAAGCCGCTTCGGCTGCTCGCGGGTCGCCCGATCATCCGGCACGTGATCGACCGCGCGCTCGAATCGGAGGCCGACGAGATCGTCCTCGCGACCGACTCCGAGGCGATCGCCGCGGCCGCCGCCGGAGCGACGATCCGGGTCGAGTTCACCCGGCCCGATCATCCGAGCGGCACCGATCGTCTGGCCGAGGTCGCCGAGCGCCTCGCGTGGGCGCGTGACCGGATCGTCGTGAATCTGCAGGGGGACGAACCGCTCATCCCCGCCTCGGCGATCCGCGCGGTAGCCCGGGCGCTGGCGGACAGCCCGGACTGCGCGATCGCAACGCTCGCCCAGCCAATCACCGACCTTGCGGCCTTCCTCGATCCGAACGCCGTCAAGGTCGTCGTCGACGAGGCGGGCAGGGCGCTCTACTTCTCGCGCGCGCCGATCCCGTGGCCCCGGGATGCGTTCTCCCGTGACCGCAGCCGCCTGCCCGAAGGCCTGCCCGCCTGGCGGCACGTGGGACTCTACGCCTATCGGGCCGGGTTCCTCCGCGACTACCCGCGACTGTCGCCGGGTCCGCTCGAGTCGGTCGAGTCGCTCGAGCAGTTGCGCGCGTTGTCGGCGGGAGAACGAATCAGGGTGATTCGTTCTCCAGTCGAGTTCCCGCCGGGCATCGACACCGAGGCCGATCTGGCGCGCGTCGAGCGGCTGTTCGCCCGTTCTGCACCGGGCGGTGAATGAACTTAAAGAAAGCGTTCCAAGTTACTG
>PVBP01000108.1 GCA_002995625.1 Lysobacteraceae bacterium | reverse complement strand
ACCAGCGGCAGCGGCATCACGACCAGCACGTCGACCGGGTCGCCGTCGCCGCACAGCGTGTGCGGGATGTAGCCGTAGTTGCACGGATAGCGCATCGGCGTCGTCAGCACGCGGTCGACGAAGATCGCGCCCGAATCCTTGTCGACCTCGTACTTGACCGGCTCCGAGTTCATCGGGATCTCGATCACGACGTTGAGGTCGTCGGGCACCGCGCGCCCGGCAGGAACGAGTTCGAGGCCCATGGCGAGTCTCCGGGTCGGGCAAAGCACCGCAGTCTAGCGGGGTGCCACGGACGGAGAACCTGCGCGTTCGGGGCGCCGCCGCTGGCGCCCGGTACCGGCCAAAGCCGTCCGTCCCGGGGCCGAAAACGACGAAGCCCCGCCGGAGCGGGGCTTCGTCGCGACCTGGCTGGCCGGGATGGGCGCCTACTGGCCGACCGCGGCGAGCACCGGCACCAGCAGCAGCGCGACCAGGTTGATGATCTTGATCAGCGGGTTGACCGCCGGGCCGGCGGTGTCCTTGTACGGGTCGCCGACCGTGTCGCCGGTCACCGAGGCCTTGTGGGCGTCCGAGCCCTTGCCGCCGTGGTGGCCGTCCTCGATGTACTTCTTCGCGTTGTCCCACGCGCCGCCGCCGGTGGTCATCGAGATCGCGACGAAGAGGCCGGTGATGATCGTGCCCATCAAGACGCCGCCGAGCGCCTTCGGCCCCAGCAGGAAGCCGACCAGGATCGGCACCAGCAGCGGCAGCATCGACGGCACGATCATCTCCTTGATCGCGGCCTTCGTCAGCATGTCCACGGCCTTGTCGTACTCGGGCTTGGCCTTGCCCTCCATGATCCCGGCGATCGAGCGGAACTGGCGGCGGACCTCCTCGACCACCGCGCCGGCCGCACGGCCGACCGCCTCCATCGCCATCGCGCCGAACAGGTACGGGATCAGGCCACCGATGAAGAGGCCGACCAGCACCTTCGGGTCGGACAGATTGAAGACGAAGTCCTGGCCCGGAAAGTACTCGCCGAGCTTGTGGGTGTAGTCGGCGAACAGCACCAGCGCGGCGAGGCCGGCCGAGCCGATCGCATAGCCCTTGGTCACCGCCTTCGTGGTGTTGCCGACCGCGTCGAGCGGATCGGTGACGTTGCGCACGTCCTTCGGCAGCTCGGCCATCTCGGCGATGCCGCCGGCGTTGTCGGTGATCGGACCGTAGGCGTCGAGCGCGACGACCACGCCGGCCATCGACAGCATCGCGGTCGCCGAGATCGCGATGCCGTAGAGGCCACCCAGGTGGTAGGCGGTGAGGATCGCGGTGCAGACCGCGAGCACCGGCAGCGCGGTCGCCTTCATCGACACGCCGAGGCCGGCGATGATGTTGGTCGCGTGGCCGGTGGTCGAGGCGGCGGCGACGTGGCGCACCGGCTTGAAGTCGGTGCCGGTGTAGTACTCGGTGATCCAGACCATCGCCGCGGTCAGCGCCAGCCCGATCAGCGCGCACAGGAACAGGTTGACCGCGTTGTCGGCGAACATCGCGTCGGTGATGAACCAGAAGAACACCGCGGCGATCACGCCGGCGACGATCAGGCCGCGATAGAGCGCGTTCATGATCTTGCCGCCATCGCGGGTCTTGACCACGAGGCAGCCGATGATCGATGCGACGATCGAGGCCGCGCCGAGCAGCAGCGGATACAGGATGCCGGCGCCGCCGAGCGTCGCGAAGAAGATCGAGCCGACCAGCATCGCGGCGATGATCGTGACCGCGTAGGTCTCGAACAGGTCGGCCGCCATGCCGGCGCAGTCGCCGACGTTGTCACCGACGTTGTCGGCGATCACGGCCGGATTGCGCGGGTCGTCCTCGGGGATGCCGGCCTCGACCTTGCCGACCAGGTCGGCGCCGACGTCGGCGCCCTTCGTGAAGATGCCGCCGCCGAGGCGCGCGAAGATCGAGATCAGCGACGAGCCGAAGGCGAGGCCGATCATCGGCGTCAGCGCCTCCTTGATCTTCGCCTCGCTCAGGCCGCCGAGCGAGGTCTGGCCGATCACCAGCATGAAGAAGGCGACCATGCCGAGCAGGCCGAGACCGACGACCAGCATCCCGGTGATCGAGCCGCCGCGGAACGCGACGTCGAGCGCCGGGCCGATGCCGTGGCGCGCGGCCTCGGTCGTGCGCACGTTCGCGCGGACCGAGATGAACATGCCGATGTAGCCGGCGAGACCGGACAGCACCGCGCCGATCGCGAAGCCGATCGCGGTCCACCAGCCGAGGCCGGGCACGAAGCCGATCACGACGAACAGCAGCACGCCGACGATCGCGATCGTCCGGTACTGGCGGTTCATGTAGGCGCCGGCGCCCTCCTGGACCGCGGCCGCGATCTGCTGCATGCGCTCGTTGCCGGCGGGCTTGGCCAGGATCCAGCGGATCGACCAGGCCCCGTAGATCACCGCCAGCACCGCGCACGCGAGCGCGAGCCAGAGACCTTGAGACTCAAGCATGTGAAACCCCCATCAGGAAGTTAGCGGACGGCGCGGCCCCGGCGGGCGCGCGCCTGGAACTCGACCGGCCGGCCCGTCCGGGCCGTCCTGGTCCCCTGCCCCGTCGGACGCGGTGCCACCGGCGCGCCGCGCGGCCCGTCCTGGTCCGCGAAGGCGCGCTCCGGACCGGGGCCGGCCGGATAGCCGCGGGAGTGTAACGGTCGGCCGCGCCGGGCGGCAATTTCGTCCGAGAGCGGCCTCGCCGGTGCGGCCGGCGACGGCCGGCGCCAGAATGCCGCCATGGGCGCCCACCATCATCACGCCGGACACGGCCACGGTCACGCGCACGAGCACGGTCACGCGCACGGGCACGTCCATGCGCACGACGCCGGCGGCGCGGGCGACCCGCACGACCAGCACGCGGTCGGCGGCGGCCGCAAGATGCGGGCCTTCCGGGTCAGCATCGGCCTCAACGCCGCGCTGGTCGCAGCCCAGCTCGCCGCGGGCCTTTGGCTCGGCTCGGTCGCGCTGGTCGCCGACGCCGTGCACAACGCGATGGACGTGCTCGGGCTCGTGCTGGCCTGGTTCGCCGCGCGCCTCGCGCTGCGCCGCCCCGATGCCCGCCACACCTACGGCATGGCGCGCTCGACGATCCTCGCGGCGATGGCGAACGCCGGGCTGGTCCTGGCCGCCTGCGGCGCGCTCGCGTGGGAAAGCCTCGGCCGGCTGCTCGAACCGCATCCGGCGCCGCCGGGCCTCTGGGTCATGGGCGTCGCCGCGGTCGCGCTGGTCGTCAACGCGGTCTCGGCGGCGCTGTTCTGGCGCGGCAGCCATGCCGATCTCAACGAGCGCGGCGCCTTCCTGCACCTCGCCGGCGATGCCGCCGTCTCGCTCGGGGTGGTCGTCGCGGGCCTCGGCCTGTGGCTGACCGGCTGGGCCTGGCTCGATCCGGCCACCGGGCTCGCGATCGCGCTGGTGGTCGCGTGGAGCGGCTACCGGCTGCTGCGGGAGTCGCTCGACCTCGCGCTCGACGCGGTGCCGCGCGGGATCGACCTCGCCGCGATCCGCGCGGCGCTGCTGGCCGAGGACGGCGTCCTCGGCGTCCACGACCTCCACGTCTGGCCGCTCTCGACCACGGTCACCGCGCTGACCGTGCACCTCGAGCACGACGGCCGCCGCGACGCGGACCGGCTGCTGGCCGCCGTCCACGACCTGCTCGCGGCGCGCTTCGGCATCCGCCACACGACGGTCCAGCTCGAGCTGGTGGCGTGCGGGCGGCGCTGCTGACGACGGCCGCCGGGGAGCGGCTGCCGTCGAACGCCCAAGACCTGCGCCGTCGCGTCAGCGCTGGACCGGAACCAGCTTGACCCGCAGCGGGTTCGGGACCAGTTCCTTGGTCGCGCCGCTCGCCGCGTCGACGCCCATGCCGATGATGCCGCCGACGAGGACGTTGCCGGCCATGCCGGCCGCGCCGCCGCCCGCGACCTGGCTCTGCACCTGGGCCTGGACGGTCTCGTAGCCGTCGAGTTCGATCGTGACCAGGAACGAGTCCTTGCGCTTCTTGGTCAGCGTGCACGGCGTCTTGCAGCGCTCGCCGGTGCTGAGCGTGACGTTCGCGCCGACCGGTTCACTGTCGACGACGAAGGCCTCGGTGGTGCCGCGCGTGACCGTGGCGCAGCCCTGGGCCAGGAGCATCGCCGCGCCGGCGGCGAACAGGTGGTGGAACTTGGACATGGCGGTTTCCCCTTCGGATGGATCGGCTTGCGAGCAGCCGGCGGCGCGGTGCCCAGGGGCGTTCCCGCATCGCCGGGTCGGTGATCCGGTACGCGAAAACGTCCCGGAATCCGCAAGACACGATCAGGCCCAGTCGCCCCGCAGTTCCCGCACCCGCTGCTCGAGGAAGGCCGCGGTCGCCTGCCCGGGCGGAACCGGCTCGCCGATCACGAGCGCGATCCGGGCGCGGAAGCGGCGCGGGATCGGGTAACGGTGCCTGCGGCTGAACAGGCTCCCCCAGAGCCCGCGCAGCGCCATCGGCACGACCGGCACCGGATTGGATGCGAGGATCCGCTCGACGCCGGGGCGGAACGGCGCGATCGCGCCGTCGCGGGTGAGCCCGCCTTCGGGAAAGATCCCGACCACCTCCCCGGCATCGAGCTCGGCGCGGACCGTCGCGAACGCCGCCTCCATCAGTTCCGGATTCTCGCTGCGGCCGGCGATCGGGATCGCGCGCGCGGCGCGGAAGACCCACTTCATCAGCGGCTGGTCGAAGATCTTCCAGTACATGACGAACCGCGTCGGCCGCGGGATCGCCCCGAGCAGGATGATCGCGTCCATGTAGCTGACGTGGTTGCAGACGATCAGCAGCGGGCCCTCGGCCGGGATCCGGTCGCGGCCGTGGACCTCGAGCCGGTAGAGCACGTTCGCGAGCAGCCACGCGAGCAGGCGCAGCAGGAACTCCGGCACCAGCGCGAACACGTAGGTCGCGACCAGCGCGTGCGCGACCACCGCGCCGAGCAGGATCGTCGACGGCGCGACGCCGAGGTCGAGCGCGAGCGCCACGACCCCCGCCGCGATCAGCATCAGCAGCGCGTTGAGGATGTTGTTGGCCGCGACCGCGCGGCCGAGCCGTGGCCATGGCACGCGCGTCACCAGGAGCCCATAGAGCGGCACGACGTAGAGCCCGGCCGACGCCCCGAACGCGACGATCGCGGCGAGCGCGGCCCAGGGTCGCGTCACCGGGTCCTCGTCGCCGAACGCGAACCAGCCGGCGACGCCGGCAGCGGCCATCCCGAACGCCCCGAGCGGCACCAGACCGATCTCGACCAGGCGCCGCGATGCGGCCATCGCGAGCAGCGCGCCGGCCAGCACGCCGGCCGCGAGCGCGGCCATCGCCGCGGCCGGGTCCACGCGTCCGGCCAGCGCCGCCGGCGCCATCGCGAGCAGGATCGCGCCGAACGCCCAGAACCACGAGATGCCGAGGATGCCGTTCCAGACCGCCGGTCGCGCGCGCGCCTCGCGCCAGCCGGCGCGGCCGATCAGCCACTCGCTCGCCGGATTCGCCCGGACCCGGGCCTCGGCGTCCTCGACCTTCGCCGTCGCCGGGATCGCAAGGCTCGCGAGCGCGCCGGCGGCGGCGGAAGCACCGATGGCCCATGAGAGCACCGGCCCGGCCGGACCCTCCGCGCCGATCCAGCGGGCCCCGAGCATCGCCCCCGCGAGGATCGCGACCAGCGTCGATGCGATCGTCAGCGCGACCCCGTCGAGCCGCTCGTCGGGCGCGAGCAGCCGCGGCAGGATCGCGAGCTTGACCGGCCCGAACAGGGCCGCGCGGCAGCCGAGCGCGACCAGCGCCACGACCAGGAGCGGTGTCCGTCCGCTGACCAGCGCGACGATCGCGAGCAGCGCGAGCGGCAGTTCCGCGGCCTTGATCCAGCGGATCAGGCGCGCCGGCTCGAGCCGATCGGCGAGCCCGCCACCGGTCGCCGACAGCAGCACGAACGGCAGCACCAGCGCGAGCCCGGGCAGCAGCGCGGCCGCACCGGCGTGGCTCGCGCGCTCGCCGAGGCCCGCCGCGAACCACGCAACCAGGGCGCCGAGGACCAGATGGTCGACGACGGCGGTCAGCGCCTGGACGATGGCATACGGGGCGAAGCGCCGGCCGGCGACGAACCGCCACCTCGTCCATGCCGTGGAGGCCACGCGGGAACTCGGATGCGGATCGACGTCGGCCATGCCGGCCGGAGCCTAGCGGGCCGGCCGGGGACCAGCGCCGGTTCACGTCGCCGCCCGCGCCGTCACTAGACTTCCGGATCCCGCGTCGCCCGGCGCCCCGAGCCCGACCGAATGTCCCGTCTACGACCGTCCGCCCTCGTCCTCCTCCTCGGCCTGCTGCTCGCAGCGCCGCAGGTCCTGTCGCAGGGCGCGATCCGCCCGATGCCCGAGCCGGACCTCTCCGGCCTGACGCCCGGCCAGCGCGAGTTCCTGACCGACCTCCGCCGCCAGTTCGACGACACCCGCGACGAGCTGGTCGGGGTCTACCTGGCCGAGGCCTTCGCGCGGCTTGCCGGCTTCTACGCCCGCTTCGGCGTGATGCCGGCCGCGCACGCCGCGATCGACAACGCGATCGCGATCGCGCCCGAGGACGGCCGCTTCCCGTACCTGAAGGGCCTGTTCCTGGCGCGCGAAGGCCGCCATTCCGACGCCAGGGCCGCGTTCTCGACCGCGCGCGCGCTCGACCCGAACTACCTGCCGACCCGGATCCGGATCGCCTCGACCGAGCTCGCGCTCGGCAACCGCGACGCGGCGCGCTCGGCGCTCGAGGCGATCCGGCGCGAGCGCGCCGACTACGCGCCGGCGCTGGCGCTGCTCGCCGAGATCGCGCGGCTCGAGGAGCGCTGGTCCGACGCGGTCGCGTTCTACCGCGCCGCGCTCGCGGCCGATCCGACCGCCGACGCGCTGCACACGCCGCTCGCCGAGGCGCTGGCCGCGAGCGGTGATCGCGCCGGCGCCGCCGCGGCGCGGGCGAAGGCCGGCACGATCCCGGTGCGGCTGGTCGATCCGCTGGCCGACGGCGTCTTCGGCAGCGGTCCCGGCACGGTCGACCAGGCGGCGCTGGCGCTCGCGCAGG
>PVBP01000107.1 GCA_002995625.1 Lysobacteraceae bacterium | reverse complement strand
GGCGCCGCTGCTGCTGCTCGGCAGCCTCGGGTGGGCGCTGTCGCGCGAGCGCGCGCGGACGCTGGTCGCCGAGCGACGCCGCGCCGAAGCCGAGCGCGACGCCGCGGTCGCCGCGCGCCGGGTCTACGAGACGGCGCTCAAGGACGCCACGGCCACGCTCGAGGATCTGGGACACGAGGTGCTGTCTCCGGCCTCGAGCCTTCGCCACGCGCTCGGGCAGCTCGAGACGCTGGTGGCCGAGCGTCCGGAATGGCGGGCGGTCGCGGAGCGCGCCCCGCTCGACCTGATGGCCGGCTACGTCAGCCGGATCGTGCGTGCGGCCGAGCGCGCGCGCGCGGCACTCCAGCTGCGGCGCCGGCAGGCGCAGAGCGTCGGCGCCGACACTCGGATCGAGCTCAACCGCTTCTTCGCGCGGCGGCTCGCCGCCGAACAGCTGATCGCGCCGCTGCCGTTCCGGCTGATCGAGGCGCCGCGGCCGATCGAGGTCCTGGCCGACCGCGGCGATCTCGAGGAGATGGTCGGCAACCTGCTGTCGAACGCCCGGCGCTTCGCAGGCGATCAGCCGATCACGGTCCGGCTCGAATCGGAACGACCGATCGTGCGCATCTCGATCCGCAACGAGGGGCCGATCATTCCGCGCGGCGAGGAGGAGCGGATCTTCGAACTCGACGTGTCGCTCGACCCGTCGGCCGAGGAGACCTCGCATGGCCTTGGCCTTTATCTGGTCCGGGCCGCGGTCAACGCGATGAACGGATCGGTGGTCGCGGTCAACGACCCGGAGCCGGCGACCCACGGCGTGACCTTCGTGATCGAACTGCTCGAGGCGGGTTGACGAGCGGCGGCTGGCGCCGCAGGTCCACTGCCACCGCCGCGCGTCGGGGCGCACGGGGAGCGCCGGCGACGAGCGGTGCGGCACACTACGGCTTGGCGGTGAGCCGTTCGGGCCTATAGCTCAATGGTTAGAGCAGCGGACTCATAATCCGTGGGTTGCAGGTTCGAGTCCTGCTGGGCCCACCACTCCCCCGGCCACGCCGCCTCGACGCCGTCCGTGGCGCGCACCCACGCCAGGCCGTCCGTGGCCTGCCGCTCGGCGGATCGGCTTGCCATTCAAGGCAAGCCGACAAACCCCGCCTCGCCCTGCTGGGCCCACCACTCACCCGGCGAGGCCGCTTCGACGCCGTCCATGGCGCGCACCCCCGCCAGGCCGTCCGTGGCCTGCCGCTCGGCGGATCGGCTTGCCGTTCAAGGCAAGCCGACAAGCCCGTCAGGTGGTGGTGGCACGCCGACGCACCGGCGCAGCCCGCCTCAGCGCACGATCAGCAGCGGGACCTTCGACAGCGACAGCACCGCGCTGACCGTGCTGCCGAGCACGAGGCCGGCCAGCGCGCCGTGACCATGCGAGCCCATCACGACGAGGTCGAAGCCGCCGCCGTCCGCGTGCTCGGCGATCAGCCGGCCCGGCGATCCGACCGCGGTGATCTCGGCCGCCCGACGGCCGGCCGCCGCGAGGCGCTCGCGGGCGTGAGCCAGCGCGCCGTCGCGCTCGTGCCGGTACCAGCTCTCGAGGATCTCCGCGCCGACCGCCGCGGCGGCGCGCGGCGGCGCCGGCAGCGCGACGTGGATCAGCGTGAGCTCGGCCGGCTCGGCGAGCCGGGAGGACAGATCGAGCGCGCGCTCGAGCGCGGCTTCGCCGTAGCGACTGCCGTCGATGGCCACCAGGATCCGCATCGCGGCGCGCTCCTCGTCGTGGGTCGGAAGGCCGATCATCCCGCGGTTCGCAGGTCGCCGCGCGATTTCCACAGCGACCAGGCCACCCCGCCGGCGAGCAGGCCGAAGGTCACGCCGAGGCTCAGCGCCGCGGGCACCTTGCCGCCGAACAGCCAGTCACCGACGAAGATCTTGCTGCCGATGAAGATCAGCACGATCGCGAGCGCGTACTTGAGGTAATGGAAGCGGTGGACCATCGCCGCGAGCGCGAAGTACAGCGCGCGCAGGCCGAGGATCGCGAAGATGTTCGAGGTGTAGACGATGAAGGGGTCCGGCGTGATCGCGAAGATCGCCGGCACCGAGTCGATCGCGAACACGATGTCGGCGATCTCGACCAGCACCAGGCACAGGAACAGCGGCGTCGCGAACCACGCGAGCCTCCCGGTCCTGGCATCCGGCAGCCGCACCCAGAACCGCTGACCGTGCAGCGCCTCGGTCAGGCGCAGGCGCCGCCGAAGGAAGTTCAGCACCGCGTTGTTGGCGATGTCCGGCACCTCGTCGATGGCGCGGAGCATCCTGATCCCGGTCGCGATCAGGATCACCGCGAAGACGTAGAGCACCCAGGAGAAGTTCAGCACCAGCGCCGCGCCGAGCCCGATCATCAGCGCGCGCAGCACGATCACGCCGAGGATGCCCCAGAACAGCACGCGGTGCTGGTGGATCCGCGGCACGGCGAAGTACGCGAAGATCATCGAGATGACGAAGACGTTGTCCATCGCCAGCGCCTTCTCGACCAGGTAGCCGGTCAGGTACAGCTTGACCGCCACCCAGGCCTTCGCCTCGGGCGTCGGCTGGCCCGCGATCTGCGGGTCGATCGCCTTGTCGCCGCCGTACTGCCAGTAGATCCACCACACCGCCGCGGACCACGCGAGGCCGAGGCCGATGTAGAGCGCCGACATCCAGAGGCTTTCGCGGACGTCGATCTCGTGCGCCTCGCGGTGCAGGACGCCGAGGTCGAAAGCGAGGATCGCCAGCACGACGGCGATGAAGGCGAGCCACACCCAGACGGGCATGCCGAGCCAGAGCGCGAGGAGAAGGTCCATCGAAGGGTTCCGGTGAGGTTCACGGGAACCCGGCACGCGTCGCGTGCGTCAGCCAACCCTGTGGGTGGCGCGGCGGGCGGTCGGGTCGTTCGACTCCGACATCGCCGTGCGCGGGAACCGCTTCGGCATTCCCGGGGAGCACGGCCAGAGGGGCCCGCAGTCGTCCCGAAAGACTGCGCCCGAGGCGGCAAACGATCGCTGAATGGCAGGCCCATGCAGCCGCAGGGCCGGTGCCCGGAGCGGCCATGCCGCCCCGGGCAGATCGCCATCGACCGGGGCTCAGAAGCGCCAGGTCGCGTTGACCGTCCAAGCCTTGACCGACGAGCCGTCGCTGTCGACCTTGTAACGGTCATGGTTGAGGCTCACGCCGAAGTTCCGCGACAGGTCGTAACCGACGCCGAGTCCGTAGTACGGATCGCTGCCGCTGTCACTGAACCTTTCGGTGACCGTCCCGACGCGCACGCGGCCGCTCGCGTCCCAGAACAGGAGGCCTGCGCGGGCGCTCGCGAAGAAACCGCCGTCGCCGTCATGGAACGGCAGCTTGCCGCGGACGCCGGCATACCAGCCGTTGGCCTTGAACTCGCCGGTGGCACCGCCGATCGCGACCTCCTCGCTGAACCGGCCGAGGTCGGTCCAGCCGGCCTCGAGGCCGAAATACCGATTGGGGTTCCAGCCGCCGCCGATTCGGAAGTGCGTGTCCTTGTCCTTGAATCCGGCCTCGTCGACGCGGGCCTGGCCGACGCCACCGTCGATGAAGAAGCCGGACTGCGCGGCGGCGACGGCCGGCACGGCCAGCGTCGCGGCGAGGGCAATGGCGAGGATCGAATGCTTGCTCATGGCTCGTTCTCGTTGTCGTTGGGGGTGCGCCGTGCGGATCGGCCCTCGGACGCGCCGGGGCGGCCCAGCGATCGCGGTGGCCATCGGCCCACGCGGCCTCGTCACGGCGGGGCCCATCCTCCGCGCCGCGGCTTGAACACACCCGTGACGAAGGTCAGGCCTGCGTGAAACCGGTCGGCCCGCATTCAAGCAGGCAACCGCCCGCTGAACGGCCATCGCCGCCACGCGACGGGAATCGGTCCGCGTTGCATGGGCCGCCGGTCGCATCTGTCATCTGCGCGAGGTGGCAAGGGAATCGGGAGGCTTGATAGCGTCGCAAGGCTTGGGGGTGAGCATGTCCACGTCGAAGACCCGGCCGGCGTCGAGGCCGAAGCCGGCCATCCGCGCGCCGGTCGAATCGGGACCCGGCCCCTGCCTCAAGGAGTACGCGATCGCGGAACTGGCGCGCGCCGGTCGTCAGCTCGCGCGCCCGGGCGACAAGCGGCACGAGGGCGTGCACGAGGCGCGCAAGTCGATCCGGCGCGCGCGCGCGGTGATCGCGCTGTCCGAGCGCCGGCTCGGCAAGACCGGTCGGCGGGTCGAGCGGCGCCTGCGCGAGCTCGCACGGACGCTCTCGGCCCTGCGCGACGCGCAGGCGCTCGAGGAGGTCCTGATGCACCTCGGCGAGGCGCGGGCACTGCCCAGGGCCGATGTGGCGCGCCTGCTGGTCCCGGTGCGCGCACGCAAGCGCGACGCGCTGGCCGCGGCGCTGGCGGAAGACCCGGGTCTCGCGCTGCGCCGCGCCGCGCTGGCGGATGCGAACGCCGCGCTGCTGCGGCTCGACTGGCGCCGGGTCGATGCCCGCGACCTCGCCCGCGCGCACGATCGCAGCGTCGCCGAGCTCCACGCCGCGCTCGGGGCGGCCAGGACCGAACCGGACCCGGAAGCGTGGCACCGCTTCCGACGGCGGCTGCGGCGGCTGCGGCAGCAGGAAACGGCGCTGGCCGAATGCGCGCCCGGCGCCGTGCCGCCGACGCCGGGCCTCGGCGCGCTCGCCGATGCGATGGGCCTCGCGCAGGACTACGCGCTGCTGATTGCGCACCTCGACGAGCACGGCCCGTTCTCGCCGCGCGACCGCGCCGCGCTGAAGCGCCGCCTGCTGCCGCGCTATCGGCGCGCCGTGCTCGACGCCAGCGCGACCCTGGCCAGGGACAGCCCCGAATCCCGGGCCTGAGCCGGCTCGGGCGATTCGCCCGGCGCCACGCGGCGGGCTGCCTATACTGACCGGATGCCCACCCCGCCCCGCGCCCGCCCGGCGCGCCTCGTCGAGCTCCTGCCGGCCATGGCACTCGCCGCGGGCGGTACCCTGTTCGCCGATCCTCTCGCCTGGCCCGTGCTGGCGCTGGCCCTGCCGCTGGCGCTGGTGGCTGCCGCGCGCGCGCTGGGTCTCCTCGCCGACGAGTCCTTCCCGCGCTCCGTCGCGATGCGGGCTCCTCCGGCGCTGGCCCTGCTGTTGCTGCACGCGGCGCTGCTCGCGGTGCTGCTCGGGATGCCGGCCTGGATGCTGCTCGGGAAACCCACGCCGCTCGCCGCCGCGCTGCTGTCGGCAGGCTTCATCGCGATCGTGCTGCTGCCGTGGCGCTGGTGGCCGGCATTCGGCCTCATCGTCGGCGCCGGGGAGCCCGCGCAGCCGCCCGCGGCGAGGCGCGCGCGGGCAGTTCGCCTGCGGCACGCCCTTGAGGCCGCCCGCGATCTCTCGCGCCGGGGCGATCCCCACTTCAGCGTCGGCCTCGGCGTCGCGCTCGCGCTGGTGACGCTGACCGGCGGCGCGGTCGCCGCAGCCGGTCTTCACGGGCTCGTCGACGAGTCGCTGCGGCGTGCGTGCGGACTCGCGTGGGCGCTGGCGGCGCTGCCGCTCGCGAGCCTGTGGGTGGTGTCGCGCACCGCGCGGCTCGCCGCCCGGCTCGGCGCGCTGGATGTGCCGGCCGAGGCCCTGGACCTGGCCGATGACGCGCTGGTCGAGATCCCGGTCGATCCCCGCGAGCGCGACCGCGAGCTGATCGCACGCTGCGCCGCGCACGAGACCGACCTCGCGCTGGTCCTGCTCCGCAACGGCGCCGACCCGAACGCCCGCCCCGATCCGCTCGACCGCGACCAGCGGACGCCGGCGATCATCGCCGCGACCGAGCCGGACCTGCGGCTGCTGCGCGAACTGATCCTGCGCGGCGCCGACCTCAATCTCGCGATCGGCGGGCTGACGCCGCTGATCGCCGCGACCCGCGACAGCTGGGACGGGCGCATCGAGTCGGTGCAGACGCTGCTGACCAACGGCGCACGCACCGATGTCGCCGATGCCGATGGCGACACGCCGCTGCACCACGCCGCGCGCACGCGCGATCCGATCATCGCCGCGATGCTGCTCGATGCCGGAGCCGACCCGTCGCGCCCGAACCGCGAGGGGCTGACGCCGGTCGGCGTGGCATGCCGCGCCGGCAACGAGCCGGTCGTGCGGCTGCTGCTCGAGCGTGGCGGTGGCGGCGACGTGGCTGGCGCCGTCCCGGCGCTGGTCGCGCTGGCGGAAGCCGATGCGGACCTGCCCGAGCTGGCCCGACGCCTGATTCGCGCGAGGTGCGCGGCCGATGCCCGCGATCGGACCGGACGCACGCCGCTGCACGCGGCGGCGGCCAACGGACACGCGGGGTTGGCGCACGTGCTGCTCGGTGCCGGCGCCGACGTCGACGCGCGCGACGACGAGGGCGCCACCGCGCTGATCGCCGCCGCCCGTGCCGGCGCCAACGCGGTGATCGCCGCGCTGGCGCGCGCCAAGGCCGATCCCGATCTCGCCGACGCCAGCGGCAGCGACGCGCTGATGGTGGCGGCCGAGTCGCTTGCCGCCGACGAGGGGACGATCGAGGCGCTGCTGAAGCTCGGGGCCGACCGCACCCGCCGGGACCGCGACGGACGCACCGCGGTCGACCGCGCGGTCGCGGCCGGACGCTGGCCGATCGTCGCGCGGCTCGATCCGGGCTACCCGCTGCCGAGCGCGATCGCCGAAGCCGAGCTGCTCGGCGAACTCGAGGCCGAAGGCCGCGACCGCGCGGGCCTCCTGACGACCGCGCTGCGCCATGGCCGGATCGACATCGCGGCCAGCCTGTTCGTGCTGCCGCCGCCGCTGCCGGAGGCCGATCGGGTCGCGGTCAGTGCGCGCCTCGGCGAGGCCAGGGCCGACGCGCTCGACTGGTGGTTCGCGCAGGTCGGTCGCGCCGATTTCCTGGCGACCCACGGCACCCGCCTCGTTCGCGACGCGCTTGAGGAGGACCCGCCGTCGCCCGCGCTCGCCGATGCGGCGGCCCGCGCGGGCGCGTCGGTCGCCGGCGGCGCGCTGCTGGCGACGCTGCTCGCGCGCTGCGCCGGTGTCGAGCCGGAACGCATCGAGCCGATCGCGCTCGCCTGGCTCGATCGTGGCGCCGATCCTTTCGCGCCGGCGCGCGACGGCTCCTCGCTGCTGCACCTCGCGGTTCGCCACGGACTGCCGCGGCTGGTGGACGCGTTGCTCGAACGCGGCTTCGACCCGAACCG
>PVBP01000106.1 GCA_002995625.1 Lysobacteraceae bacterium | reverse complement strand
CGGTCACGGCGACGGCCTGGCGTGGCGCGCCGGACCAGCCGGCGATCGCGCGGCGCCTGCTCGATGGCCTGCCGATCGAACCCGGGCGGCCGATCGTGCGGGCGCGGCGCGGCGCGGACGGCTGGCGCCTCGACGATGCCGACGGCGTCGGCCACGGCCCCTTCGACGCGCTGGTCGTGGCGGTCCCGGTCGCGCAGGCCCTGCCGCTGCTCGAGGCGGTGCCGAGGCTGGCCGACCGGATCGCCTGCGCGCGGCACGCGCCGTGCTGGTCGGTGCTGCTGACGCTCGACCGGGCGGCGTGCAGCCCGCTGTCGATTCCCGCGCTCGCTTCGCCGCTTGCCACGGTCGTGCCCTGCCGCGTGATCGACGGCGCCCCGCCGCGGCTGGTCCTGCACGCGAGCGCGGCGTGGTCGATCGAGCACCTGGAGGCCGATCCGCGCGCGGTGATCGAGGCGCTGGTCGCGCCGGCGCTGGAGCAACTCGATCTGCCGCGCGGCGCGGTCGTCGAAGCGGTCGCGCACCGCTGGCGCTACGCACGGGTCGCGCGCGCGGTCGGCGTCGACGCGTTGCATGATCCTGTGGCCTCGGCCGTGGTCGTCGGCGACGGCATCCGGGGCGGGGGCGTCGAGTCCGCGTTCCTGAGCGGGCTCGCCGGGGCCGGACATCTGGCGCGGGCCGCGGCACGTCGCGAGCCCGACGCGCGGGTGCCCGCGTGCGCGGCCTGAGGTCCGGCCATCCACGATTCATCGCGGGCTGGCATAGTCGGACCTCCCGCAACCTCATCGGAGCACCCCATGGTGGACCCGCGGAACGAAGAACTGCTGCGAGACCTCGACCGGCTGGTCGAGGAAGTCGACCGGATGAAGGACGAGGGCCTCGAGGCCCATCCGAACCTCGCCAAGCTCAAGGCCGAGATCGAAGCCCGGCTCGAGAAGGTCAAGGCCAGGCTCGGCACCGCCGCGCAGGATGCGCGCGCCGGCATCGAGCGCGGCGCGCGCGTGACCGACGAATACGTGCACTCGCACCCGTGGGAGAGCGCCGCGGTCAGCGCCGCGATCGGCGCCGGGCTCGGCTTCCTCCTCGGCATGCTCGTCTCCCGCCGCTGATCCGGGCGTGGCCGACGAGGCCGATCGCGACGCGCGCGGGGCGGCGCTGATCCGCCGCTACCTGCGCGCCTTCCTCGCCGACGGCAGCGAGCTCGTTGCCGCGCGCGTCGAGCTGTTCACGCTCGAGCTGCGCGAGCTCGCGATCCGGGTCGTGTTCGCGGCGCTGGTGGCGCTGCTGATCGCGGTCTGCCTGCTGGTGGCGCTCGGCGCCGGCCTCGCGGCGCTGCTGTTCGCGGTCGGGGTCGAGCACGGCCTCGCGGTGACGCTCGCCGTCGTCGTGGCGGGGCTGGCCGGCGCGGGCGCCGGCTGGCTGGCCCTGAAGCGTCTGATCGACCCGCCGGAGCCGCCGTTCGCGGCGACGATCGCGGAATTGAGGCGCGATCGCGCAGCGTTCGAGGAGCGGCCATGATCGGCAGCCTCGCCCGGCTTCGCGCGCGGCGCTCCGAGGTCCAGCAGGAGATCGCCGCCGCGCGCGCGCGGCTGACCGCGCGCCGGCGCATGGCCGCGCTCGAAGTCGAACTGGCGCGCGCGCGCCATCCCTCGCTGCAGCTGGTGCGCCACCTCCCCTGGCTCGTCCCGCTCGGGCTGGTCGCGATCGCCACGGGCGGCCGGAAGGGCATCGCCGGTCGCGTCGCGGCCGGCATCCCGGTCGGCGGCGCCGCGACCCGGCTGCTCGCGGCGCTGGTCCCGCTGCTGCTGAGGCGGCTCGACCGTCGCTGAACGCGGCTTCCTGATGCAATGCGACATTCAGGGCTCCGGACCGGCGGGTCCACGTGCATCAGCAGTAAGTGAATCATGGGTTTACAGCATCGAGGCGCGATGTTGCATTGCAACATGAGCGGCGCTATCTTTTGTGGGCGGTCACCCCCATCCAGACGCCCAGGAGCACCGAGATGTACGAGCAGATCAACACCCAGCACTTCGTGACGTGGTCGAAGCAGTTCTCGAACGCCGCGCTCAAGGCCAACCAGGCCGCCGTGGCCGGCTTCGAGCGGGCCGTCGACGTGCAGCTGAAGGCCCTCGAGAAGCAGGTCAAGCTGGCCTCCGACTTCTTCGCCGACCTCGGCGAGGCGCGCGACGCCGAATCGCTGCAGGCCCTGCTGCCGAAGAGCGCCGAGCTGATCAAGCAGGCGACCGACCACGCCTACAGCGTCGGCCATGCGCTGATCGACAACGCCCTCAAGACCAACGAGGAGATCGGCGAGATCGTCCGCGGCCAGATCGAGACCGTCCAGGCGCAGGCCGCGAAGGTCGCCCCGGTCGCGAAGAAGGCCGCCGCGCGCTGATCCGACGCGGTCATGGCCTTCCGGAAGCGGAAGGCGACGTGCAACGACAGACGGGCCGGCTGGGCGACCAGCCGGCCCGTCCGTTCTCGGGAAGCCGCGTCGTGCCGGCCATCGGACTGCGGCCGGCCGATAGAATCGCGGGCTTCCGCCCCGCTTCCATCGGAGACGCCCCATGGCCATCAAGATCGGCATCAACGGCTACGGCCGCATCGGTCGCAACATCCTGCGCGCGCTCTACGAGTCGAAGCGCCGCGACGAATTCCGGATCGTCGCGATCAACGACCTCGGGGATGCCGAGACCAACGCCCACCTGACCCGGCACGACACCGCGCACGGCCGCTTTCCGTACGAGGTCGGCGTCGATGGCGACCACCTCGTGGTCGACGGCGACCGGATCCGCGTCCACGCGACCCGCAACCCGGCCGAGATCCCGTGGGGCGAGCATGGCGTCGACGTGGTGCTCGAGTGCACCGGCCTGTTCACGTCGAAGGCCAAGGCCGGCGCGCACCTCGCCGGTGGCGCGAAGAAGGTGATCATCTCGGCGCCCGGCGAGAAGGACGTCGACGCGACCGTCGTGATGGGCGTCAACGAGGGCGTGCTGCGCGCCTCGCACGAGGTGATCTCGAACGCCTCGTGCACGACCAACTGCCTCGCGCCGCTGGCCAAGGTCCTGCACCAGTCGATCGGCATCGTGCACGGCCTGATGACGACGATCCACGCCTACACCAACGACCAGGTGCTGACCGACGTCTTCCACAAGGACCTGCGCCGGGCCCGCTCGGCGACGATGTCGCAGATCCCGACCAAGACCGGCGCCGCCGCGGCGGTCGGGCTGGTGCTGCCGGAACTCGCCGGCAGGCTCGACGGCTTCGCGATGCGCGTGCCGACGATCAACGTCTCGGTCGTCGACCTGACCTTCGTCGCGGCGCGCCCGACCAGCGCGCAGGAGATCGACGCCGTCGTCGAGGCCGCCGCCAACGGTCCGCTCAAGGGCATCCTCGGCATCAACCGGGCGCCGCTGGTCTCGATCGACTTCAACCACGACCCGCGTTCGTCGGTCTACGACGCGACGCTGACCAAGGTCACCGACGGCACGCTGGTCAAGGTCCTGGCCTGGTACGACAACGAGTGGGGCTTCTCGAACCGGATGCTCGACGTCAGCGCCGCGCTGATGCACGCGAAGTGAGCCCGCGCGCGGGCCGGCCGGTCGCGCCGGCCCGCGCCGACCGGTTACGGTTCCGATGGGCGCTCGGGGATCCCCGCGAGCGAGTGATCCTGGGCTGGGTCGCGCTGTGGCGTCCGGCCAGGTATCTCCCGTTCGAGACGCGCGAACGGCGCCAGTCGCGCCGCGCGATCGAACGCCTCGCGACGATGCCGGTGGAACCGCGCCCCGGTTGATCGGCACGCCGGCGTCTCGCGGCGCCCGAAGACCCTGCGTCGGCGGTGCCCCATGCGCCGGCCGCCCGGGGATTGCCCGGTGGCACCTGGACCGGCTAGCGTCCGCATCGGGCCGACGGGATGGGGACGGACATGCGCGCGAGCCGCTGGGTCGGGGTGCTGGTCGGCGTGGTCCTGTGCGGCGCGTGCGCGCGCACCGCCGATGAGGCACCCGCATCTGCCGGCGAATCGGGCGCGGCGGAATCGACGAGCGCATCCGCGACCCCGGTCGCGGGCGCACCCGATGCGTGCGCATGGGTCACCGCCGAGGATCTCGCCGCGGTCCTGCCCGACGTGGCCTTCGATCCGCCCGAGTCCACCGGGCTCACGGGGGCGCCCGGCATGGGCTCGCAGTCGACCTGCGCGTACACGCGGACCCACACGCTTGGCGACGATGCGTCGATTGCCGAGCTGCGCGCCGCCCAGCAGCGGGCGACGACCATCACCGTCATCGCGTGGGCGTGGCCCGACGTGGCCGCGGCGCAGGGCTACGTCCAGAGCTTCGTCGATGCGGCCCCGGACGCGGTCGAGCGGTTGGACGAACTCGGCGACGAGGCGATCCACGTCGCGAGCGGAGTCTCCGGAGTCCATTGGCGGCGCGGGACTCGGAGCGGCAGCATCGCGATCACGGCGCGCTGGATCGACCCCGTGGCCAAGCGCGCGGCCGAGATCGAACTCGCACGGCGGGCGATCGCGCGCCTCTGAGGCCGCGGACCCCGGTCAGCCCCTCGATCGCGGCGCACGGCGCGGCGGCGACGGCCGCGGCGGAACCCGTCAGAACCGCCAGTCAACGGTCGCGATCAGGTTCCGGCCCGGATCGTCGAGGCCGCTGCCATGGTCGCGGTAACGCCTGTCGGCGAGGTTCTCGAGCCGCAGCGCGAGGTCGAGGTCGGGCGTCGCCGCCCAGGCGATCCGGGCGTTGACGGTGCCATAGCCAGCCGTGCCATTCGGGTTGATGCGCGGATCGATCCGGTCGCGCGGGCTCAGGCGGTCCTGGCGGCTGGCGAAGAAGATCCAGCCCTCGACCGAGAGCCGGTCGTCGGAACGCCACTCGGCGCCAAGCCGGCCCTGGAGCGGCGGGATGCGGTCCGCGGGATCGCGGACCCCGTCGACGGTCTCGTCACCGCGGGTCCAGGTCAGCGAGCCGTAGCCGCGCCACGCCTCGAACGGTCGCCAGTCGAATCCGGTCTCGAGGCCGGTCAGCACCTGTTCGACCGCGTTCGCGCTCTGCACGACGAGGCGTCCGTTCGGCAGCCGTTCGCCGGTCAGCACGGTCGTGATCTTGTCTCGGTAGCGCGAGCGGAACGCGATGACCTCGCCGGAGAATGCCTCGCCGCCGAACTTGAGGCCGCCGTCGATGCTGGTCACGCGCTCGGGCTCGAGGTCCGGATTCGGCACCTGGAAGCGGTTGCCGGGGCGGTCGCCGAAGACCCCGAGGTCGAACACGTTCGGGGCGCGGAAGCCGCGCCCGAGGTTCGCGACCAGACGGACGTCGTCCCGGAACGCGTAGTTGAGCCCGATCTGGCCCGAGAGATCGTCGTTGTCGACATCGACCCCGACGCCCTGGGCGTTCGGCGTGAGCCGCGTCGCGACCCGGCTCCAGCGCAGTCCATAGAGCAGGTCGAGCGCGGGCGTCACCTGCCAGTCCTCGGTCGCGAACAGGCCGAACTGCCGCATCGTCGAGCCGTCCGGAAAGCGCGAGGGCCGGGCCGATTCGGCGCCGGTGCGCGTGTTGACGCGGAAGCGGAACGAGTCGACGCGGTCGCGATACCACTCGAGCCCGAGCGTGAGGTGCCGCTCGGGCGTCCACTGGCGGTCGGCCTTGATCGAGAAGCCGTCGGTCGTGACCGTGTTGCGTTCGATGTCGCGGTTCGCGGTGCCGAACTCGCGCGTGGTGCGGTCGTCCCGGATCGCCTGGCGGCCGGCCTGGACCTCGAGCCCGTCGAGGAAGGCCAGCGACGCGGCGCGCCAGCGCGCCTGCGCGAAGCGCCGCACCTGCGGCGCGAAGCGGAACTCGGCCGAGCCCGGATTCGCCTGGCCGAAGCCCGGGACCAGCTCGTCGTGGCGCGGGGTGTTCGGCTGCTCGAAGAACTGGACCTGCGCCATCAGTTCGTGGCCATCGGCCGGTCGCGCCAGGAGCTTCACGTTGCCGCCGCGCGCGGTGAACGCGGTGAACGGCAGGCGCTCGCCACCGCCGACGCGCAGCTCGTTGACGTTCTGGTAGGTCAGGCCGCCCGAGACCGAGAGCGTCTCGTGACCCGCGGCGCCGTCGACCCGCGACAGGATCGCGCGGTCGGCGCTCGACCACACCGCGCGCAGGCCGCCCGCGCCCTGCCAGTCCGACCCGTCGAAGCGCGGCTCGCGCGAGATCATCTGGATCGCGCCGCCCATCGCGTCGCCGCCCCACAGCGTCGACATCGGCCCGCGCACGACCTCGAGCGCATCGAGCATCTGCGCGTCGACCAGCGCCATGTACTGGTTCGGCGCATTGCGGAAGATCGCGTTGTTGAGGCGGAAGCCGTCGACCAGGTGCAGGACCTCCGAGCCCTTCAGGCCGCGCACGATCACGATCGACTGGCCGGGCGTCGTCTGCTGGACGAACACGCCGGTCTCGCCGCGCAGGGCCTCCATCACGGTCGGCGCGCCGCGACTCCGGAGCTCGTCGCCGGAGAGCACTGTCGCGGCGACCGGCACGTCGAGCTTCGACTCGGGGCGCCGGGTCGCGGTGACCTGGATCGCGCGCAGCGTCGACGCGGCCTCCGGGGCGGCAGGCGTGGCTTCGGTCGCGGAGTCCGCGACGGGCTCGGTTCCAGGCCCCGGCGCGGACAGCGCGACGGCCGTCGGGGCCCAGGCCATCACGCCGCAAAGGGCGAGCAGCAGCTGACGCATCGGGATTTACTTCACTCGTTCGTTCCGAACCCGCATCGGTCGCGATCCCGTCAGCGGTTCGCGGCGCGGGTCGATGGCGCCGGCGCGGGCGGCGCCATCAGCGGGTCCTCGGGCGGCCACGGCGTCGTCGCGGCACGCTTTGCGCGGAACGCATCGACGAACGGCCGGCGGACGCGCGCGGCGGCTTCGCCGCGGGTCGCGAGCAGCTCGAATCCGGCCTGCATCTGGTACTCGAACGCGTCGTCGTACTCGCCGACCGCGGCGTGCGCCATCGCCAGCGTCTCGGCGTGGCTCGCGTCCGGACGCAGCGCGTAGAGGCGCCTTGCGGTCGCGAGCGCCTGCTGCCGCTGCGTCGCGGTGGCGTCCGGGCAGCTCGCGGCGACCCGCGCGTGCACCTGCGCGATGCCGCCATCCCGCGGATTCGCGCGCGCCGCGGTCTCGAGCTCGCGCAGCGCCTCGCCGCAGCGCCTCGCGAGCGCCGCGGCCGCGGCTACGTGCTGC
>PVBP01000105.1 GCA_002995625.1 Lysobacteraceae bacterium | reverse complement strand
ACAATGGCTGGGGTTTTTCTTTGAGCAGCACGGAGGGCCGACGCTTGGATGCCGTGACGATCGAAACCGGTCCGCGGCCGGAGTGGACCGTGATCTGGCTGCATGGCCTCGGTGCCGACGGGCATGATTTCGAGCCGATCGTGCCGGCGCTGGTCGGGGCCGATTGGCCGTCGATGCGCTTCGTGTTTCCGCACGCACCGATCCGGCCGGTCACGATCAACGGCGGCATGCGGATGCGGGCCTGGTACGACATCACGGCGCTCGACCTCGATCGCACCCAAGACGAGAGCGGGATCCGCGAGTCACGATCGCTGATCGGAGGCCTGATCTCGAGCGAGCGCGACCGGGGAGTCGCGGCCGATCGGATCTTCCTGGCCGGATTCTCGCAGGGCGGCGCGATCGCGCTCGCGACCGGGCTCACGCATGCGGAGCGCCTGGCCGGCATCGTCGTGCTGTCGGCTTACGTACCGATCGCCGAGGTGCTCGATCGCGAGCGTCGGATCGAGCCGGAGCGCCTGCCGATCTTTGCCGCGCACGGGACCGCCGACCCGGTCGTTCCGATCGCGCTCGGCGAGGCCAGCCGCAGGTGGCTCTCGGCTCGCGGGTATCCGGTCGAGTGGCGTACCTACCCGATGCAGCATGCGGTCTGCCCGGAGCAAGTGGCCGACCTTCGGGAGTGGATGGCGTCGAGGCTATCCTGAGGGCGATGTCGCCCCGCCGAGCCGAACCGCCTGCAGACGCTGCGGACTGGCTGCCGGACTTCTGTTCGGCGCCGGTGTTCCTGTCGCTGCTCGGGCTTGCTGCGGCCACGCTGCTGATCGTCCAGCTTGCGCCGTCGGCCGCCGGCCAGTCGACGCTCGACCGCGTGCCGCTCGCGCTCTTGTTCGTGTTTGCCGGCGCGTCGCTGGTCGTCGGCGGCCTGTGCGCGCTGCGCCGGCACCTCGTTGCGCATTCGACGCCGGTGGCCGTCACGGCGACCTTTGCGGTCGTGCTGTCCGGCACCGCGATCGGCAGCTGGCTGATCTACTGGCTGGACCATGCGCTCGAACTCGGCGCGACGATCGCCGCGGGACAGCCGTGGCACTTCGTGCTCGGCAATCTCTTCGTCGCGGCGATCGCGTGGGGCGTGGCCCTCCGGCACTTCTACGTCCGCGGGCAATGGCAGCGCCAGGTCCGGGCGCACGCGCGTGCCCAGTTCGACGCCCTGCAGGCACGCATCCGGCCGCACTTCCTGTTCAACAGCATGAACACGATCGCGAGCCTCGTGCGCGAGCGCCCGGATGATGCCGAACGGGTGGTCGAGGACCTGAGCGAACTGTTCCGCGTCGCGCTGCGCGCCGGCGCGACGACGACCCTTGGCGACGAGCTGACGCTGGTCCGCCGCTACGTCGACATCGAGCGGCTGCGACTCGGCGATCGCCTCGAGTACCACGAAGCGATCGACGACGCGCCGCTCGCGCTGACGATGCCGGCGCTGCTGCTGCAGCCGCTGGTCGAGAACGCGATCCTGCACGGCATCCAGAAGATCGAGGCCGGAGGACGGGTCGACCTCGAGATCCGCGCCCTCGGCGGGCGGCTCACGATCACGATCCGGAACCCGGTGCCACCCCATCACGCGGCCGGCCTGCATCGTGGCAGCGGCACGGCCCTCGAGAACATCCGGCAGCGCCTCCGCCATCACTTCGGGGACGCTGCCGAACTGGAGCTCGAACGCGCGGCCGAATACCATCTCGTGCGCCTCCACCTGCCCGTCCCATGAGACTGCTGATCGTCGACGACGAGGCGCCGGCCCGCTCCCGGCTCCGCCAGCTTGCCGAGTCGATCCCCGGATGCACGGTCGTCGCCGACGCCGGCAACGGGCGCGAAGCCGTCGAAGTGGCAGCCCGCACGGCGGTCGACTGCGTGCTGCTCGACATCGCGATGCCGGGCGTCGACGGACTCGAGGCGGCACGGCATCTGGCCACGCTCGACCGCCCGCCCGCCGTCGTGTTCTGCACCGCGCACGACGCGCATGCGCTGGAAGCCTTCGAGGCCCGCGCGATCGACTACCTGCTGAAACCGGTCCGACGCGAGCGTCTCGAGATCGCGCTCGAACGCGCGCGCCGGCTGCACCCGGACACGGTTCGGGAACTGGCCGATGCCGTGCAGCCGCGTCAGGCCCGGACCCACCTGTGCGCGAAGGTCCGCGGCAACCTCAAGCTGGTGCCGATCACCGAGGTCACGCACCTGCTGGCGGAGGACAAGTACGTCGTGGCCCACCACGCCGGCGGCGAACTGCTGATCGAGGAACCGCTCAAGGACCTCGAGCTCGAGTTCGGCGACCGCTTCCTGCGCATCCACCGGAACTGCCTCGTCGCGGCCGACCGCATCACCGCGCTGACGCGCGCGTCCGACGGCCGCATGCTGGTCGCGATCCGCGGCACCGGGGCCATGGTCGAGGTCAGTCGGCGGAGCCTGCCGGCCCTGCGCAGGCGGCTCAGGAACCTGTGAGGGCCGCCACGCCGGTCCGCATTGCCACGCGCCGCAGCCCGCTGGCCCTGTGGCAGGCCGAGCACGTCGCGACGGCGCTGCGTCAGGCGCATTCGGGTCTTGCGGTCGAACTCGTCCCGATGTCGACGCGTGGCGACGAGATCCTCGACCGCTCGCTCGCCGCGATCGGGGGCAAGGGACTGTTCCTGAAGGAGCTCGAGATCGCGATCCGGGAACGGCGGGCCGACCTCGCGGTGCATTCGATGAAGGATGTTCCGGCGACCCTCGAAGCCGGCTTCGCGCTGGCCCCGGTGCTCGAGCGCGCCGACGTGGCCGACGCCTTCGTCAGCAACCTCGCCGCGCATCCGGCCGAACTGCCACCGGGTGCGACGGTCGCGACCTCCTCGCTGCGCCGCCAGCTCCAGCTCAGGGCCTTGCGTCCGGACCTCGTGTGCGTCGACGTCCGTGGCAACGTCAACACGCGACTGGCCAAGCTCGACCGTCGCGCCTTCGACGCGATGATCCTCGCGTGCGCCGGGCTCGCGCGACTTGGGCTCGGCGCCCGGATCCGCGCCCGGCTGACACCCCCGGACTGGCTGCCGGCAGTCGCGCAGGGAGCGCTCGCGGTCGAGTTCCGCGCGGACGACGCGCGCATCCGCGATCTGATCGCGCCGCTGGTCGACCGCAACACCGCGATCCGCTGCGCCGCCGAGCGGGCGATGAACGCCGTGCTCGAAGGAAGCTGCGACGTCCCGATCGCCGCGCATGCGACGCTCGTCGGAGACCGGCTCGAACTGCACGGCGCGGTCGGCGACCCGGCAAGTGGCGCGATCATCCGGACTTTCGCAATCGGCGCGGCGGACGCGCCGGACGAACTCGGGCATCGGGTCGCCCGTGCGCTGCTCGACGCCGGGGCGGATCGCGTGCTTGCGAACCGCCCCACGGCCTGAGCGCCCGCCTCAGAAACCGACCACGATATTGGTCGTCAGCAGGCGATCGGTGCTGCTCACGCCCTGCGGCGCGTCGCTGTTGTGGCGCAGCTGGAAACCGGTGCGCAGCGCGAAGCGCTCGTTGATCTTCACCGACACGCCGAGATCGTTCTGCGCGAAGGTCTTGCCGCCGCCCGATTCGACCACGAGCTTGTTCACCAGGTCCGTCGTGTCGGTCAGTCGATGCGACAGGTCGACGCCGAGCCGCGCGATGACGCTGTCCTCGGAATCGGGGCGCACCACGCGCGGCGGCGGCGGCTCCACCACCAGCAGGTCGACCGGCTGGAAGCGCCGCCAGCCGATGCCGAACTCGGAGGTCAGCGTCGTCCGTTCCTCCTTGATGAACTCGTAGCCGAGGCCGACGGTCGACGAGAACTGCCAGCGGAAGGCCGCGAAATCATCGCGGTCGTAGCGGCCGGATGCGTAGAGGTACAGGCGCTCATCGATGCGACGACCGACCTTGCCGCCGAGGTCGTAGCGGTTCGCGTTGGTGACGCTGTCGCGACGGATCGCCCCGGTGTTCGGATTGACCGTGATGATCTCGCCCTTCGCGCGCAGGCCGCCGGCGGTGAACTCGTAGAGCCACGGGTCGGCGTCCTGCTTGAAGTTGAAGCGGGCGTTGACCGTCGAGCTTTCCGCGTTGCCGCGCGCGAACGCGAGGCCGAGCTCGCCGGTGCCGGTCCAGTCGGCGGCGCGTGCCGCGCACGGAAACGCGAGCGCGGCAGCCAGCGCCGCCGCGATCAGATGGGGCTTCATGATGGGGATTCTCCTCAGGGTCGCCGGATGGCGCGCGAAGTCTAGGGGCCCTAGGTGGAATCAACGCCAACCATTCCGGCGCCATGGGAAAATCCGGCGAATCCCGATCGAGCCGCCGCCGATGGATCGCTACGAACGCATCCTGACCCTGCACCGCCTGCTCAAGAGCGCGCGCTATCCGATCTCCCACGACCGGCTGCGCGAGGAACTCGCGTGCTCGCGCTCGACGCTCTATCGGGACATCGCGTTCCTGCGCGACGGCCTCGGCGCGCCGATCGAGACCGACGGCGAGCGGCACGCGGTCGCCTACGAGCGCGACGCGGCCGACCGCTTCGAGCTGCCGGGACTCTGGCTGTCGAGCGAGGAGCTGACCGCGCTACTCGCGCTGCACCAGATGCTGGCGCGCACCGGACCGGGCGTGCTGAACAGCGCGCTCGCGCCGCTGCGCGAGCGCATCGAGCGCCTGCTGTCGGAACAGGGCAGCGACCGCCGGCGGGAACTTCACCGGATCCGCGTCACCGGCAGCGGGGCTCGGCGGCTGGACGAGCGCGTGTTCCGGACCATCGCCACCGCGACGCTCGACCGCAAGCGCCTGAACTTCCGCTACCGCGCCCGCAGTACCGGCCAGGAGTCGACCCGGCAGGTCTCGCCGCAGCGGCTGACGCATTACCGCGAGAACTGGTTCCTCGACGCGTTCGATCACGAGCGGCGCGCGCTGCGCAGCTTCTCCGTGGACCGGATCGTCGACCCGCTGCTGCGCGAGGAGCCGGCCGAAGACCTGCCCGAAGCCGACCTCGACGCCCACTTCGCCGCCAGCTACGGCATCTTCAGCGGCGCGCCGAAGGCCTGGGCGACGATCCGTTTCTCGCCGCGCGCCGCGCGCTGGGTCGCCGACGAACACTGGCACTCGCGCCAGGAGGATCGGATGCTGGACGACGGCGGCCTCGAGCGCCGGGTTCCCTACTCGTCGAGCAAGGAACTGTTGATGGACGTGCTTCGTTATGGCCCCGACGCGGAGATCGTCGCGCCGCCGGCGCTGCGCGAGGAAGCCCGGATCCTGCTCGAGCTCGCGCTTGCCGGCTACCGCGGCGAGGCATGAGCGCAGGCGCGCCAGCGGGCCTACTGGAAACCGGGCTGGCCGAGATCCTCGGGGAACTGCGGGACCTTGAGGATGCGGCCGGTGTCGTAGCCGAGCGCGGCGAAGCGTTCGAGCAGTTCCCGGTAGAGCGCCGGGTCCATGCGGCGCTCGCGCGAGAACACCCACGCATAGTCGCGCGACGGATGTCCGACGATCGCCCACTCGTAGTTCGGTCCGACCTCGTGGATCACGTAGTCGAACCAGAACGGCCACACGAACTGCACGCGCCAGCGCGCGTTGGTCTGCGGGTCGACCACCTCGCCGATGCCGGTCCACTGGCGCTCTTCACGATCGAAACGGGTGCGGAAGAAGTACAGGTCGTCGATCCGGCCGTCGTCGCGCAGCCGGTAGGTCACCCGGGTCGCCACCTTGCCGCGCTCGGCGAAGTACGGGATGTTCGCGATCACCCACCAGTCGCCGCTGAAGCGCTCGAGATCGACGCGCGGCAGCGGCTTCGGGAAGTCGAGCGGCACCGGCGCGGACGCGCACCCGGCCAGCAGGACGGCGAGCAGCGTCACGAGGACGCGACGGATGGCGGGCATCGGCGGTCTCCGGTCAAGCGCGCGAGTATCGCGCGCCGCCGTCGACGCGCGGTCAATGACCGGTCCTGCCGGCGCATCGCGCGCGCTGGCCCTGCGCCCCGCGGGCCACGCCGATGAACCGGGGTCGACCCGAGGGCCCGGCGGCACTGCCGATCGAGCCGCTGCTGCCGGGCATCGTTGCGACGCTCGCGCGGTCGAATCGGCTCGTCGTCGAGGCGCCGCCCGGCGCCGGCAAGACCACGCGCGTGCCGCTCGCCCTGCGCGACGCCCCCTGGCTCGAGGGCCGGGTCGTGATGCTCGAGCCGCGCCGCGTGGCGGCGCGCGCGGCGGCGGGCTTCATGGCCGCGAGCCTCGGCGAGCCGGTCGGTCGCACGGTCGGCTACCGGGTCCGCAACGACGTCCGAGTCTCCGAGGCGACGCGGGTCGAGGTCGTCACCGAGGCGATCCTGACCCGGATGCTCCAGGACGATCCGGCGCTCGAGGGCGTCGGCGCCGTGATCTTCGACGAGTTCCACGAGCGCAACCTGCACGCGGACCTCGGCCTTGCGCTCGCGCTCGACGCGCAGGCCGCGCTGCGGCCGGACCTGCGGCTGGTCGTGATGTCGGCGACCCTCGACGGCGAGCGCCTCGAGCGGCACCTCGGGTGCCCGCGCCTGCGCAGCGAGGGCCGAAGCCATCCGGTCTCGATCGAGCACCTGCCGGTCCGCGCCGGCGAGGACCTGCGCGCGCATGCGCGCCGCGCGATCCTCCGCGCGCTCGATGCCGGCGACGGCGACGTGCTGGTCTTCCTCCCGGGCAAGGCCGAGATCGCGGGCCTTGCGCGCGTGCTCGACGCCCATCCGGATCCGAGGATCGGCGCCGTGCTGGCGCTGCACGGCGAACTCGACCTGGCCGAGCAGGCGCGCGTGCTGGCACCGGGACCGGACGGCGTCCGGCGCGTGGTGCTCGCGACCAACGTCGCGGAATCCAGCGTGACCCTGCCGGGCGTGCGCGCGGTGGTCGATTCGGGCCTCGCGCGCGAGCCGCGGTTCGATCCGGTGAGCGGCTTCTCGCGGCTCGAGACGGTCCGGATCTCGCAGGCCTCGGCGACGCAGCGCGCCGGGCGCGCCGGGCGCCTCGGCCCGGGCATCGCGATCCGGCTGTGGCCCGAGAGCCAGCGGCTCGATCCCGCGATCCGTCCCGAGATCGCGCAGGTCGAACTCGCGCCGCTGGCGCTGGAACTCGCGCTCTGGGGTCCCGCCGACCTCGCCTGGCTCGACCCGCCGCCGCCGGGCCCGCTGGCCGAGGCGCGCGACCGCCTGCGCGCGCTCGGCGCGATCGACGCGGCCGGCGGCATCACGCCGCACGGGCGCGCGATCGCGACCCTCGGCGTCCATC
>PVBP01000104.1 GCA_002995625.1 Lysobacteraceae bacterium | reverse complement strand
GACCTGTGGTCGCTCCTACGAGGGAATCCGGATTCTGCCGTAGGAGCGAGCGCCGCTCGCGACCTGCGTGCCCTGTCGATCAGCGCCGCCCGCGACCCCAGGCGCGGTCGAGGCCGCCGGCAACCCATTTGACGAGGCGGGACAGCCGCCCGCGGCGGGTCTTGCGCGCCTTCTCGCTCGCGTCGGTCAGCCACGCGACCTGGATCACGCGGCGCTCGCCCTCGAACGGCAGGTGGCCGTGCCAGGAGTTGTCGGCGCGGCGGAACGCCGCCAGGTTGCCGTAGACCGGCCGCACCTCGGGGCCGACCAGGCTGTCGATGTCGTCCTGGCGGGCGAGGAAGCGCAGGCAGCCCCCGTGCTCGTCGGCCGGCCAGTCGTCCATCAGGTACAGCAGCGCGGTGACGACCTTCGAGCGGCTGTCGGTGTGGACGTTGCCGTGCCGACGGTTCAGCGAACGGCAGATCGTCACCAGCGACGGGTAGCGGCCGAGGTCGGGGATGCCGAGGCGGCTCCCGATCGCATCGGCGAACGCGCCCGAGGACAGCTCCTCGACCAGCCGGTTGATGCTCGGTCCGCAGTCGGCCGGGTCGTGCGGAAAGAACCCGGCGCCGCGGTAGCGCGGGAAGTCGGCGGCCAGGGCCGCCCGGGCTTCGTCCGGCAACTGGCCCGAGGCGACCAGGAACGCGAACGGCGCGTTCGCGACCAGCGTGTCCGGGCGCGCGAGCGTGGCCGGATCGAGGATGGCGGGAAGGGCAGCGGCGTTCATCGCGTCCCGGGGGCGTCGACGGCCCGCGATTATCGCAGTCGCGCGAACGCGGCGGGCGCCGGCCCGCGCGAGGCGTGGCGCCCGTCATGGACAGGGCCCGGCCCGGGGCCTATCATCCCGACTCGCTTCGTCGTCGTCATGCACGGTCCGCGGGTGTCCGCGCTGGCCGCATGCAGGCTCGCGCATGCGACGGCCCCCCGACGACCAGCCGAGACGTCCCGTGGCTCATCCCGCCCTCCTCGCCCTTGCTGACGGCACCGTCTTCCACGGCGTCGGCGTCGGCGCGCATGGTCTCGCCGCGGGCGAGGTCGTGTTCAACACCGCGATGACCGGCTACCAGGAGATCCTGACCGATCCCTCGTACGCGCGGCAGATCGTGACCCTGACCTACCCGCACGTCGGCAACTACGGGACCAATCCCGTGGACGTCGAGTCCGACCGGATCCACGCCGCCGGTCTGATCGTGCGTGACGTGCCGCGGCTGGCCTCGAACTGGCGCAGCACCGAGCCGCTCGGCGACTACCTCGCCCGCCACGGCGTGGTCGGGCTCGCCGGCATCGACACGCGCAGGCTGACCCGGATCCTGCGCGAGCGCGGCGCGCAGAACGGCTGCATCGCGGCCGGCCCCGACCTCGACGTCGATGCGGCGATCGCGGCGGCCCGGGCCTTTCCGGGGCTGAAGGGCATGGACCTCGCCAGGGTCGTGACCCGGCGCGCGCCGGTCGAGTGGACCCAGGGCACCTGGGATCTCGACGCCCGCGCCTGGCGGCGGGTCGAGCCCCGCTTCGACGTCGTCGCCTACGACTTCGGGATCAAGCACAACATCCTGCGGATGCTCGCCGATCGCGGTTGCCGGATCCGCGTCGTCCCGGCGGAAACCCCGGCCGACGAGGTGCTGGCGCTGAAGCCCGATGGGGTGTTCCTGTCGAACGGCCCCGGCGATCCGGAGCCCTGTACCTATGCGATCGACGCGATCCGCGCGTTCATCGCCGCGCGCATTCCGCTGTTCGGCATCTGCCTTGGCCACCAGCTGCTCGGGCTCGCGGCCGGCGCGCGGACCCTCAAGATGAAGTTCGGGCACCATGGCGCGAACCATCCGGTCCAGGACCTCGCGACCGGCCGGGTGATGATCTCGAGCCAGAACCACGGCTTTGCGATCGACGAGAACCGCCTGCCGTCGAACGTGCGGGTGACCCACCGCTCGCTGTTCGATGGCAGCAACCAGGGCATCGAACTGACCGACGCGCCCGCCTTCGGCTTCCAGGGGCACCCCGAGGCGAGCCCCGGGCCGAACGACGTGGCGGGCCTGTTCGACCGGTTCGTCTCGCTGCTCGACCGCCGACACTGAGGAACGGCGCCATGGCCAGCATCCGCAAACTCCCCGGACACGTCCCGCCCAAGCCGCGTCGATCGCCGTCCTGGGGCCGGATCGCGCTGGTGCTGCTGGCCCTCGTTACCGCACTCTATGCCTGGGCCTGGTGGCGGGCGACGCAGGCGGTTGACGCGGAGCTGGCGCGCTGGTCGCCGCTCGTCGACCTTGAGCGTGGCGTGGTCGTGCTGGGCCCGACCGGGCGGATCGGCGTGCGCGAGCTCGTCGTGCGCGCCACCGGCGCGCCGCGCGACGGCGCGCGGGTGAGGATCGGCAACGCGATCGTCGATGTCGGTGCCGGCCCCCGGCTGTTCGGGCGTCTGCTGGCCGGCGAGTTCGGTCCGGCCAGCGGGTCGTTCCGGCTGATCCTGCGCCGCGTCGTCATGGAACCGGGCGCGGGCGCCGCGCCGCTCGGTCTGGTCGATCGCTGGGTCCTGTTCCCGTTCGACCTCGCCGGGTGCGGCGGCGGCGCCGGCGCGTCGCTGGCCGCGCTGCCGGGTCTGTCCGGAACCGCGGTCGATGCCGAGCTGGCGATCGACCGCCGGGACGACAGCGCCGACGTTCGCCTGCGGGCGACGTCGCATGCGATCGCCGATCTCGCGATCGAGCTGAAGCTCGATGCGGTCGGCCGCGGCAGCTGGTTCAGCGCGTTGCAGGGCGCGCGCCTGCGTGGCGCCCGGCTCGAGATCGTCGATCATGGCTTCGCCGCGGTCCGCAACCGGCATTGCGCCGCGACGCTCGGCGTGGCCGAGCCGGCGGCAATCGATCGCCACGTCGCCGGCGTGCGCGACTGGTTCGCGGCACGCCACGCCGAACCCGCGGCGCCCCTGCTCGCGGTCTACCGGCGGCTCGCCGAGCGCGGCGGAACGCTCGAGGCCAACTTCCGGCCGCGGCGCCCGCTGCCGCTGGTCGAGTTCGCGGACATGCCGCTGCGCGATTTCAGCGTGCATTTCGGCGGCACCGCGCGGGTCGAGGGCCTGGTCCCCGCCACGCTCGCGCTGTCGCCCCTGCTGATCCCGGATCGCGCCCCGGTGCCCGCCGCTGCGGTCGACGCGCCGCTGGTCGCGCTGAGCGCGGCGGCGGAAGTGGCCGGTGCGCGGCCCGGCGCGCCACCGCCCCCGGCGCTCCGGTTCCGGGTCGGGCAGACGCTCGAGTACACCGACCTCGAATCGCTGGTGGGCGCGGGACTTGCGGTCACGAGCACCCTCGGCGTGACGCGACGCGGGCGCCTCGTCCGCTACACGCGCGCCGGGATCGAGGTCGAGCTCGACGCCGGCGACGGCGGCTTCCGACTCAGCATGCCGCGCGACACGATCCGCTCCGTCGTGCTGCTGTCCAATCCGCCGCTCGATGCGGCCCCCACCGGCCGCAACTGACCCGACGCCTCCACATGCCGAAGCGCACCGACATCCAGAGCATCCTCATCATCGGCGCCGGGCCGATCGTCATCGGCCAGGCCTGCGAGTTCGACTACTCGGGTGCCCAGGCGTGCAAGGCGCTCAAGGCCGAGGGCTATCGCGTCGTGCTGGTCAACTCGAACCCGGCGACGATCATGACCGACCCCGAGATGGCGGACGCGGTCTACATCGAGCCGATCAACTGGCAGACGGTCGAGCGGATCATCGAGAAGGAGCGTCCCGACGCGCTGCTGCCGACGATGGGCGGGCAGACCGCGCTCAACTGCGCGCTCGACCTCGCCGACCACGGCGTGCTCGAAGGCCACGGCGTCGAGCTGATCGGCGCCTCGCGCGAGGCGATACGACTCGCCGAGGACCGCGAGCTGTTCCGCAAGGCGATGCTCGAGATCGGCCTCGGCGTGCCGAAGGCGGCGATCGCGAGGAGCATGGACGAGGCGCTCGCGATCCAGGCCGAGGTCGGCTTCCCGACCATCATCCGGCCGAGCTTCACGCTCGGTGGCTCCGGCGGGGGCATCGCCTACAACCGCGAGGAGTTCGTCGAGATCGTCTCACGCGGGCTCGAGCTGTCGCCGGTCGGCGAGGTGCTGGTCGAGGAATCGGTGCTCGGCTGGAAGGAGTTCGAGATGGAGGTGGTCCGCGATCGCGCGGACAACTGCATCATCGTCTGCTCGATCGAGAACCTCGACCCGATGGGCGTGCACACCGGCGACTCGATCACGGTCGCGCCGGCGCAGACGCTGACCGACAAGGAATACCAGCGGATGCGCGACGCCAGCATCGCGGTGCTGCGCCGCATCGGCGTCGACACCGGCGGCTCGAACGTGCAGTTCGGCATCAACCAGCGCGACGGGCGCGTGGTCGTGATCGAGATGAACCCGCGCGTGTCGCGCTCCTCGGCGCTGGCCTCGAAGGCGACCGGCTTCCCGATCGCCAAGGTCGCCGCCAAGCTCGCGGTCGGCTACACGCTCGACGAGCTGCGCAACGACATCGCCGGCGGCCGCACGCCGGCCTCGTTCGAGCCGGCGATCGACTACGTCGTCACCAAGATCCCGCGCTTCGCGTTCGAGAAGTTCCCGCAGGCCGACGCGCGCCTGACCACGCAGATGAAGTCGGTCGGCGAGGTCATGGCGATCGGGCGCACCTTCCAGGAGTCGCTGCAGAAGGCGCTGCGCGGCCTCGAGACCGGCGCGACCGGCCTCGATCCGAAGATCGACGGCCGCGCCGACGAGGACGCCGCGAACCTGCTCGCGCGCAACCTGCGCGAGCCCGGCGCCGACCGTCTGTTCTACGTCGCCGACGCGTTCCGCGCCGGCCTCTCGGCGCAGCGCGTGCACGAGCTGACCTGGATCGACCCGTGGTTCCTCGACCAGATCGAGGAGCTGGTCGAGGTCGAGGCCGAGGTCGCGGCCGGCGGGCTCGCCGCGATCGACGCGGACCGGATGCGCCGCCTGAAGCGGCTGGGCTTCTCGGACGCGCGCCTGGCGGCGCTGCTCGGCACCGACGAGGCCGCGGTGCGCAAGCTGCGCCAGACCCTCGGCGTGCGCCCGGTCTACAAGCGCGTCGACTCGTGCGCGGCCGAGTTCGCGACCAGCACCGCGTACATGTACTCGACCTACGAGGACGAGTGCGAGAGCGAGCCGACCACGCGCGAGAAGGTGATCGTGCTCGGCGGCGGGCCGAACCGGATCGGGCAGGGCATCGAGTTCGACTACTGCTGCGTCCACGCCGCGCTCGCGCTGCGCGAGGACGGCTTCGAGACGATCATGGTCAACTGCAATCCGGAGACCGTCTCGACCGACTACGACACCTCGGACCGGCTCTACTTCGAACCGCTGACGCTCGAGGACGTGCTCGAGATCGTCGACAGGGAGAGGCCGCGCGGCGTGATCGTGCAATACGGCGGGCAGACGCCGCTCAAGCTGGCGCGCGCGCTGGCGGCCAACGGCGCGCCGATCATCGGCACCACGCCCGACGCGATCGACCGCGCCGAGGACCGCGAGCGCTTCCAGCAGCTGATCGACAGGCTCGGCCTGCGCCAGCCGCCGAACCGCACCGCGCGCACGCCGGACGAGGCGCTGGCGCTGGCGCGCGAGATCGGCTACCCGCTGGTCGTGCGCCCGAGCTACGTGCTCGGCGGCCGCGCGATGGAGGTGGTCTACGGCGACGCCGACCTCGCGCGCTACATCCGCGAGGCAGTGCAGGTCTCCAACGAGTCGCCGGTGCTGCTCGACCGCTTCCTCGACAACGCGGTCGAGGTCGACGTCGACATCGTCGCCGACGCGACCGGCGCGGTGCTGGTCGGCGGGATCATGGAGCACATCGAGGAGGCCGGCGTGCACTCGGGCGACTCGTCGTGCTCGCTGCCGCCGTACTCGCTGACGCCGGCGATGCAGGACGCGCTGCGCGAGCAGGCGGCGGCGATGGCGCGCGAACTCGGCGTCGTGGGGCTGATGAACACCCAGTTCGCGATCCAGGGCGAGACCGTCTACGTGCTCGAGGTCAACCCGCGCGCCTCGCGCACGGTGCCGTTCGTCGCCAAGGCCACCGGCGTGCCGCTGGCGAAGATCGCGGCGCGCTGCATGGTCGGCCGGACGCTGGCCGACCAGGGAGCGACGCGCGAGGTGGTGCCGTCGCACTGGTCGGTCAAGGAGGCGATCTTCCCGTTCCTCAAGTTCCAGAACGTCGATCCGATCCTCGGGCCCGAGATGCGCTCGACCGGCGAGGTGATGGGCGTCGGCGCCTGCTTCGGCGAGGCCTTCGCGAAGGCCCACGAGGCCGCGAACATCCGCGCGCCGAAGGTCGGCAAGGCCTTCATCAGCGTGCGCGACGCCGACAAGGAGCGCGTGCTGCCGGTCGCCGTCGACCTGATCCGGCGCGGCTACTCGCTGGTGGCGACGACCGGCACCGCGGCCTTCCTGAACGGCCACGGCGTGCCCTGCGAGCGCATCAACAAGGTGCTCGAGGGTCGCCCGCACATCGTCGACCTGATCAAGAACGGCGAGATCGTGTTCATCGTCAACACCACCGAGGGCAAGGCCGCCACCGCGGATTCGTTCTCGATCCGGCGCGAGGCGCTGCAGAACCGCATCACCTACACGACCACGGTCTCCGGCGCGCGTGCGCTGGTGCACTCGCTCGACTTCCGCGGCTCGCCGCGGGTGACCTCGCTGAAGGAGCTGCACGCCGGGGTGGCCCGATGAAGCGGATCCCGCTGACCGCGCAGGGCGCCGCGCGGCTGCGCGCCGAGCTCGAGAACCTGAAGTCGGTGGCCCGGCCGCGCGTGATCGAGGCGATCGCCGAGGCGCGCGCGCACGGCGACCTCAAGGAGAACGCCGAGTACCACGCCGCGCGCGAGCAGCAGGGCTTCATCGAAGGGCGCATCAACGAGCTCGAGGCCGCGCTGTCCTATGCCGAGGTGATCGACGTCGCGAAGCTCAACGCCGGCTCGCGGATCGTGTTCGGCGCGATCGTCGAGCTCGAGGATCCGCACTCGGGCGACGCGGTGACCTACCAGATCGTCGGCGACCTCGAGGCCGACATCAAGGAAGGGCGGATCTCGGTGTCGTCGCCGGTCGCGCGCGCGCTGGTCGGCAAGCACGAGGGCGACCTGGTCGAGATCCAGGCGCCGGGCGGCGTTCGCCGCTACGAGGTCGTCTCGGTCCGCTACGAGGCGGACTGATCCCGCCTTGGCCGGGCCGATCCGAACGCTGCTGCTCGGCCGGCGCGATCGGCTGCTGGCGGGCGACTGGGCCACGCGCGCGCCGGCGCTCGCCGCGCTGCTCGCGCGCGGCGAGCCGCTCGCGACGACGACGGCCGACGAGCC
>PVBP01000103.1 GCA_002995625.1 Lysobacteraceae bacterium | reverse complement strand
CCGGTCATGCGCGGGGCCGACCCGTACTCGTCGCCGCCGGCGCTCCCGCTGCCCGCGCCGCCGCCGCGATCACCGGGGCCCCCGAGCATCTGCATCTCGTTCGCGATGATGTCGGTCGTGTAGCGCTCGATCCCGTCCTTGTCGGTGTACTTGTCGGTGCGCAGCGAGCCCTCGACGTAGACCTGCCGGCCCTTCTTCAGGTACTCGCCGGCGATCTCGGCGAGCCGCCCGAAGAACTTGACCCGATGCCATTCGGTGCGCTCCTGCTTCTGGCCGGTGGCCTTGTCGGTCCACGACTCGTTGGTCGCGATCCGGATCGAGCAGATCGCGTTGCCGTTCGCGGTGTAGCGGGTTTCGGGATCGGCGCCCAGCGTGCCGACCAGGATGACCTTGTTCACGCCCCGAGCCATCGGGAGCCTCCGTCCATATCCGGGAAGGGTCCCATTGCAGCGCAACGGCCGCCCCCCGGCAAGCCGGAACCTGCCGCGGGAGCGTGTACGAAGTCGTCCCGGCACCGTCGCGAGCGGGACCGCGCCGGCGCGGCCGCGACGGAACGCCCACCGGAGCGGCCTATACTCGGCCGGATTCCGCCACGATTCCGCCATCGCGCCGCCCCGGATGTCCGCCCAGCTCCGCCCGCTCCCGAGCCCCGTCCGAGGCGCGAGCCTCACGGACGCGCTCGCGCTGACGGCCGCGGACCGGCAGGCGGTCGATGCGCTGATCCGCGACCGGCTGCGCTCGGACGTGCTGCTGGTGAACCAGGTCGCCGAGCACATCGTCGCCGGCGGCGGCAAGCGGCTGCGGCCGCTGGTCGTGCTGCTCGCGGCCCGTGCCGCCGGCTATCGCGACGGCACGCAGCACCACCTCGCGGCTGCGATCATCGAGTTCATCCACACCGCGACGCTGCTCCACGACGACGTCGTCGACGAGTCGGACCTCCGCCGCGGCCGGCGCACCGCGAACGCGGTGTTCGGCAACGCCGCGAGCGTGCTGGTCGGCGACTTCCTCTACTCGCGGTCGTTCCAGCTGATGGTCGAGCTCGGCCGCGCCGAGGTGATGGCGGTGATGGCCGACACCACCAACCGCATCGCCGAGGGCGAGGTGATGCAGCTGATGCACGTCCACAACCCGGACGTCGACGAGGCCGCTTACCGGCGCGTGATCGAGCGCAAGACCGCGGTGCTGTTCGAGGCGGCCGGCCGCCTCGGCGCGATCCTCGCCGAGGCGCCCCCCGCGACCGCGACCGCGCTCGCGCGCTACGGCCGCGAGCTCGGCTTCGCGTTCCAGATCGCCGACGACTGGCTCGACTACGTCGCCGACGCCGACGCGCTCGGCAAGAACCTCGGCGACGATCTCGCCGAAGGCAAGGCCACCCTGCCGCTGATCCGGGCGCTGGAGACGGTCGCGGCCGGCGAGCGCGAGATCCTGCGCCGCGCGCTGGCCGACGGCGACGTCGAGGCGCTACCGGCGGTCCGCCGGATCGTCGAGCGCTCGGGCGCCCTCGACCACGCCCGTGGCGCGGCCGAGCTGCACGCCGAGGCCGCGCGGCGCGCGCTCGAGCCCCTGCCCGCCTCGCCAGAGCGCGAGGCGCTCGCGGCGATCGCGCGCTACGCGGTCGAGCGCGATCGCTGACGCGACCGTCCCGGCCGGCCGGCGACCCGACGAAGCCGCGCCTCAATCCGCTGCGAAGCGCTCGCCGAAGAAGTCGTTCATCGCGCGGAACGCGCGCGCCGCGGCGCGCGCGTCGTAGACGCAGTTCGGCGGCGAGTTCGCGTCGGGTTCCGCGAAGCAGTGCACCGCGCCCGCGTAGTTGACGAAGATCCAGTCGGCGCCGGCGGCATCCATCTCGGCCGTGAAGGCCGCGATCTGGGCCGCTGGCACCAGCGGGTCGGCGGCGCCGTTCAGCACCAGGATCGGCGCCTTCACCGCGCCGGGCGCGGCCGGCAGCTCGGTCGACAGGTTGCCGTGGAAGCTGACCACGCCGGCGAGGCCAGGGGTGCCGGCGCGCGCCATCTCGAGCACGGTCGCGCCGCCGAAGCAGAATCCGATCGCGCCGAGGCGCTTGGCGTCGACCTCGGGCTGGGCGGCGAGCACCTCGAGCGCCTTCGCGGCGCGGGCCCGCAGCGCCGGCCGATCCGCGTACATCGCGCGCGCCGCCTGCCCGGCCTCGGACGCGTTGGCCGGACGCACGTCGGCGCCGTAGACGTCGGCGACCAGGATCACGTAGCGGCTGCCGGCGATCGACCTGGCCTTCTCGACCGCCGACTCGGTCGCGCCCATCCAGTTCGGCACCAGCACGAGCCCGGGCCGCGGGCCCGGCGCGGCATCGTCCCAGACCAGGGTCGAGGCGAACTCGACGCCATCGACCGTGTACTCGAGGGCACGGGTCTTCACCTCGGCTTGCGCGTTCATCGCCAGCATCGCACCCCATGTGGCCAGGATCAGGCGTACCATCGCGTCGGCTCCGTTCGGGCGAGAGCGCATGGTACGCCGCCGGACCGTGATGCCGTCGTCGCTTCGACCCTCCAAGGAGCCCGCATGATCCGCCCCGCCCGTCTCGCCCTGATCGTTGCCGGCCTCGCCGCAGCCGGCGTCGCCGTCGCCCAGTCGGCCGCCCCCGATCGCGCGATCAAGTACCGGCAGAACGTCTATTCGCTGGTCGGCTGGAACTTCACCGCGATGAGCCAGATGGTGCGCGGCCAGCGCGACTTCGACCCGGCCGAGTTCGCGCGCCGCGCCGAGCGCGTGGCGCAGCTGTCGCTGATGCTGGACGAGGGCTTCCCGCCCGGTTCGGACAGGGGCGCGAGGACCGAAGCCCTCCCCGCGATCTGGTCCAACCGCGCCGGCTTCGACGCGAAGATGGCCGACTTCCAGCGCGAGGCCGCCGCGCTCGCGACGATCGCGAAAGGCGGCGACGCCGACGCGGCGAAGGCGCAGTTCGGCAAGACCGCAGGCACCTGCAAGGCCTGCCACGACCAGTACAAGGCCGACTGAGCGGTCGCTCTCGTTCCGAGGCGGACCCCGCGGCGGAGCAGCGCAGGAAGTTCGCGCCGGCACCGGCGACCGGCGATGAACCGAACCACGTCCCGGATCTCGCAGTCGGGGTTTTCCGAGGGCACCCGGGCTCGTCACCGATGGCGCGCGGTCACTGCAGCAGATGCGTCAGCGCGAACACGAACGCGACCACCACAGCGACCGCAATCACGCTGGCGATCAATACGCTGCCAAGGGCACGCCAGGCCGAAAAACCGTGCACTTCGCCAATGGTCTTGAGCGCCAGCACGAACGACCAGACGCCCAGTATGAGGCTGATTCCAGCGAATGCCACGTTAATCATCGGACTGGCGTCGATCCGCGGCGTGATGCTCGAGAAGTTCTCCATCCCGAACAGGCCGATCTGGATCGGCCACAGAAGGAGCGTTGCAATGACGGGGATGGATGCCCACGCCATCGCGGCCCGCAGCGCCGCGTGGTCCGCGCGGCCGCCCAGCCAACTCCCGGTCAGCCGCAGCAGGACCGCCACCAGATAGATGGACAGGATCCCGAAGAGCGACCCGCCGACCACGGCCACTGCCGCCAGCACCGGCCACTCGACGCGGTCACCGACATGGCGAAGACTCGCACGGTCCAGCGCCTGGGCGATGCCCGACAGCATCGCCAGCACCAGGACGTGCCGCCGCGGATCTTCGGCCACGATCGCGCGGATCGTTTCGCGGGGCCTCGTCCAGATCGAGAGAAAGTGATTTCGTGACATGCCGATTCCTCTCACGCGATGAGGCCCGAATCGAGTGTATTCGAACGCGGACCCCCGGACACCGGACCGGGCAACGCGGAGCCGCAGCAGGCCCGAAGCATCGTATCCTGCCAACCCGCACCGGGCGAACGGCGTCCTTCGCCCGGAGCGCCAGATTCCGGCGATTCCGCCGAGGCTCGAACAGGCGAAGCAAGTGCACGATCGAAGCCGACCAGCTGGCAAAACGTCGTCTCCCGACCCGGCCGGCCCTCGATCTCGGTTGCCGGCCGAAGAAGCCCGGGAGACCCTCACCATCTCGCACCACCTGCGTTCAGTCACGAGATTTGACCGATGAGTCGACTTGCGCTGCTTGCGTGCTGCCTGCTCACCGCAGCCTGCGCCGATCCGCGATTCGGGGATCAAGCTACCGGACAGGACAGCATTGCGCCGGAGGCCACCGCGAACGAAGCGGCGCTCGATCAGCGGTGCATTGACTTCGCTGCCCGAGACTGGGAGGTCGAGTTGACTTCGCCTGCTGCAGGCGACTCGATCCGGGACCCGGCAACGGCGCACTACGAGGAGGTCATCCAATGCGCGCTCGAGCAGGATCGGCCTGAAGTCGCGTCAGAGCTCACGAGACGCGCGACCCTGATCGAGCCGGACGATCTGTGGCTGCGCTGGCTGCAACTGCATTTCGGACTCGAACTCGACCGTATCGACGACAGCATCGAGGCATTTCATGTCCTTGCCCGACGGGCGCCGGAGATGGTCCGCGAGCTCGATCTGGGCCTCGTCAGTCGCTTCCTGTCCGCACTCATGCGCTCCGACCGCACTCGCGCGAGCGCGCTCGAAGTCCACGACCTGCTGCAGGGGATGGGATATCGACCGCCAGCCCCCTACTTCGATGATTTCTTGCGGATGGACCACGCGCGACTGCTGCTCGCGCAGGGACACGTGGAGCGGGCGCGCGATCGTCTGCGGCCAGTGCTGGACATCGAATCCATCGTGCTGATGCGCGTGGACCGCCGCTTTTCGGCCCTGTGGAGCGAGCCCGGAATATCGTCGAAGTTCAATCTCGCCGAGGCCGCGCGGCGGGACATCCTGCGATCGCGAAGGGCCATGAACGCGAATCCTGAACTCATGGAAGCCGTCTACCTCCACGCACTCGTCCTGCTGACGGCCAATCGCGATGTCGCGGGCCTGCGAATCACGATGAATGCGCTCGAGCGCGACCAGGCCGACCCGACGAGATTCATCGATCGCGACGAGTTCCGTCCGTGGTTGCTGGATGTCTACGGCTCGTTCCTGTACAACCTCGGCCGAATCGACGAAGGCCGAAAGGCTCGGCGGGCGGCATCGGGACTGGATGACGGACGGATCAATATCGGGCCAGCGATCAACCACGCGATGTATCTCATGCTGGAAGGTCGGGCGCATGAAGCGCTCGAACTTCTGCCGCACCTCGGCGATGCAAGCCCCTACGGCGAGGCATTGATCGAGAACGTCCGGGTTTGTGCAAGTGCGCAACTCGGGGATACGACTGGCGCGGAAGCCGCCTTGCGCCGGCTGGAATCCCGCAGCAGCGATGGTCCGTCGGCCTACACCGGAGCCCTGATCTGCGTCGGCGACATCGAGAAGGCCGCGGCACACGTGGTTCGGAGGCTCGAGAGCGACCGGACCCGTGAAGGCGCGCTCTTGATGCTCCAGCGAGGTCCGACGGCCAGGGCCGTGGCAATGCCGATCGAGGCGCGGATCGAGGCCGCGCGTGAGGCGATTCGCAGGCATCCCGACGTCGTTGCCGCGGCGCGCAGAGTCGGACGTGTCGAGACGTTGCCGGTAAGGGTCGGGAGCTACTAGTCCACGGACTCGGTCCCGCTCTCGACCTGCGCACCCGGTTCATTTCGGACGGATGGGTCGGGAGCGCTCGGGCGCCACGGGCGTGGGACGCGGTTCGAGGCAGTTCTCGCCTTGGAGGGCCACGCCGATCCGGCGAGCTCGCGCACGACTCAGGCCAGGCGTCCCCACGAAATCAGCGCCCAGACCGCGCCGCCGCTGACGGCGCCGAGCGCGAGCGCGCGCAGCCAGCCGGCGAATCGCAGGCCGGGATCGGTCGCGAAGGCGCGACGGCCGGTGATCATCGGCGCGACCAGGTTCTCGCGCTTCCAGACCGCGTGCCACACGATCGCTGCGAGGTGCAATGCGATCAGCGCGAGCAGCCCGTTGGTGAGCCCTTCGTGCAGATCGGTCATCGCATCGACCACGTCGGCCGGGACGCGCTCGGCCAGCGGCCCGAAGCGGAAGATGTCGTCGCTCGCGAACAGCCCGCTGCCGGCCTGAACGAACAACACCGCGAGCAGCGCGACGACCGACCAGCCGCCGAGCGGATTGTGGCCGGCGATCGCATCGGGCCGTCGCTCGAACACGGTCGGCGCATAGCGCGCGACCGCCCCCGGGCCGCGCACGAAGTGCGCGAAGCGTGCGTTCTCGCTGCCGAAGAAGCCCCACAGCACGCGCCACAGCACGAGGCCCAGCATCAGGTAGCCGAGCCGGAAGTGCCAGTCCATCGACAGCAGCCGCCATTCGGCGCTGGCCCATTGCAGCAGCACGATCAGCACGACCAGCCAGTGGAACAGTCGCACCGGCCCGTCCCAGACGCGATGCATCGTCGCGTTCATAGCCCCAGCCCCTCGATCGAGTGCGCGTCGGCCGGAAAGCCTCCGGCCGCCGCGAAGTATCGCCCGCGCGCGGCGTAGTCGCGAAAGGCATCGAAGCTCGGCGCGCCGGGCGAGAGCAGGATCACGCCGCCTTCCGGCGTGACCCGCCGCGCGGCCGCGACGGCGGCATCGAGGGTCTCGAGCCGCGCGACGTGCGGCGCCAGCGCCGGATCGCCCGCGAGCGTCGTCGCGATCCGCGCGCCGGCGGCGCCGAAGCACAGGATCCGGTGCGGTGGTGCCGGCGCGATCGCCGCCGCGAACGCCGTCCAGTCGAGGCCGCGGTCGAAGCCGCCGACCAGCACCGTGACCGGCCGATCCGCGAAGTGCGCGAGCGCGGCGAGGGTCGCGTGCGGCGTGGTCGCGATGCTGTCGTCGACCCAGAGCACGCCATCGCGGACGCCGAGCGGCGCCAGCCGATGCGGCAGCGCGCGGAAGTGCCGCGCTTCGGGCGCCAGCGCCGCGGCGTCGGCGCCGGCGGCCTCGACGATCGCGAGCGCCGCGGCGAGATTGTCGAGGTTGTGGGCGCCGGGCAGCGCGAGGTCGCGGCCCTCGACGAGCCGCCGCGGGCCACGCCACACCGCGCCGTCGCGGACGTGGAAGCCCGCGGGATCGCCGAAGCGGACCACGCCGGCCGGCGGCACGGTGCCGTCGGGATAGGCCTGGCGCGCGTTCAGCACCGAGACGCGCGGATGGCGGCCGTCGATCGGCCCGAGCAGCCGCATCTTGTCGCGGAAGTAGCGCTCGACGCCGAGGTGCCAGTCGAGATGCTCGGGATGGAGGTTCAGCACCGCGGCGATCTCGGGCACGGCACCGAGGTCGGCGATCTGGAAGCTCGAGAGTTCCAGCACCCAGAAGTCCGGCTCGACCGGCGGGTCGATGAGATCGAGCAGCGGCACGCCGATGTTGCCGGCGAGCGCGACGCGCAGCCCCGCGCGGCGCAGGAGATGCGCGACCAGCGCCGTGGTCGTGCTCTTGCCCTTGGTGCCGGTGACCGCGATCGTGCGGCGCGCGGCCGATTCGGCGAACCACAGCGCGCTGCCCGATGCGAGCCGCGCGCCGAGCGCGAGCGCCTCGGGCGCCGGCGAGAGGTAGGGGCTGATGCCGGGCGACTTCACGACGACGTCGAAGCCCGCCAGCAGCGCCGGGGTCGGCGCGTCGAGATGCCAGTCGAGCGCGGCGCGGTCGAGCGGCGAGCC
>PVBP01000102.1 GCA_002995625.1 Lysobacteraceae bacterium | reverse complement strand
GAGCCGGGCTTTCGCGCCGCATGCGGCGCGCCGGCGAGCGCTTCGGCGGGGCGCGCGGGCGCGTCGGCCGGGTCGGGCCGCGGACGCGCGATCGCGTCATCGCGCCATGCGGGCTGCCGGAGGCCGGACAGCCAATCGACCCGCGCCGCGGCCCGCGACAGGGCGGCGACCTGGGTCAGCCGCACGCGGGACCGCCCGGGGGGCCATCGGGGCGATCTTCGGGGGGCGCCCTCGGGCGATCGTCGCCCCAAACGCTGTCGCGAGCGTCGCCCGATCGGTCCGATTCATGGACGCCCCCCCGAAGGCCGCCGGCATGCGATCGCTGCGAAGGGATGGATCTCACGGCGCCGTCCCCGGAGTGGTCGGCATCGACCGACGCCCTGCGCCGCGCGTCCCCTGCTGTCCCGGATCACAACCCCAGCACCAGATCCTCGGCGACCACGCGGTCGAGGCGGATCCGGTGCGAGAACTGGGCGAAGGCGAGCAGGCCGGCGAGGCCGTTGGCGCGTTCCATCCAGCGCGGCAGGAAGGTCGGCGGCGCGATCCAGCCCGATGCGATCCACGGCTCGAGCGCGATCGCGTCGTGAAGGCCCATCTTGCCGGCGAACAGCGCGCGCCCGAGCGAGAGCCGGCGGTGCTTGAGCGCCCAGCGGAAGAACGTGTGCACGCCGAGCAGGCCGTGCAGGTACACGGTGTCCTTCGTGAAGGCCTCGCCGCCCGTCAGCGGCACGCCGCGGAACACGCGCTGCGCGCTGATGAAGGCCTCGTTCGGATCGTGGCCGGCCTCGACGAAGTAGCCGAACACGTCGATGAAGTCGGCGCCCTTGAGCGCCATGTCGATCGCGACGATCCGCAGCGAGATCCGCTTCATTCGCCTGAGGTCCATCGAGCCGGTCGCGAGCTCGGCGAAGGTCGCGAGCCCCTCCTGGGTCGCGGTCACGCGCGGCGAGGCGATGCCGAGACTCGGCAGGTTCGGCTGCGCACGACCGTTCAATGACGTCAGCGTGTGGACGAAGGCCTCGTGCTCGAGCAGCTGGCGGCGGTCGTAGTCGGTGAACTCGGTGCCGGCGCGGAGGCGGATGCGCGTCGGGCCCGCGGCCGCCTTCGGCAACAGGTCCGGGTCGAGCTCGACCCGCACGCGGCCCTCGCCGAAGACCGCGTCGATCACGCGCGCGAGCTCGTCGCGCAGCGTCTCGGCCGGCATCGTGGTCTCGGGCTCCTGGTCGGCGAGCGTCGGCATCAGCTCGTCGGCGAGCGTGATGAAGTGGCGCGCGGCGTCGAGGTTGGTCAGCTCGGCGCCGGGCAGCAGATCGCCCGGCAGCCCGAACAGCCGCATCGAATGCTCGGTGAACGCCGCGCTGCCGGCCGCGTCGAGCATCGCGGCGACGATCGCGAAGGCCTCGGCGGTGCGCGCGACGTAGTCGGCCAGCGGATGCTCGCCGAGCTCGCGCGCGGCCAGCGCGATCGCGGCGAACTCGGCGCGCTCGGCCGAATGGTCGCGTGGCGCGTACTCGACCCGCGGCAGCCGGTGGTGGCCGTGCTCCCACGCCGCGACGAACTCCGCCTGCAGGTGGCGCGGCCAGCTGATCGTCGCGAGCAGCCGCAGCCCACGTGCGGCCGCGACGATCCGGGTGTCGAGCGCGTGGACCTCGGCGAGCAGCGCTTCGTCGGCGATCGCGTCCATCGCCCGAGGATAGCCGCGCGGCGTGGGAGCAGGCGTTGGCGAGGCCATCGTCCGCAGCGTGCGCGTCAGCGCGCCTCGTACGCGATGCGATACCCGAACGGGCGACCGGACGGGCAATCGACCGCGGCGCGCCGAGGCGCACCCTACTGCGAGGCGCCGGTCGTCGGGCTCGTCGGCGTGGCCGGGTTCGCCGCCAGCGCCATCTCGCTGCGGTAGCGCTGGTGCAGCGTGTTGACGCGCTGCACGTAGACCTGGGTCTCCGCGAACGGCGGCACCTGGCGGCCGTAGCGCGCGACGGCGCCCTGGCCCGCGTTGTAGGCCGCGGCGGCGAGCGTGACGTCGCCGTCGTAGAGGTCGAGCAGCATCGCGAGGTGCTCGACGCCGGCGTCGATGTTCTGCACCGGGTCGAAGGCGTCGGTGACGCCGTAGTCGCCGGCGGTCGCCGGCATCAGCTGCATCAGGCCCTGGGCGCCCTTCGGCGACAGCGCGTTGCGCTGGAACGCCGATTCGGCGTGCATGATCGCGCGCACCAGCGCCGGATCGACGCCGTGGCGCGCGGTTGCGGCCGCGATCTCGGCGGCGTACGCGGTCAGGTTCAGGCCGACCGAGTTCCAGTCGATCCGCGAGTCCGGGTCGGCCGCGAGCCCGCCGGTCACGACCGCGAAGCTGCGCTCGTAGCGCCCGGCGGGCCGCACATTGGTGTACTCGACGACGCCGTTGGCGCGGCGGACGACGTACATCGTCGTGACCACCGTGCGGGTCCGTGCCGGCGCGGGCTCGGGCGCCGCGGCGGGCGGATTCGTCGCGATCGCGTTCCCGGTCACGCCGGAGGCCGCGCCGGATGGTCGCGTCGCAACCGGCGTCTCCGGTGCGACGGTCACGCGGGCCGGCGCGGCGTTCGGCACGCGGATCGTCTGCACCGCGCCGACCGCCTTGCGCCGGTCGGCCGGGTTGCTGGTGACGTGGACCACGCCGTCCTTGTCGCGGAACTTGTAGACCTCGCCGGCCGCGACGGGCGTGGCTGCGCCCGAGCCGATCCCGCCCGCGGCCAGCGCAAGCGCGAGCGTGAGGTGTCGGCGGACGGCGGGTCGGGCAGGCATGACCGCGGCAGTATCGACCGGAAACGCCGGAATGCCAAGTCGGACGAGGCTCCGGCGCTACACTTCGCGGTCCCGTCGCCCGCCCGTCGGACGAGTGCCATGGCCGGCAAGCTCTACGTCAAGACCCACGGCTGCCAGATGAACGAGTACGACTCGGCCAAGATGGTCGACGTGCTCGCCGCCTCTCATGGCCTCGTCGTCACCGACGACGAGACCCAAGCCGACGTCATCCTGATCAACACCTGCTCGATCCGCGAGAAGGCCCAGGAGAAGGTGTTCAGCCAGCTCGGCCGGTGGAAGCAGCTGAAGGCGAAGCATCCGGGACTCGTGATCGGCGTCGGCGGCTGCGTCGCGAGCCAGGAAGGCGACGCGATCCTCGAGCGCGCGCCGTTCGTCGATCTCGTCTTCGGCCCGCAGACGCTGCACCGGCTGCCGGAAATGATCGAGGCCCGGCGTGACAGCGGGCGGCCCCAGGTCGACATCTCGTTCCCCGAGATCGAGAAGTTCGACCACCTGCCGCCGCCGCGCAAGGACGGTCCGACCGCCTTCGTCTCGATCATGGAGGGCTGCAGCAAGTACTGCTCGTTCTGCGTCGTGCCCTACACCCGCGGCGAGGAAGTGAGCCGGCCCTTCGACGACGTCGTCGCCGAGGTCGCCGAGCTCGCGGCGCAGGGCGTGCGCGAGGTCAACCTGCTCGGCCAGAACGTCAACGCCTACCGCGGCCCGATGCACGATGGCGAGATCGCCGACCTCGCGCTCCTGATCGAGACGATCGCCGCGATCGACGGCATCGGCCGGATCCGCTTCACGACCTCGCACCCGGTCGAGTTCACCGACCGGCTGATCGACGCCTACGCACGGGTGGGCAAGCTCGCGAACTACCTGCACCTGCCGATCCAGGCCGGCTCGGACCGGATCCTCGCGGCGATGAAGCGCGGCCACACCGTGCTCGAGTACAAGGCGAAGATCCGCTGGCTGCGCGCGGTGCGGCCCGACATCTCGATCTCGACCGACCTCATCGTCGGCTTCCCCGGCGAGACCGAGGCCGACTTCGAGCAGACGATGAGGCTGGTCGCCGAGATCGGCTTCGACCAGAGCTTCTCGTTCGTCTACTCGCGCCGCCCCGGCACGCCGGCCGCGAACCTCGCCGACGACACGCCCGAGGACGTGAAGAAGGCGCGCCTGCACCGCCTGCAGGCGGCGATCGACGCCAACGCACGCCGCATCAGCGAGGCCATGGTCGGCACCCGCCAGCTCGTGCTGGTCGACGGCCACAGCCGGAAGGATCCGCGCCAGCTGGCCGGCCGGACCGAGAACAATCGCGTCGTCAACTTCGACGGTCCGCCGCGCCTGATCGGCGAGTTCGTCGAGGTCGAGATCACCGAAGCGATGCCGAACTCGCTGCGCGGGCGGGTCGTGGTCGCCGAGGACGCCGCCGCATGAGCGGCGACGTGGTCCAGATCGACCTCGCCCTCGAACCGATCGACAACGAACGCCTCGCGAACCTCGCGGGGCCCTTCGACGCGCACCTCAGGCAGATCGAGAAGCGCCTCGGCGTCGAGCTCGCCAGCCGCGGCAACCTGTTCCGGATCACCGGCCCCGAGTTCGCGGTGCGGCTGGCCGCGCGCGCGCTCGGCGAACTCTATGCCGCGACCGCCGGCGAAATCCTCGACGGCCACCGCGTGAACCTGTTGCTGGCCGGCAGCGGCATCGACGAGGCCGCGGAGCGCGAGGCCGAGAAGGCCCAGACGGTCGCGATCAAGGTCAAGGGCGGCGCGATCCGCGCCCGAGGCGCCAACCAGACGCGCTACCTGCACGCGATCCAGGTCCACGACATCAACTTCGGCATCGGCCCGGCCGGCACCGGCAAGACCTACCTCGCGGTCGCGATGGCGGTCGACGCGCTCAACGCCGGCCGCGTGCAGCGCATCGTGCTGACGCGCCCCGCGGTCGAGGCCGGCGAGCGGCTCGGCTTCCTGCCCGGCGACCTGACCCAGAAGGTCGATCCGTACCTCCGCCCGCTCTACGACGCGCTCTACGAGATGCTCGGCTTCGAGAAGGTCGCCAAGCTGATCGAGCGCAACGTGATCGAGATCGCGCCGCTGGCCTTCATGCGCGGGCGCACGCTGAACGACGCCTTCGTGATCCTCGACGAGGCCCAGAACACGACGATCGAGCAGATGAAGATGTTCCTGACCCGGATCGGCTTCGGCTCCTGCTGCGTCGTCACCGGTGACCTGACCCAGGTCGACCTGCCGCGCCACCAGACCTCCGGCCTGCGCCACGCGATCGAGGTGCTGCGCGGCGTCCACGGCATGAGCTTCACGTTCTTCACCGCGCGCGACGTCGTGCGCCACCCGCTGGTCGCGCGCATCGTCGAGGCCTACGAGGCGCACGAGGCCCGCGCCGAGCCGCCGTCGGCGTAGGGACGCATTTCCCGGAAGTCCCGCATGACCGCCCGCCGCGCCGCATCCGCGATCGCCGCCGACCCGATCGAGGTCGCCGTCTCGTACGGCTGCGGCCGGCGCGGCGTGCCTGCGCCGGCCAGCTTCGCGCGCTGGGTCCGCGCCGCGCTCGCCGGCCAGCGCCGGCACGGACTGGTCTCGATCCGCGTCGTCGACGAGGCCGAGGGCCGCGCGCTCAATCGCGACTATCGGCAGCGCGACCACGCGACCAACGTGCTCTCGTTTCCGGCCGAGCCGCTGCCGAAGGGCGTGAAGGGGCCGCGCCTGCTCGGCGACCTCGTGCTGTGCGCCCCGATCGTCGCGCGCGAGGCCCGCGCACAGGGCAAGCGCCCGGCCGACCACTGGGCCCACCTGACCGTCCACGGCACGCTGCACCTCGTCGGCCACGACCACATGGAACCCGCCGAAGCCGAGCGGATGGAGTCGCTCGAGGTCCGGATCCTCGCGGGGCTGGGAATCGCCGATCCCTACGGTTGAAGCAACCGGCGGCCTGAGGATTCCCCTGTTCTTGTGTCTGCCGTTGGTGGCGCGGCGAGCAGTCTCCGGTGGCCCGCAAACGTCCGGGAATGCGGCGAGACGAGCCCCTCTCCCCTCGTGGGAGAGGGGTTGGGGAGAGGGGGAGCTGCAGCAGGGAAGTCGCACCCCTCATCCGGCCTGCGGCCACCTTCTCCCACGAGGTGAGAAGCAAGAGCGCGGTCAATCCGCGGCCCGCGAAGAGCTTTGCGCTGCAAAGCCAGGGTTTGACTCGAAAAGCCATGTCGAAGACAGGGAACAACGTCAGGCCGGCCGACGTGCACGATGGCTTGAACCTCGATCCCCGCGTCTCGGATGCGGTAGAGCATGCGATGGCTGAAAAGGAAGCGCTCCCGAATCGAGTGGTTCGCGAGTTCGGGAACGATGCCCCCGATCAACGGATGTTCGGCGGCCGACTCGGCCAGCGCGAATGCCTCATCACCGACCCGCCTGGCATGGAAGGGCGAATCCCGACCGATGGACTCGGCGATGGCTTCGAGACCATCGAGCGCGCTGCTCGACCAGATCAGTCCCCCAGCCATGGCTGCAGTCGTGCGCGCGCTTCGGGCTGGGTGAGTGCACGGCCAGCTGCCAGGTCGGCCTTACCCCGTCTGATCTTCTGGAGCACGTAGAGGTCATACTGGATGTCCTCGAGCGTGCACTCGTCGGGCAGTTGGGACAGCAGCTCCGTCACCTCTGGCTTCGCTGCCGCCTCGGTGGTCGCGATCGCGAACGCCTCATCGGTCCGAACCCAGTCGGATCATCGGTCGCCACGCCAGCCCGCGCTGCGGCGTGCGTCCCCGCCGCGCTCCTTGCGTCTCGCCATGACGCCCTCGGGCTATCCATCGCCGAACAAACAGCCCCTCGGTGGCCGCCACCGCGCCTCCGAGGACAGTCGGCGTCGCCTTGGTGATCTCGGCCTGACCGCCGTGCCGGTATGAGCGCCGCCGGCGGCGCGGCTGGCCCGCGCCCACCTTCTGGTGCCGCTCGCGATCGCGATCATGAGCTGCAAGCCTCATGCACGGATGAAACTGCACATGGGAACCGATTTCGTCCTCGTCCGCCCCCATCTCGCGCGGATGCCGCTTCCGCGTTGGAGAGGACGAAACGCCGAAGTTATCCCTTGTAGGCCTGCCCCGTGCAGTACGCCAGACCCAGTCGGCACACACGCGCTCGCATCCGCTCGAGCAGCCGCGGCGTCCGACTTGCCCCAATCCCGTGCCGGGAGTAGGGTTGCACCCACGCAGCCTGCAGCGGCAAGGGCCACCACGATACTCGGCGAGGGGGAGCGCGACGATGGCCGCGGACCGCGGAAGCGCGTAGGAAAACCCCCAGAAGCGCGATGTCAGGGTAGAGTTATGCGTCATCTGACGTGCGCCCGGAGGGCAAAGGCCGCGGCGCTATGCGTCAAGGGGCAGAACGCGAGGGCGAGCAAGTGGTTGATCGCGGACAAGTCCCGAGCCTCGAGTCGAGGCCGACAACGACGCTACGCGTCGTTGCAACAAGTCACATCGCTGTCGAATAGTAGTTAGGGCGCGCAGGGAGGTTCGTCGAGGTATGTCAGTCAGTATCGACTGGGTTGATCGAGAGACTCTCGCCTATCGATCCGATGGGCTTAGTGTCCTGGTCTGGGTCGACTTCGAGGCAGGTTTCTTCTCGCGAGGCCGCGTCGTGCACAAGGACTCGATCAAGGATTGGCTGGATAAGGGCGGCTCCGTAGTCAGGCCAGTCTCCCCCGAGGAGCGCGACGTGATCATTGCGGCTGTGATGGCTCACTATGCAAACGAGGGGCGGGCATGCACCGTAGTTCCATAGCATGTGCGAGCGCGCCCTAACTACTCGCTCAAGCGGACCAATCAATCGCTTCGCGATTGATCTGGCCGCTTA
>PVBP01000101.1 GCA_002995625.1 Lysobacteraceae bacterium | reverse complement strand
ACCGGCCGCGGTGGCCGCGTGACCAAGGAGGACGCCGTCGCAGCCGCCGCGCGGCCGGCGCCATCGGCCGCTGCCGCGACGACGGCACCGGCCGGCGCGCGCGCCGAGCAGCGCGTGCCGATGACGCGGATGCGCCAGCGCATCGCCGAGCGCATGATGCAGTCGAAGAACTCGATCGCGATGCTGACCTCGTTCAACGAGGTCAACATGAAGCCGGTCATGGACATGCGCAAGGCGCTCGGCGAGGCCTTCGAGAAGACCCACGGCGTGCGGCTCGGCATCATGAGCTTCTTCGTGCGCGCCGCCGCCGAGGCGCTGCGCCGGCATCCGGTGGTCAACGCCTCGGTCGACGGCAGCGACATCGTCTACCACGCCTACAGCGACATCTCGATCGCGGTCTCGACCGATCGCGGCCTCGTGACCCCGGTGCTGCGCAACTGCGAGGCGCTGTCGTTCGCCGACATCGAGCGCGCGATCCTCGACTACGCGAAGAAGGCGCGCGAGGGCGGGCTCGGGATCGAGGACCTGCAGGGCGGCACCTTCACGATCACCAACGGCGGCGTGTTCGGCTCGCTGTTCTCGACCCCGATCGTGAACCCGCCGCAGAGCGCGATCCTCGGCATGCACGCGGTCAAGGAGCGCGCGATCGTCGAGAACGGGCAGGTGGTCGCCGCGCCGATGATGTACATCGCGCTGTCCTACGACCACCGGATCATCGACGGCAAGGACGCGGTGACCTTCCTCGTCGACATCAAGAACCAGCTCGAGAACCCGCAGCGGATGCTGCTGGGGCTGTGAGGCGGGTGAATGGCCCATGGCGAGTGGCGAATGAGCACGGGCCCGCGGGAACCGGTGCCGACCCGGTTCGTCGTCGATTCCGCGGGCGTCCACGCAGGTCACGCGACGACGCCTCCTCGCCACGCGCCGCCCGCAATCCCGTGACGCCTTCGGAGTAGCGATCGCATGGAACAGTTCGACGTCGTCTTCATCGGGGCTGGCCCCGCCGGCTACGTCGGCGCGATCCGCGCCGCGCAGCTGGGTCTCAAGACCGCCTGCATCGACGCCTTCACCGGCAAGGACGGCAAGCAGGCGCTCGGCGGCACCTGCCTCAACGTCGGCTGCATCCCGTCGAAGGCGCTGCTCGACTCCTCGAAGCAGTTCCACGACCTGACCCACGCCTTCGCCGACCACGGCATCGCCGCGAAGGAGCCCACGATCGACGTCGCGCGCATGATCGGGCGCAAGGACAAGATCGTGAAGCAGTTCACCTCCGGCATCACGCAGCTGTTCAAGGCCAACAAGGTCACGGCCTTCCACGGCTTCGGCCGGCTCCGGAAGGACCGCGTGGTCGAGATCACCGCGGCCGACGGCGCGAAGACCGAGATCCGCGGCACCAACGTCGTGCTCGCGACCGGCTCGAAGCCGATCGAGCTGCCGTTCGCAAAGTTCGACGGCAGGCACATCCTCGACAACGCCGGCGCGCTCGACCTCGCCGAGGTTCCGAAGCGGCTCGGCGTGATCGGCGCCGGCGTGATCGGGCTCGAGCTCGGCAGCGTCTGGAAGCGCCTCGGCAGCGAGGTCGTGATCCTCGAGGCGATGACCGACTTCCTCGCCGCCGCCGACGCCGACATCGCGCGCGCGGCGCTGAAGGAGTTCCGCAAGCAGGGACTCGACATCCGCCTCGGCGCCAAGGTCTCGAAGGCCGAGGTCAAGAAGGGCGCGGTCCACGTCACCTACGCCGACGCGAAGGGCGAGGAGACGCTGGTCTTCGACAAGCTGCTGGTCGCGGTCGGCCGGCGCGCGGCGAGCGAGGACTGCGTCGATCCGGATTCGGGCGTCCGGCTCGACGAGCGTGGCCGCTACGTGGTCGACGACCACAACTGGACCGGCGTCGAGGGCGTCTGGGCGGTCGGCGACTGCGTGCGCGGCGCGATGCTCGCGCACAAGGGCTCCGAGGAGGGCGTCGCGGTCGCCGAGCTGATCGCCGGCAAGGCCGGCCACGTCAACCACGACACGATCCCGTGGGTGATCTACACCGAGCCCGAGATCGCGTGGGTCGGCAAGACCGAGGCCGAGGTCAAGGCCGCCGGCATCCCGTACCGCACCGGCAGCTTCCCGTTCGCGGCGATCGGACGCGCGGTCGCGATGAACGAGACCGCGGGCCTGGTCAAGATGATCGCGCACGCCGAGACCGACCGGATCCTCGGCGTGCACATGGTCGGCGCCTGCGTCTCCGAGCTGATCGCCGAGTGCGTGGTCGCGATGGAGTTCCACGGCGCGGCCGAGGACCTCGCGCGGATCTGCCACGCGCATCCGACGCTGTCGGAGGCCGTCCACGAGGCCGCGCTCGCGGTCGACCGCCGCGCGCTGCACAAGGCCAACGGCCCGGGCTGAGGCCAGGCGGGAAGAAGCGATGCGTCGAACCGGATCCATCGCCGTCACCTTCGGTCTCGCGCTGGCGCTCGCCGCGCTCTCCGCGCACGCCCAGTGCCCGCTGTCCGAGTTCACGATCGCCGGCCGCGTCGTCGACGGCGAGGGACGTCCGATCCCCGACGCGCGCGTGGTCGCGACGTGGAACGAGCGCGCGGCCGGCCAGGTCTCGAACCAGCGCGACACCGATGCCGAAGGCGCGTTCTCGATCCGGGTGCCGTTCGACACCTTTTCGGGCCGCACCTTCCTCGGCGAAGCCCGCTGCGAAGCGGTCCTCGAGCGGGTCACGTTGACGGTGACGAGCCCGGGCCATCGCGCGCGCACCGAGACGGTCATCCCGGGCGAGACCCCGCCGTCGATCCCGATCGTGCTCGAGCCGGAGTGAGCCTTCGATGTCCCTTCCCGACGTCCCGTTCCGCGCCTTCCGAATCCACAGCCGCGAGACGCCGTATCGCAGCGGCATCGAACCGCTGACGCTCGACCAGCTGACCCCCGGCGACGTGATCGTGCGGGTGGCCTGGTCTTCGGTCAACTACAAGGACGCGCTGGCCGGCACCGGCAGGGGTCGGATCCTGCGCGAGCCGACGCTCAACGGCGGCATCGATCTGGCCGGGCACGTGGTCGCCTCGACCGATCCGCGCTGGCGCGAGGGCGACGCGGTCGTCGTCACCGGCTGCGGGCTGTCGGAGACCCGCGACGGCGGCTACGCCGACTACGCGCGCGTCGCCGGCGATGACATCGTGCCGCTGCCATCGGGACTGTCGCTGCGCGACGCAATGGTGCTCGGGACGGCCGGGTTCACGGCCGGCCTCGCGCTCAAGCGGCTGACCGACAACGGCCAGGTCCCGGAGATGGGGCCGATCGTCGTGACCGGCGCGACCGGCGGCGTCGGCAGCCTCGCGATCGACATCCTGACCGGCGCCGGATTCGAGGTCCACGCGATCACCGGCAAGCCCGACGCGTTCGACTTCCTGAAGTCGCTCGGCGCGACCCAGTGCATCTCGCGCCATGGCCTCTACTGGGGGCAGCGCCCGCTCGAGAGCGCGACCTGGGCCGGCGCGATCGACAACGTCGGCGGCGAGATGCTCGCCGGCCTCACCCGCGTGATCCGACCCTATGGCTCGATCGCAGTCTGCGGCCTGACCGGCGGACCGGAACTCGCGACCACCGTGATGCCGTTCATCATCCGCGGCGTCAGCCTGCTCGGCATCGCCTCCGCCGGGACGCCGTACCCGATCCGCCGCGCGGTCTGGGAGCGACTCGCCGACGACTGGAAGCCGCGACGGCTCGACCGCATCGGCACCGACGAGGTCGGGCTCGATGGGCTGCCCGCCGTTTTTGCTAGGATGCTGGACGGGAACGCGCGCGGCCGGACGGTGGTTCGGATCGGGGGCTGAAGGCTCCGGTTCCGTCGCGCGGGAGGGGAGGGGCGCTGCCCCGATGTCAACGGTTTCGTCTTCCGGGGTCCACCATGGCACGTGTGCTGATCGTCGATGACTCGCCCTCGCAACTGCTCCAGCTCCAGCGCATCGTCGAGGGGCTGGGGCACCAGGTCCTGACCGCAACGGATGGCGCGCTGGGCGTCGAGGTCGCGAGGAAGGAGAAGCCGGACCTCGTGCTGATGGACGTCGTGATGCCGAACCTGAACGGGTTCCAGGCCACCCGCCAGATCACGAAGGACCCGGCGACCGCGCACATCCCGGTGGTCCTGGTCACGACCAAGGACCAGGAAACGGACAAGGTCTGGGGCGCGCGCCAAGGCGCGAAGGCCTATCTGACCAAGCCGGTCGACGAGGCAGACCTCGCGCGCACGGTCAAGCAGTTCCTCGGCGGCTGACCGCCCGCGATTCGCGCCGCTCAGCGGCCGGCGCGCGGGTCGAATCCGCGACAGGCATCCCGCAGCCGCTCGTAGAGCGCGCGTCGTTCGTCGTTGTCCGCCGGCGGCACCGCGACCTCGAGCACCACGTACTGGTCGCCGGCGGGCGGGCCAGGCAGACCGCGTCCGCGCAGCCGCATCCGGCGGCCGCTGCTCGAGCCCGGCGGAATCCGGAGCTCGACGGGGCCCGCGAGCGTCGGTACCGACACCGTGGCGCCGAGCGCCGCCTCCCACGGCGCGATCGGCAGCCTGAGGCTGACGTCCCGCCCCTCGACCGAGAAGCGCGGGTGCGGCCGGTACTCGATCTCGAGCAGCAGGTCGCCGCCGCCCGGGGCCTGCTTCGCGAGCCGGATCTGGCGGCCGGCCTCGATGCCGGCCGGGATCTTCACCTCGATCGTCCGGTCGCCGACCTGCAGCCGTTCCGGCCCGCCGGCATAGGCGCGCTCGAGGTCGATCGCGAGCCTCGCGCTCATCGCGCGCGGGCGCGCCGGACCGCGCGGCTCGGCGCGGCCGTTGAATCCGCCGCGGCCGCGGCCGAACAGCGCCTCGAACAGGTCGCCGAGGCCACCCTCGCCACCGAACTCGACGTCGACGTCCCCGAAATCGGGCGGAGGCCGGAACTCCTCGCCGGGGCGATAGCCGCGCGCGCGGAGCGCGTCGTAATGCCGACGCTTCTCCGGATCCCTGAGCACGTCGTAGGCCTCGTTGACTTCCTTGAAGCGCTCCTCGGCGTGCTTCTCCTTGCTGACATCCGGGTGGAACTTGCGCGCGAGCTTGCGGTACGCGGACTTGATCACGTCCGCGCTCGCCTGGGGCGGCACGCCGAGGATGTCGTAGTAGTCCTTGAACTGCATCGCGGGCGTTGACGGCTGGGTCATGCGACTGTCGGCGGCGCGCGACGGAAACGCAAGGCCCGCGGGACGACGCCCGGGGGACGTCGGCCGCGGGCCCGACGTGGCGACGCGCCGGCGCCGCCGGGCCGGATCAGCCCTTGATCGCGATCCGTCGCGGGGTCGTTTCCGGCTTCTTCGGGATCGTGATCTCGAGCACGCCGTGGCGGCCCTCGGCGGTGATGCCGTCCGGATCGGCCGAGTCCGGCAGCGCGAAGCGGCGGAAGAAGGTGCCGCGCGCGCGCTCGACCCGCGTGTACTGGTCGGTCTGCTCGACGTTCTCGACCTTGCGCTCGCCCTTGATCGAGAGCACGCCCTTCTCCATGTGCACCTCGATGTCCTTCGGCTCGACGCCGGGGATGTCGGCGAAGATCACGAAGCGGTTCGGCTCTTCCTTGATGTCCACGTGCGGCGTCCACTGGCTGGTGACGACGCTGCTCTGGTCGCCCTCGGCGGCACCGAGGAGCTTGTCGAAGACCTGCTTCAGCTCGTTGTGCATCTGCAGGGCGGACGACATCGGCTGGTAACGGACGATGGTCATTGGGATCTCCTGGTCGAATGGCGCACCGTGCGCCGGATGGTCCCTCAGTAATGGCGACCGGCGCACTTTCAAGTGAGGCCCGCGACGGCGCTCGCGCCCCGGTCACGGACGGTCGATATCCTTGGCGCCCTCTTTCAGGGAGCTCCCGCATGACGATCCAGATCGGCGACCGCATCCCCAGCGCGGTCCTCAACCAGCTCAAGGACGGCATCCAGGCCGTCAGCACCGACGACCTGTTCAGGGGCAGGACCGTGGTGCTGTTCGCGGTGCCCGGCGCCTTCACGCCGACCTGCTCGGCCAAGCACCTGCCCGGCTACGTCCAGCACCTCGAGGCGTTCAAGGCCAAGGGCGTGGATGCCGTCGCGTGCATGGCGGTCAACGACGCGTTCGTGATGAACGCCTGGGCCGAAAGCCAGAAGGCGCCCGACGAGCTCCTGATGCTGGCCGACGGCAACGGGGCCTTCGCGAAGGCCCTTGGGCTCGAGATGGACGCGACCGCCTTCGGGATGGGGATCCGCAGCAAGCGCTTCGCGCTGGTCGCGAAGGATGGCGTCGTGACCCACCTGTTCGTCGAGGCGCCGGGCGAGTTCAAGGTCTCGGCGGCCGAACACGTGCTCGCGTCGATCTGATCGACCGCCCCGGCGCGCTCGCTCCTCAGCGCGGCGTGGCGCGCCCGGAGCCCGCCGCGCGCGCGGTCAGCCGCGCCAGCGTCTCGACGTCGACCAGCAGGTTCTCCTGCCACGGGCGTCCGCCGACGCCCTGCGGATCGACGTCGATCGTGACCACGTAGCCGCAGAAGCGGCCGTCGAACGCGAAGGCCGGACCGATCGGCCCGGAGACCGACAGCGACGGAAACGGCGCCGCGGTGCGGCCGCCGACGAATCCGGGCGCCGTCGTCGGCGCGCCACCCTGGCGCGCCGGCAGGCGCCACAGGCCGACGAAACGCTGGCCCGGTCGCAGCTCGCACGGACGCTCGAGATCGACGCCGCGCGGCAGGGGCGGCGTGCCCTCGAGCTGCAGCCACGCGAGGCCGCGGTCGCCGTCGCGCGACAGGTAGCGCGCCGCGAGCGGTTCGGCGCGACCGCTGACGAAGACCCGGAAGTCGCTCGCGGCGAGCCGCAGCAGCGCGGTGCCATCGCCGCTGCTGGCCTCTGGATCGAAGACCCGGAACTCCGGCTGCAACTGCCGCTCGGGCACCAGCACGAGCCCGTCGGCGCCGACCACGAGTCCGAGCGCGACCGAGTCCTGGCGTCGCGTCTGGCCGCCGAACTCGGACGTCTGCACGAACCGCACCTCGACCACCGCGTGGGCTGCCTCGCCGGTCACGGCCGCGACCGCGCGCTCGAAGTCGGCCGACTCCGCGGCGCCGAGCACGGTCGGCCCCGGCGCCAGCAGGGCCAGCGAGGTGATCCAGCGGGCGACGCGCGCCGTGCGTTTCATTCCGAGGGCTCCGTCAGCCAGTCGCGATTGAGGAACAGCAGCCGCGTGTCACGGTCGCGCCGCACCGTGAACACGATCGACGGCGCGGTCCCGCGGCGTGCCGCCGCCAGTGCCGCGCGCAGCGCGTCGAGATCGGTGACCGCGCGGCCGTCGACCTCGAGCAGGATGTCGTTGCGCGCGACGAACGCGAGCCCCGCAAGCCCGCCCGGCTCGACCGACTCGACCAGCACCCCGGCCAGGTCCTCCGGCAGCCGCCGATTCAGCCGGTCGAAGAACGAGAGCTCGCGGACCCGCAACCCGAAGCCGTCGATCTCGGCCGAGGCCATCGCGGTGTCCGGTTCCGGCGCGATCTCGAGCGACAGGGTCAGCGTGCGCTCGCGACCGTCGCGCCACACCGTGATCGAGAGCGGTTCGCCATCGTCGGCGTTGCGGATGCGCTGTTCGAACGGGGTCGTGTCGGTGGCGTTCACGACCGGGACCGGCTCGCCGTCGATCGCGACGACGAGGTCGCCGACCCGGCCGCCGGCGCGCGCGAACGGCGTTCCGGGGATCACCCGCGTGACGCGGTAGCCGATCCGGTCCGGAGCGCCGATCAGCCGCGCGAGCCCGGCGCCGACCGGCTGAACCATCATGCCCGCCCACGGCTTCGGCAGCTCGGCCTGCGGCTCGCGCACGCGCTCGCACGGCGCCGGGACCAGCGCGACGACGAGCGT
>PVBP01000100.1 GCA_002995625.1 Lysobacteraceae bacterium | reverse complement strand
CGGCTCGAGGTGCTGCCCCCGCGGACCGGTACCGAGGGTCGGGGCGCGGCAGGTGAACGCGCCGGGGTCGCCGGCGGCACCGACGCGCGCCGCCTCGCCCAGCTCGACGCCGACCTCAAGCGTGCGCAGGAGCAGGTCGCGACGCGCGACCAGGAAGTGCGCGAGTTGCGCGCCCGGGTGTCCGAGCTCGAGAAGCTCGATCGGGACCGACAGAGCCTCGTCGCCCTCAAGGACTCCGACCTCGCGGCGCTGCGCCAGCAGCTGCAGCAGCGTGACGCGGAGCTGGCGCGCCTCGCCGCCCGCGTCCGCGAGCTCGAGGCCGCCGGCACCGGCGCTTCGGACGCTGCGTCGCCGCCCGAATCGCCGGCCACGGTCGTGCCCACCCCCGAACCCGCGCCGGCACCCGCCGAGGCGCTGGTCGAGTCGGATCCGGCCGCAGCCGCGCCGGCCGAGCCGATCGGCGACGATCCGCGGGCCGCAACCACCGGCGAGCCGGTCGCCGCCGAATCCTCGTTCGAGGCCGCGCCCGCCGAGCCGATCGCCGCGCCAGTGGAACCGCCGACGATCGCGGCGCCCGCCGAGGCGATGCCCGAGCCCGCGCCGGCGGCCTCACCGTGGTGGCAGCAGCCGTTCGTGCTGGCGATCGCCGGCGGCCTCGCAGTGCTGCTGGCCCTGCTGGCGCTGGTGGTCGGTCGTCGCCGCAAGGCCGCGGCGGTGACGGCCGGCACGGCATCGGCCCGCGCGTCGGTGGCGGAGGCCTTCTCGGACGAACAGGAACCCGACGCCATCGCCGGAGACGATGGCGAGCAGCGACTGCTCGAGTACCTCGCGTCCGCGCCGAACGATCTCGATGCGCACCTCGATCTGCTGCGGACGTACCGCGCGAAGGGCGATCTCGAACGCTTCGAGACGGCGGCCAACGCGATGTACGCGCAGGTCTACGACCCGATGGTGCCGCAGTGGCAGGAAGCGCTGGCGATCGGTCGCGAGCTGCTGCCGGACCATCCGCTGTTCGCCGAGGCCGGCTTCCTCGACAGCCCGGCCACGGCGCGGGAAGCCGAGCCCGGCGACCGCGCGGAGGAGTGGGAAGCCCTCGAGGAGCCGGTGCAGCCGGCTGCGACGGACTGGTCGGCCGATCGCGGCCTGCGGTTCGACGTGCCCGCCCCGTCGAGGCCGGAGCCGGTCCCCGAGCCGACCCTGGAGATCGAACCGCCGAGCAGCCCGTGGGAGGGCGCCCGCGAGATCGAGCTGCCGGCCGGCGACCTGCAGCCCTTCGAGCCGGCCAGGACCGACGAGGTCACGCTCGACGTCGACTTCGATCTCGAGCCGCCGCGCTCCGGGGACCCCGGGCGCGGGGTCGCGCCATTCGGCGAGGACCCGGTCGGCACGAAGCTCGATCTCGCGCGGGCCTACGTCGACATGGGCGACATCGAAGGTGCGCGCGCGATGCTGCAGGAAGTCATCGCCGAAGGCGCCGAGGTCCAGCGGCAGGAAGCGCGGCGCCTGCTCGACAGCCTGGGCTGACGCGCGGTCCGGCGATCCCGTCGGGCGGCGGGGCCCGCCCGGCGCGTGCCTGGACCGGCGCGCCGTGCGGAGCAGGTCCTTCGCTCGCCGCCGACTGCGTCGCGCGGCATCCCGACTTCCCGTCCAGCGGCCGCTGCGGCAGCGATCATGGCCCGAATCGCGCTTGGCATCGAGTACGACGGCACCGACTTCCTCGGCTGGCAGACCCTCGCGCACGGCCCCAGCCTCGAGGACGCGGTCGCGGCCGCGGTCGCGTTCGTCGCCGATCACCCGGTGTCCCTGACCTGCGCCGGCCGCACCGATTCGGGCGTGCACGCGCGCTGCCAGGTCGCGCACTTCGACAGCGACGCGGCGCGCAGTCCGCGCGCGTGGGCGCTCGGCGCAACCGCGCGCCTGCCGCCGACGGTCGCGGTGCGCTGGGCACAGGGCGTGCCCGAGTCGTTTCACGCCCGCTATTCGGCGCTCGCCCGCCGCTATCGCTACTCGATCGTCGATCGCCCGGTGCGGCCGGCGCTCGACGCGCGGTTCGTCACGTGGGAGCGGCACCGGCTCGACGCCGACGCGATGCACGCCGCGGCGCAGGCGCTGGTCGGCGAGCACGACTTCAGCGCGTTCCGCACCGTCGCGTGCCAGGCGAGGCATCCGTGGCGCCGGCTCGACGAGATCACCGTCTCGCGCGAGGGCGAGCGGGTCGTGATCGAGGTCGAGGCCAACGCCTTCCTGCACCACATGGTGCGCAACATCGTCGGCTCGCTGCTTGCGGTCGGGCGCGGCGAGCGGCCGGTCGGATGGATCGCCGAACTGCTGGCCGGGCGCGATCGTGCCAGGGCCGGACCCACCGCGCCGGCGGCGGGCCTCGTGTTCCTCGGCCCCCGCTACCCGGCCGCCTTCGGCCTGCCGGCCGAGGTCACCGCGCGGCCCGGCACGCCGGAGCGCCCGCCGGTCCGTCCGGCCGACCCCAGCGACGAGGACGACGAATGAGCCGCCGCACCCGGATCAAGATCTGCGGCATCACGCGGGTCGAGGACGCGCTCGCCGCGGCGGCGCTGGGCGCCGATGCGATCGGCCTCGTGTTCGCGGCGCGCAGCCCGCGCCGGGTCACGCTCGACGCGGCGCGCGCGATCGTCGACGCGCTGCCGCCGTTCGTCGCGAGCGTCGCGCTGTTCATGGACGACGAGCCGGATGTCGTGCGCGCGACGGTCACGGCGCTGTCGCCGGACCTGGTGCAGTTCCACGGCGCCGAGGACGCCGCGTACTGCGAGGCCTTCGGCCGCCGGTATCTCAGGGCCGTGCCGATGGCCGGGCGCGGACGCGAGGCGATCGTCGCGGCCGCGCGCGCGCATCCGCGCGCGGTCGGGCTCGTGCTCGACGGCCACGGCCTCGGCGAGGCCGGCGGCAGCGGGCGCAGCTTCGACTGGTCGCAGGCGCGGGCCGAGGGCCTGCCGCCGCTGGTCGTCGCCGGCGGTCTCGACCCCGACAACGTCGGGCAGGCGATCCGCGTCGCCGCGCCATGGGCGGTCGACGTCTCGAGCGGGGTCGAGTCGGCGCCCGGGATCAAGGACCATGGCAGAATGGCGCGCTTCATCGAAGAGGTCCACCGTGTCCGCCGTTGAGCCGCTCAAGCCCGCCGTCGACTCCTCCGCCTGGCCCGACGCGCGCGGGCACTTCGGGCCCTACGGAGGCGCCTACGTCGCCGAGACGCTGATGGAGCCGCTGCGCGAGCTGGCGGAGGCCTATGCACGCTTCCGGCAGGACGCCGACGCGCTGGCCGAGCTCGACCGCGACCTCGCGCACTACGTCGGCCGGCCGTCGCCGATCTACCACGCCGAAAGGCTCTCGCGCGAGGTCGGCGGCGCCCAGATCCTGCTGAAGCGCGAGGACCTGAACCACACCGGCGCGCACAAGATCAACAACACGATGGGCCAGGCGATCCTCGCCCGGCGCATGGGCAAGACCCGGATCATCGCCGAGACCGGCGCCGGCCAGCACGGCGTCGCCAGCGCCACCGTCGCCGCGCGGCTGGGCCTCGAATGCGTCGTCTACATGGGCGCGACCGACGTCGAGCGCCAGGCGATCAACGTGTTCCGGATGAAGCTGCTCGGCGCCACCGTGGTGCCGGTCGAATCCGGCTCGAAGACGCTCAAGGACGCGCTGAACGAGGCGCTGCGCGACTGGGTCACGAACGTCCACGACACGTTCTACATCATCGGCAGCGTCGCCGGCCCGCATCCGTACCCGACCATCGTGCGCGACTTCAACGCCGTCGTCGGTCGCGAGGCGCGCCGGCAGATGCTCGAGGCGTACGGCCGCCTGCCGGACGCGCTGGTCGCCTGCGTCGGGGGCGGGTCGAACGCGATCGGCCTGTTCCATCCCTTCCTGAACGACGCCGGGGTCGCGATGTACGGCGCCGAGGCCGCCGGCAGCGGCATCGCGAGCGGCCAGCACGCGGCCTCGCTGGTCGCCGGTCGCCCCGGCGTGCTGCACGGCAACCGCACCTACGTGCTGTGCGACGACGACGGCCAGATCATCGAGACGCACTCGGTCTCGGCCGGCCTCGACTATCCCGGCGTCGGTCCCGAGCACGCCTGGCTCAAGGACACCGGGCGCGCGACCTACGTCGGCGTCACCGACGACGAGTGCATGGCGGCCTTCCACCAGCTCGCGCGGACCGAAGGCATCCTCGCCGCGCTCGAGACCAGCCACGCGGTCGCCCAGGCGACGAAGCTCGCGCGCGAGCTGCCGAAGGACAAGCTGGTGCTCGTGAACCTCTCCGGTCGCGGCGACAAGGACGTCGCGACGATCGCGCGCCGCGAGGGCATCACGCTGTGAGCGCCACGAACCGCATCGACGCCCGCTTCGCCGAACTCCGCGCCGCCGGCCGGGCGGGGCTGATCCCGTTCCTGACCGCGGGCGATCCCGATCCCGCGTGGACCGAGCCGACGATGCACGCGCTGGTCGAGGCCGGCGCGGACCTGATCGAGCTCGGCGTGCCGTTCTCGGACCCGATGGCCGACGGCCCGGTGATCCAGCGCGCCAGCGAGCGCGCGCTCGCAAAGGGCGTCGGCCTGCGCCGCGTGCTCGGGATGGTCCGCGAGTTCCGGACGCGCGACGCGGCGACGCCGATCGTGCTGATGGGGTACCTCAACCCGATCGAGATCTTCGGCCTCGGGCGCTTCGCCGAGGCAGCCCGCGAGGCCGGCGTCGATGGCGTGCTGCTGGTCGATGCGCCGGTCGAGGAGGCGGGTCCACTGCGCGAGACGCTCGCGCGGGAGCGGATCCAGCAGATCTTCATGGCCGCGCCGACCACGCGCGCGGAGCGGCTCGCGCGCGTCGCGCAGGCGGCGTCGGGCTTCCTCTACTACGTCTCGTTCGCCGGCATCACCGGCGCCGATCGGATCACGCTCGGCGACGTCGAGGGCCGCATCCGCGAGCTGCGCGCCGCCACGGCGGTGCCGCTCGCGGTCGGCTTCGGGGTCAAGGAGCCGGCGCAGAGCGCCGCGATCGCGGCCTTCGCCGACGCGGTCGTGATCGGCAGCGCGCTGGTCGAGCGTCTCGCCGAGGCGAGCGACGAGGCCGATGCCGTCGCGCGCGCGAAGGCCTTCCTGGCCCCGCACCGCGCCGCGCTCGACGCCGCGCGCTCGGCGCGCGCCGCCTGAGCGGACCCGCGCGCCGATGAGCTGGCTCAACAAGCTGATGCCGGCGCGGATCCGGGTCCGCGAGAAGGGGACGTCGAAGCGCAACGTCCCCGAGGGACTGTGGGTGCGCTGCGCGAACTGCGGCACCGCGCTCTACCAGCCCGAGCTGACCCGCAACCTCGAGGTCTGCACCAAGTGCGGCCACCACATGCCGATCGGGGCGCGGGCCAGGCTCGCCGCCTTCCTCGACGCCGGTTCGGGCGAGGAGATCGGCGCCGAGCTCGGGCCGGCCGATCCGCTGCGCTTCAAGGACTCGAAGAAGTACCGGGATCGCATCCTCGCGGCCCAGAAGGAGACCGGCGAGCGCGACGCGCTGGTCGCGATGCGCGGCACGCTGTATGGCGAGCCGGTCGTGGCCTGCGCCTTCGAGTTCGCGTTCATGGGCGGCTCGATGGGCTCGGTGGTCGGCGAGCGCTTCACGCTCGCCGCCGAGGACGCGCTGGCGCGGCGGGCGCCGCTCGTGTGCTTCAGTGCGACCGGCGGCGCGCGGATGCAGGAAGGGCTGCTGTCGCTGATGCAGATGGCCAAGACCTCGGCCGCGATCGCGCGCCTGCGCGAGGCCGGCGTGCCGTACGTCTCGGTGCTGACGCACCCGACCACCGGCGGCGTGTCGGCCAGCCTCGGCATGCTCGGCGACGTCAACATCGGCGAGCCGGGGGCGCTGATCGGCTTCGCCGGCCCGCGCGTGATCGAGCAGACCGTGCGCGAGACGCTGCCGCCCGGCTTCCAGCGCAGCGAGTTCCTGCTCGAGAAGGGCGCGATCGACCTGATCCTCGACCGCCGCGAGCAGCGGACGCGGATCGCGCGGCTGCTGGCGCTGCTCGCGAAGCGTCCGGCGCCGGCGATCGAGGCTGCGGCCCAGACACCCTGACGACCAGACCCTCGTGCGCTCCGCCCGCGCCGCATCGACAAGCGGCATCACCGATCGCCATGCGTATCGCGACCTGCGGTCGCTCCTACGGTGCGGAGGGGGATTTCGCGTAGGAGCGAGCGCAGCTCGCGACCGGCGCGGCGCGGGCCGCATCGAGTCATCCCGATGCCCGGTGCCTCGCGACCTGCGGTCGCTCCTACGGTGCGGAGGGAGATTTTCCCTAAGAGCGAGCGAAGCTCGCGACCGGCGCGGCGCGGGCCGCATCGAGTCATACCGATGCCTGGTGCCTCGCGACCTGCGGTCGCTCCTACGACGAGCCGGGGACCCTCGCGTAGGAGCGAGCGCAGCTCGCGACCGGCGCGACCGGCGCTCGCGGGTCGCGGCATGAGGTCCCTCGACGCCTGGCTCGAGCGCCTGCTGGCGCTGCATCCGACCGCGATCGATCTCGGCCTCGAACGGGTCGGCGCGGTCTGGCGCGAGCTCGGCGCGCCGCGGCCGGCGCCGATCGTGATCACGGTCGGCGGCACCAACGGCAAGGGCTCGACCGTCGCGTTTCTCGACGCGATGCTGCGCGCGGCCGGCCACCGGGTCGGTCGCTACACGTCGCCGCACGTGCTGCGCTACAACGAGCGCGTCGCGATCGATGGCGTGCCGGTCGACGACGCGACGCTGATCGCGGCCTTCGAGCGCGTCGAGGCCGCGCGCGGCGGCACCTCGCTGACCTACTTCGAGTTCGGCACGCTCGCGGCCTTCACGGTCCTCGCGGAGGCCGGGCTCGACGTCGCGGTGCTCGAGGTCGGCATGGGCGGCCGACTCGACGCGGTCAACCTGATCGACGCCGACGCCGCGATCCTGACCACGGTCGATCTCGACCACCAGGCCTTCCTCGGTCCCGATCGCGACGCGATCGGCCGCGAGAAGGCGCCGATCTTCCGGACCGGCCGGCCGGCGATCATCGGCGAGCTCGACCCGCCGGCGAGCGTGCTCGAGTACGCGTCCGCGATCGGCGCGCGGTCGGTGCGGCGGGGGATCGACTTCGATGTCGGAGTCTCGGAAGCGAGACCGGCATGGGCCTTCCTCGAGCCGGACGGCGAACTGATCGAGCTGCCGATGCCCGAGCGCTTGCCGGCGCCGGTGCAGCTGATCAACGCTGCGAGCGCGATCGCGGCGCTGCGGGCCCTCGGCGATCGCCTGGCCGTGTCCGAGGAGGCGATGGCCGAAGGCGTGCGCCACGCCGGCGTGCCGGGTCGCCTGCAGCGGATCGGCGAACGCCCCGAGACCGTGGCCGATGTCGGCCACAATCCGCAGGCCGCCCGCGCGCTCGCCGTGTGGCTGGCGCAGCAGGGTGCGCGGCGTTGCGAGGCGGTGTTTGCCGTGCTGGCCGACAAGGACGTGGCAGGCATCGTCGCGCCGCTCGCCGGCCTCGTGGGCCGCTGGCACGTCGCCGGGCTCACGGACGAGAGCCCGCGCGGCGTCGATGCCGGCGTGACCGCCGACCGCGTCCGCGCCGCGTCGCCAGCGGCCGAAGTCCTCGAATACGCCGATGTCGCGACGGCGCTCGCCGCCGCGCGCGACCGGGACGATGGTGCGCTCGTGCTGGTCTTCGGCTCGTTCCATACGGTCGCCGCGGCGATGCGGGCGCTCGGAGCAAGCGCCGGATGACGTCGTCGCGGGAACCTGTCGGCCCGACACGCGTCGATATACTCCGGTCGTTCTCCCCCCGAGGCCTGACATGGACACCGGACTCAAGCAGCGGCTGATCGGCGCCAGCGTGCTGATCGCGCTCGCCGTGATCTTCGTTCCGATGCTGCTGGATCGCCCCGAGCCGAGCACCGCCGACGTCGGGCTGCCGACCGAGGCGCAGCCGGCGCGCGACTTCAACACCCGCGTGGTGCCGCTGACGCCCCCGACCGCGGCGCCGGCACCGGCGGCCGCGACAGGGGCCGCGCCGGTGACGTCAGCCGACGATCCGGACCGGGTCGCCACCGTCGACACCAACGCGCCGGCCCGGATCGACGCGGT
>PVBP01000099.1 GCA_002995625.1 Lysobacteraceae bacterium | reverse complement strand
CGCGGGGCCAGCAGCGCCGCCGGCAGGTCCAGCGACGCCGCCTTCGCGGCCACGGCTGCCCGCAGCGCCTCGAAGCGGCGGTCCTGCGCGTCGTCGAGCGGCGCCGGAATCGGGTCGATCGCGAGGTCGGCGTCGCCCAGCGGCAGCGAGAACAGGTCGAACAGAGCGCCGAGTTCCCGCTTCGGAAAGCCGCGCATCGCCGCGAGCCGCGCCGCGAGTTCGCCCGGGCTGCGCGGCTCGCGCTCGATCAGGTCCACCGCGGTGGCGTTGTCGAACAGCCATTGCCGGGGGCGGTCGATCGCGCGCGCGGTCGCCTCGCGCCAGGCGAGCAGGCGCGCGAGGCGCGCCTGACGCTCGAGCGGCCACCGCCACAGCGACCTGAACTCGTGGTGCGGATTCGCGGGCCGGCCGTCCTCGCACGCCGCCTGCGCCAGCCGCGCGCAATCCTCCAGTGCCCAGTCGAGCATCCCGCGCCGCACCAGCCGCGCCAGCAGGTGGTCGTGCAGCGCCTCGAGATGCGCGACGTCGGCTTCCGCGTAGTGGCGCTGTCGCTCGCTCAGCGGGCGCTTCAGCCAGTCCGACCGCTGTTCTCCCTTCTCGACCTCGATGCCGAGCAGCTCGGCGCACAGGCGCTGGTACCCGATGCCGGCGCCGAATCCGGCGAAGGCCGCGGCGATCTGGGTATCGAACAGTCCCGCGATCGGCGCGCCGGATACCGGCGCCAGCGCGACCAGATCCTCGCTCGCGCTGTGCATCAGCTTCGTCGTGCGCTCGGATCGCAGCAGGGCACCCAGCGGTTCGAGCGAGGTCGCGGCGAGCGGGTCGATCAGGTCGATCGTGCCGCCTTCCGCGCACTGGACCAGCGCCAGCTTCGGCCAGTAGCTGCTGACGCGCATGAACTCGGTATCGAGTCCGACGCGGGCCGTGTCGGCAAGGGCCTCGCACCGCGCCGCGAGCGCGGCCGGGTCGTCGATCCAGCGATGCATCGTTGATCGGATTCCTGTCGAGCGGGGACGAGCAGGCCGGAGCCGCGGGTGGATGCGCGGTTCAGGCGACGATCGGCTTCACGCTTGCTGCGGTTGCGCGCGATGGCCTATGGTCGCACGGTCGTGGCGCGCCGCCGCGACCTCGTTCGGCTGCCGACTCTTGAACGCCATCGCGCGCCATCGCTCGACCATTGCCGCGGTCCTTGGCCTCGCGCTGCTGGTCGCGGCCTTCGCGTATCGATGGATGCCGGCGAATGGCGCGCGCGGCGGCCCGGTCGAGCCGCCCCGGCCCGCCTTCACCGCGCTGCCGACGGCGCCCGACGCGGCGTCGCCGGCACCGGGTACCGAGATGACCGAGCCGGAGCGGCTCGTGCCGGCGATCCGCCCGGGCAAGCCGCCCGCCCCCTCGCGCGTGCTCGACGCCGCCCAGCGGGCCGAGATCGCGCAGTTCCTCACGCGTGCCGTGGCGGCCGAACAGGCCGGACGGCTGATCGCGCCGGCCGACGACAACGCCGCGGACTGGTACGGCGCCGCGCTCGAGATCGATCCCGGAGACGTGGACGCGCGGGCCGGCCGCGAGCGCGTGCTGGCGCAGGCGATCGCGCGGATCGACGAGTCGCTCGACGCCGGCGACGCGCGGGCGGCCGCTCCGGGAATCGCCGCGCTCGAGGCATTTGCCGATGCCGCGGGCGAGCGGGCGCGGCTGGTCCAGCGGCGCGAGCGGCTTCCGCAGGTCGAGGCCTTGCTGAAGGAGGGCGCGCGCCGCATGGTCCAGGGCCAGCGCTTCGCGCCCGAGGGCGCGTCCGCGCTCGACAGCTACCGCGCGGCGCTCGCGCTCGATCCGCGCAACCGGGTCGCGCGCCAGGGTCTCGACCGGGTCCAGGAGGGGCTGCTCGCGGCGGCGCTCGAGGCCGCAGGCAACGACCGTTTCGAGGAGGCCGACGCGCTGATGGCCCGGGCCGCCGAACTCGGCGCCGATACGCCGGCGCAGCGCGACGCCGATCTGCGGATGGCCGCGTTCCGCGAGCGGCGGGCGATGTCGCTGGTCGATGCCGCGCGCGCCGCCCTGTCGACGCGCGACATCGATGCCGCGGCCGAGCTGGTCGAGCGTGCCAAGGCGCTCGCCCCGGCGATCCCGGGTCTGGGCGAACTCGAGGCGCGCGTCGCCGACGCGCGGACCTACGGGTCCTTCGTGCCGGGCGAGACCTTCGCGGACACCTTCGTCGCCCGTGCGGGCCGCGGCCCCGATCTGGTCGTGATCCCGCTCGGCCGCTTCCGGATGGGATCGCCCGCACGCGAACGGGGGCGGCGCGACAACGAGGGCCCACAGCGCGAGGTGGCGATCATCCGGCCGTTCGCGATCGCGCGGACCGAGGTCACGGTCGCGGACTTCCGGGCCTTCGTCGAGGCGACCGGTCATGTCACGACCGCCGAGCGTCTGGGCGAGTCGACGATCTACGACGAACGAACGGGTCGCATGGTCGGTCGTCGCGGCGCCGACTGGCGCCGCGACTACGCGGGCGAGCCGGCGCGTGATGTCGAGCCGGTCGTGCACGTGTCGTGGGACGACGCCCGGGCCTATGCGGAGTGGCTCTCGGCCGCGACTGGCAAGTCCTACCGGCTGCCGAGCGAGGCCGAGCACGAGTACGTCCAGCGGGCCGGAACGACGACGCGCTTCCGCTGGGGCGATGGCGATCCGCGCGAGGTGCTCGGCAACTTCACCGGCCTCGGCGACCGATCGCCGACCGGTCGCAGCTGGACCCGCGGCTTCCCGGACTATGCCGACGGCTACTGGGGTCCGGCCCCGGTGTCGAGCTTTCCGCCCAACGCGTTCGGCGTCCACGACATGGACGGCAACGTCGCCGAATGGGTCGAGGATTGCTGGCACGACAGCTACCTGCGCGCCCCGGCCGACGGACGGGCCTGGGTCAATCCGGGCTGCGCGCGCCACGTGGTGCGCGGCGGCTCGTGGGGCAGCGCGCCCGAGCAGTTCCGTCCGGCCTACCGGGCCTCCGCTTCGCGCGAGCTGCGCAGCGGTCGCACCGGATTCCGCGTGGTGCGCGACCTCGGCTGAGACCTCCGCGCCTTCGGCATCGGAGGTCGAACCGGCTGGACGATGTCGGGCGCACCGCGCGACGCCGCGCGTGCGCCGAGACCGGCGTCGTGGCCTAGACTTCGATCGCACCCTCGAGGGAGAGGCGGATGAACAGACCCGGACCGGGCATGCCGAATGCCGGCTTCCGACGGCAAGGCGGCATCAAGTGGTGGGTGCTGATCGTGTTCGCGCTGTACGCGGGCTACCAGTTCCTCGCGAACCGCGAGGAAGCCGCGTTCACCGGTCGCGCCCAGCTGATCGACTCGAACATCGAGCAGGACCTGGCCCTGGGCCTGCAGGGGTTCCGCCAGGTTCTCGCGCAGTCGAACGTCGTCACCCAGGGCGAGCTGCCGCGCCAGGTCGAGGAGATCACCCGCCGGCTGGTCGAGGCCGGTCCTCGGGTCGAGCGGTGGATCGCCAGCGCCAAGGGGGTCCCGGCACGCACGCCCTGGGACAAGTTCCAGTGGCAGGTGGTCGTGATCGACTCGCCGCAGGCCAACGCCTTCTGCCTGCCGGGCGGCAAGATGGCGGTCTACACCGGGATCATTCCGGTCGCGAAGACCACCGACGCGCTGGCCGCAGTGATGGGGCACGAGATCGCCCACGCCGTGCTGCGCCACGGAGCCGAACGCATGGCGACCCAGAAGCTGGTGCAGATCGGCCAGATGGCGGCCGGACTCTCGATCGGCGACATGGATCCGGGCCAGCAGCGGATGGTGATGGCGGCGCTCGGGGCGGGCGCGCAGTACGGGATGATCCTGCCGTTCTCGCGCAACCACGAGAGCGAGGCGGACTACGTGGGCCTGATGATGGCGGCCGGGGCCTGCTTCGATCCGCGCGAGGCGATCGGGCTCTGGCAGCGGATGGGCGCCCAGGGCGGCGCGCGGCCGCCCGAGTTCGCGTCGACCCACCCGTCCAGCGACACGCGGATCCAGCAGCTCCAGGCGTGGATGCCGGAGGCGCTGCGGCTGCGCGACGAGTTCGGTTGCCCGCCGCTCGCGAACCGGTGACCGGCTCGCCGTCGCGTCACGCCGCCCGGTGGGTCCGCGCCAGCGCCGTCGGTGCGACCGGCACCATGGCGAACGACCGGGCGGACGCGTCCGGCGGGGCCGGGGCCGACCCGACGCGCGCCAGCGGAACCGGATCGCGATCGTTGCGCGGCGTCAGCGCGCGACCACCGCGAACTCGGCGCGGCAGCCATCCCGCACCCAGACCGCCTGGTCGTTGTAGCCCCACGACTGCCCCTCGATGCACGGGCTGTTGCTGAGCTGCCGGACGATCTTCGCGTCGACGATGATGCCGCCGGCCGGGCAGTGCTGGACACGGTCGCGATGCGATTCGCAGACGATGCGGTTCGAGCCACCGCCGCTCCAGCCGCCACCCCAGCCGCCGCCGGCCTGCGGGAACACGAGGAACTCGCCGCCGCAGAAGCGCTCGACCCAGATGCCGCCCTCGCCCCAGTTCCACGTGCGTCCCTGCACGCACGGGTTGCGGCCGAAATCCTGCACCAGCTGCACGTCGCGCGCCGCGAACGGGAACTGGCAGTACTGGCGATCGCCGCGGGAAGACTCGCAGCTCACCCTGCGCGTGCCGGGAGGATCGTTGCCCGGACTGATCCCGCCCCAGCTGCCGCCGGGCGGAAAGCTCGAGCCGCCGCCCGTGCCGAGCCGGAATCGGGCGCGGCAGCCGTTGCTGACCCAGATCGCCCGCCGGTCGTAGCCCCACGAGCGGTCACGAATGCAGTCGGCGCGGGAGAGCTGCTGCACCAGCTCGACGCCGAAGCGCGTGTCCGCGTCGCAGTAGTGGATCCGGCTCGAGCGCGATTCGCAGACGACCTCGCGCCCGCCGCCGCCGCCGCCGGGCGCACCACCGCCGATCTCGAACTCCGCCTGGCAACCATCCCGGACCCAGATCCGGTACGGATCCCAGCCCCAGGTCCTGCCCTGCACGCAGCGTCCGCGCGAGAACTCCCGCACCATCCGGACGCCCCGGCTGGTATCGATCGGGCAGGTCGACTCGGGCCCGAACGAATCGCATCGGATCGTCCCGTAGGACATCGACTTGGTCTCGACCTGTGCGAGCGCCGGACGTGGCGTCAGCAAGGCGGCCAGGACCAGCAGCAGCGCGCACAGCAGCGATCGCATCGGGCATCCCCCCTTAGGCACCGGGCCACAGCTTAGCGTGGCCGGGGGCCGCTGGCGTCAAGGCCGGGCGGATTCGCGGGGGGAGGGGGGCGATCAGGCCTGCCGCCGACGCGACGGGTTTCCGATGGTGCCGGAGGTGGGACTCGAACCCACACGTCGTTTGAGGACAACGGATTTTGAGTCCGCCGCGTCTACCGATTCCGCCACTCCGGCGCGGAGGCCCGCAGTATAGCGGTCCCCTCCGCCCGCCCTCCGCGACCGCACGGGCGCGGTCGATCCGGCTCACCCGATCGACCGGAAGAAGCGTGCGATCGGCGGAGCGAAGCGCCGGAAGTCGACCAGGAAGGCGTCATGGCCCTGGATCGACGGCAGCGCGACGAAATCCACGGCGGCCCCGGCGAGCCGCAGTCCTTCGGCGATCTCCTCCTGCTGCGCCAAGGGAAACAGGATGTCGGTCTCGACCCCGATCACGAGGGCGCGTCGCACCGCCATCCGCTGATAGGCGGCTTCGACCGTGCCGCCGTGCTCGGCGAGGTCGAACCAGTCCATCGCCCGCGACAGCCACAGGTAGCTGTTCGGATCGAAGCTGCCGACGAAACGCTGTGCGTGGCTCTCGAGGTACGTCTCGATCTGGAACTCGCGGTCGAACGGCGCCTTCCCGGGCTGGTCGATCCGCGCGCGGCCGAAGCGTTCCTTCCACTCGGCGGGCGAGCGGTAGGTCATCACGCCGAGCTTGCGCGCGAGCCGCATGCCGTGGATCGGCCCGCGGTCGACCGTGTAGCGGCCCGCGTTCCAGTCGGGATCGAGCCGGATCGCCTCGCGCTGCAGCGACCGGACCGCGAGCGCGAACGGCTCGGCGTGCGGCGCCGACGAGATCAGCACGAGGTGCGGGCACGCCTCGGGCCTCAGCAGCGCCAGCGCCTGCGCGGTCATGCCACCCATCGATGGCCCGATCACCGCCGCGAGCCGTTCGATCCCGAGCGCGGCCACGACTTCCCATGCCGCGGCCGCGATGTCCTCGATCGAGAGGTCGGGGAAGTCGGGGCCATAGGGGCGACCGGTTGCCGGATCGATCGACGCGGGCCCGGTCGAGCCCTTGCAGCTGCCGAGCGAGTTCACGCAGATGACGAACCAGCGGTTGGTGTCGATCGGGCGACCCGGCCCGATCATTTCCTCCCACCAGCCGAGGCTCGGGTCGTCCGGGCTCGACGCCGCGTGCGCGCCGGGCGAGAGTCCGGTCAGGATCAGGACGGCGTTGTCGCGCGTCGCGGCGAGCGTGCCCCAGGTCTCGTAGGCGATCCGCGCGCCGCGGATCGCGCCGCCGCGACGGAACGGGAAGGGGCTTGGGAGGTCGACGAAGCGCAGTGCGGACATTCGGCGCGGGATGGTCCGGCGGACCGCGAGCTTAACCGGCGACGGGCAGGTTCGCGCCCGATCCGGTGTCGCCCGCCTCCCTCGCCCGCGAGCGCGCGGCGGCGATACTCGGGGACCCGCGTCGTCGCCGCTTGCGCGCCCGTGCATTCGAGGCCCGTCCACAGCACGCAGTCCCGGCCGCATCCGCGCCTCGACGAGGTCGTGCGGCGGCATCTCGCGATACCGTCGCGTGCACCGGTCCCGGATCACGCCCACGCGGCCTTCGGGTCGGTCGCGGATCGGATCGCGGCCGAACCGGAGCGCCCGATCGTGCTCGATTCGGGTTGTGGCACCGGGGCCAGCACGCGGGCGCTGGCCATCGCGGACCCGGAGGCCTGGGTCATCGGCATCGACCGTTCCGCCGTGCGCCTTGCGCGCGGTCCGCTGGCCTCGCCGACGACGATGCCACCGAACCTGCTGCTCGCGCGCGCCGAGGTCGCGGCCTTCTGGCGCCTGGCCCGGGCCGCGGGCTGGCGCCTGCGGCGGCACTGGCTGCTCTACCCGAACCCGTGGCCGAAACCCGAGCACCTGATGCGGCGCTGGCACGGGCATCCAGCCTTCGCCGATCTGCTCGCGCTGGGCGGTGAGCTCCGGCTGCGCACGAACTGGCGCGTCTACGCCGAGGAGTTCGCGCTGGCGCTCGGCGTGACGGGCCATGCGGCGACGATCGTGCCCGTGGCCGTCGCCGCCGCTCACGCCAGCCCTTTCGAGGCGAAGTACGCCGCGTCCGGGCACGAGTTGTTCGAGGTTCGCGCGGCGGCCGTCTGAACCCGCGGCTGGCGACCGACGATCAGGGCAGGACGCGCGCGATGGTGAGGCGCAGTGGCGCGTCGAGCGAGGCGTGCTCCAGCGGATCGGACAGCGCCTCGAGGTCGCCCGGCTGCGGCGTGGCGTTGCCGCTGGCCGAGATGCGCGCGCCGACGACGACGCGCGGCTGGCTCGAGAGCGTCATGCCGGCGACCATCGCGTTCGAGTCGTCGAGCCGGACCGTGAGCGGAAAGCCCGTGGCCGGCAGCCTTGCGATTGCGAGCGGCACGCGCGGGCCCTCGGCGGCGCGCGCGAAGACGAACAGCGTCGCGCCGGCGGGCACGCGCGCGGCGATGGCCGGGTCGAGGTCGACGATCACCGTCAGCGTGCCCACGTCGGCCGCTGTGTCGGGCGCTGAGGGCGCCCGCGGCGATGACGCCGTCGCGGGGGTGGCGGCAGGGCCCGGAGCGTCGGTCGCGGCCGATCCCGCCATGGCCGCGCCGGTGCCGGCCGCGAGCCGCTGGCGGGCTTCCGCGATCTGCTCGGCGACCGCGGACGCGACCTCGCTGCCGGGCTCGAGCAGCTGCGAGAGCCGGGTCCACGCCGAGATCGCCGCCTCGTACTCGCCCGCCTGCGCATGCGCGATGCCGAGCAGCCACAGGCCGCGCTGGTGCTCGGGCGCAATCCCGAGCGCGCGCGCGAGCAGGGCCTTCGGCTCGCCGGCGAGCGAGCGATCCGGACGCGCCAGCGC
>PVBP01000098.1 GCA_002995625.1 Lysobacteraceae bacterium | reverse complement strand
TTAGCGCTCAGGAGCGCTTAATAGGGTGACTCGTAATTGAATAGACCAAGACGAGGATAACCACCGCAAATGCGGTTTCCGCGACCGCAGATACGGGCTTGCATTGCTGTCAGTTGGCCGATCGCAGCTTCCGGCGTGCCTGAGCAAACTTGGCTTGCAGCGTCCGCTCGGCGATGCCCATGAGATTCCCGTGGTGCGCGATCAGGGCGCTGATCACCGCTTCCTGGCTGGTGAAGCGGGAGTAAGGAGTTCCAGACGGCGTGTGCCCGAGCATCACTTCCAGCAATGCGCCGACGATGTTCAAATAGGTCGCCTCGGCTCGATCGCTGAGCGGACAAAGCGCGCAGGAGGCAGTAGGCGCGTCCTGCTTCTTCAGTTGGTCTTGCAGCGCCTGCACTTGGTGCCGGCACAGATCCAGTTGAGACTTCAGAGCCTCGCGCTCCACCAGGAGGGCCTGGCCGGCCTCGACCGTGATGACCGGATGGACAACTCGCTCGGCACGGGAGAAGAGAAATGCTGGTCGTTGGCCCGGATAGGTGTGAGCCATCCAGCGCTTGAGGTCGACATGGCGAATGGTGAGGTCGGGCGAATCCCATAAGGACTCGTCGTGCATCGTGATGCCGTTTTGCCCGTAGGGCAATTCGCCATGAATGATCGCATCGTAGATGCGATCGGTGCACAGGCGTAGCTCGTTGCAACGAGGGCAATCCAGAGTCGCTGGCAACCTCCGTGATCGTACGGTTGCCAGGATCTCGTCCCTAAACCGGAACAGCCCGGCCCATCGGATAGCAGCGTCGATGGGCCGGTAGTACACGGCCGACAATGAAGTACTTTGCATGTCGCTGTCTCCCAGCCGCCGCTACCTCATCGAAGACTCCTCAGTGCCCAGCCATCGGGCGGTGCGTAGAAGATCGCAACTCGACGTGGTTCGATGTCGAGCCACGCTGCCGGACGGATCGCGATCAACCGCGCCGAAGGGGTTGCACTCAACCCCGCTGGCAGTAGGATGTGAATTGCCTACGACCGAGCCATTGCCAGGGCTGGCGGGGGCTGGCCGCTATGGTGGATGCTGGCGCTGAGCCCCAGGAGCGACAGGCGGCCAGTCACACCACTGTCATGTACGCGAGGGTCATGTCGGCGGCGAGCCGTGACAAGACCCGTTACGCATGCGTTGTTCTCTTGCCGGTCTATCAGGTCAGTTACACAGTCCCGTTCGTCTTGAGCGGAGGCTCGGAACTGGGCCAAATTCGGATGAGCAGACTTGCCCAGTCTGCTGATAGACCAAATGGGAATTGTGTTGAGGGCAGACGTGGAACAAGTAACGCTTTACTCTGCAGCCAGTAGCAGAGCTTCTAAGAGGGGCTTCGGCATGAAGCCAGCGACGCTCGGCAGGTGTCGTCGAGCCTGTGTCGAACATAGCTGTCTGTCGCCGTGGCTAGTTCTCGCCGGACGAGTGCGTTGCCCGGTTTTTGGCAGGTGGTTTAAACTAGTCCAGTCGATAGTCCATATCGAGCGCGGGTACTCAAGAGAATCGTTTTAACTCAACCACTTAGGGGTCAAATTCGATTCCCATCACCCGCTCCAACCCCTGAAGGCCGGCCGTCGCCGCAGCGACCGCCGGCCTTCGTCGTTTCCGCCCCGCGACGGGACCGCGCGACGACGCGGGCGAGCCGTCACGGGTGGCAGTGGCCGATGCCCACGCATTCGACCCTGGTCGTCGTCCGCGCGCCCGCGGACGCCGCCGATCATCCTCCGACCGTTCCCGATTGACGTGCGTCAAGGTCGACGCGCGCGAACGCCCCGAGACTGCGCCGGCGATTCCGCAACCTTGGGGGCGCCATGTCAGGCACAACCTTCTACGAGGACAGGGTCATCCGGCAGTTCGCGGTGATGACCGTCGTCTGGGGCATCGTCGGCATGGTCGTCGGCGTGCTGATCGCGGCCCAGCTCTACTGGCCGGCGCTGAACTTCGACGTCGAGTGGCTCAGCTACGGCCGCCTGCGGCCGCTGCACACCAACGCGGTGATCTTCGCGTTCGGCGGCTGCGGCATCTTCGCGACCAGCTACTACATCGTGCAGCGCACCTGCCACGCGCCGCTGTTCGCGCCGAAGCTCGCCGCCTTCACCTTCTGGGGCTGGCAGGCCGTGATCGTGCTCGCGGCGATCACGCTGCCGCTCGGCATGACCCAGGGCAAGGAGTACGCCGAGCTCGAGTGGCCGATCGACCTCCTGATCACGCTGGTCTGGGTCGCCTACGGCGTCGTCTACTTCGGCACGATCGTCAAGCGCAGGGTCAGGCACATCTATGTCGCGAACTGGTTCTTCGCGGCCTTCATCATCACGATCGCGATCCTGCACGTGTTCAACAGCCTCGCGATCCCCGCGAGCCCGTGGAAGAGCTACTCGGTCTATCCGGGCGCGGTCGATGCGATGGTGCAGTGGTGGTACGGCCACAACGCGGTCGGCTTCTTCCTGACCGCCGCGTTCCTCGGGATGATGTACTACTTCATCCCGAAGCAGGCCGAGCGCCCGGTCTACTCGTACCGGCTGTCGGTCGTCCACTTCTGGGCCCTGATCTCGATCTACATGTGGGCGGGCCCGCACCACCTGCAGTACACCGCGCTGCCGGACTGGGCGCAGTCGCTCGGCATGGTGTTCTCGCTGATCCTGCTCGCGCCGTCGTGGGGCGGCATGATCAACGGCATCATGACCCTCTCGGGCGCGTGGCACAAGCTGCGCACCGACCCGGTCATCAAGTTCATGATCGTCTCGCTGTCCTTCTACGGCATGAGCACGTTCGAGGGACCGATGATGTCGATCAAGACGGTCAACTCGCTCAGCCACTACACGGACTGGACCATCGGCCACGTGCACTCCGGCGCGCTCGGCTGGGTCGCGATGATCACCGTCGGCTGCATCTACTCGCTGCTGCCGCGCCTGCTGGCGCTGCCGGGCATGTACTCGAACCGGCTGATCGAGCAGCACTTCTGGGTCCACACGATCGGCGTAGTGCTCTACATCGCGTCGATGTGGATCGCGGGCCTGACGCAGGGCCTGATGTGGCGCGCGACCAACCCGGACGGGACGCTGACGTACACGTTCGTCGAGTCGCTCAACGCGACCTATCCGTACTACCTCGGCCGCCTCGTCGGCGGGGTGCTGGTGGTGGTCGGCATGTTGATCATGGCCTGGAACGTCTGGAAGACCTTCCAGATGGCGCGCGACGCCAGGCCGATCCCCGTCGCCGCGCCCGCCCACGCCTGAGACCTGGGAGACAGCCCGCATGCCAACCGGCCATTCCACCCTCGAGAAGAACATCGGACTCATGGGCGTCGCGATCGCGATCGTGGTGTCGATCGGCGGCCTCGTGCAGATCGTGCCGCTGATGTTCCAGGCCTCGGTCGTCGAGCCGCTTCCGGGACAGAAGCCCTATCCGGCGCTCGAACTCGCCGGGCGCGACGTCTACCTGCGCGAGGGCTGCTACGGCTGCCACTCGCAGATGATCCGGACGCTGCGCTTCGAGACGGCGCGCTATGGGCACTACTCGCTCGCGGCCGAGTCGGTCTACGACCATCCGTTCCAGTGGGGCAGCAAGCGCACGGGCCCGGACCTCGCCCGCGTCGGTGGCCGCTACAGCGACGACTGGCACCGCGTGCACCTGATCAACCCGCGCGACGTGGTGCCGCAGTCGAACATGCCGGGCTATCCGTGGCTCGAGGACCGCGCGATCGACGGCGCCAGGCTCGCGGCGCACATGAAGGCGCTGCAGCGCATCGGCGTGCCGTACACCGACGAGGACATCGCGGCGGCTCCCGCGGCGGTCGCGGGCAAGACCGAGATGGACGCGACCATCGCCTATCTGCAGGGCCTCGGCCGCCACGGGCCGAGGATGGCGGCGCCCGAGGCGACCGCGGCGACGACGCCGGATGACCCGGCGGTCGCCGCGGCGGAATCCGCCCGCGGCGCCGGCAGCGCGCAGCGACCGGGAGGCTCGGCGCCATGACCTCCGGCATCGTCACGCTGGTGCTGCTCGTCGTCTTCCTCGGAATCGTGTTCTGGGCCTGGAGCGGCAAGCGCAAGGCCGACTTCGACGCCGCAGCCCGCATTCCGCTCGAGGACCGCGATCCCGATCACTCCGGTGGAGCCAAGCCATGACCCTCGGCTGGACGCTGTTCATCACGATCTTCACGGTCGCCAACATCCTGGCGTGTTTCTGGCTGCTGTGGTGGACCCGCAAGCGGCGCGGCGAGCCGGTGTCGCAGACCGAGACCACCGGACACGTCTGGGACGGGGACCTCACCGAGTACAACAAGCCGCTGCCGAAGTGGTGGCTGAACCTGTTCTACATCACGATCGTGTTCTCGCTGGCCTACCTCGTCCTCTATCCGGGCCTCGGCGGCTTCGCCGGGACGCTCGGCTGGAGTTCCAGCGCCCAGCACGACGAGGACGCGCGGATTGCCGAGGCCAGGCTCGAGCCGCTGTTCGCGCGCTTCCGGCCGATGGATCTCGTCGAACTGGCACGGGATCCCGAGGCGCTGCGCATCGGCGCCAACGTGTTCGCCGCAAACTGCACGACCTGCCACGGTTCGGATGGTCGTGGCGCGCGCGGCTTCCCGAACCTGATGGATGACTCATGGCAGTGGGGCGGCGATCCGGACGCGGTGCTGACGACGATCCTCGAGGGCCGCACCGCGGCGATGCCGGGATGGGGCCAGCTGCTCGGCGAGCAGGGCGTCACCGAAGTGACCGTCTACGTCCAGCGCCTGTCCGGCCAGCAGGTCGATCCGGCGCTCGCGGCCGCCGGCAGGGCGCGCTTCGAGGCCGTGTGCATCGCGTGCCACGGCATCGACGGCAAGGGAAACCCCGCGCTCGGCGCGCCCGACCTCACGGATGGGGTCTGGCTCCACGGCGGCGACTTCGCGTCGATCTCGAATGCGGTCCGCAACGGCCTCAACGGTCACATGCCGGCGCATGGTCCGATCCTCGGCAAGGACCGTTCGAGGCTCGTCGCCGCCTGGGTGCTGTCGCATCATCCGGGAATCCTCGCCGAGGCCTCGCGTCCGGCGGACGAGGCGGCGCCGGACGGTCCCGGGCTGTCCGAGCCACCGACGTCCCGGCCGGCGCCCTGAGGAGCCGGGCCGATGGATCGAGCCCCGGAGTCCAGAGGCGCGGCTGGCGGAGCCGATGCGGGGCGGGTGGGCCTGGCCGTGGACGAACGCAAGGTCCGCCGCTGGGGCGCGATCCTGTGGCCCAGCTTCTTCGCGGCCGGCGTCGCGACGATGGTGTTCTTCGCCAAGGTCGATCCGATCGAGCTCAAGGAGATCACCTGGGTCGACCTCGAGATCTCGCGCGAGGCCGGCTACACGATCGGCTTCTTCATGTTCTGGGCCGCGACCGCCTCATCGAGCCTGTTCACGTGGCTGCTGCTGCGGCCGTCGCGCGCGGTGAACCGCGGCGACGACGCCGGGAGCGACGTTCCGTGACGCGACCGTTGCCGACGCCGGTGGTGACCGCCGAAGTCGATCTCTATCAGTCGGCCGCGAAGGTCTATCCGCACGAGATCTCCGGCCGGTTCCAGACGCTGCGCAAGGCCGCGGCGTGGTGGCTGCTCGGCATGTTCTACGTGTTCCCGTGGCTCGAATGGGACGGACGCCAGGCGGTGCTGTTCGACCTGCCGGCACGCAAGTTCTACGTCTTCGGCCTCGCATTCTGGCCTCAGGACTTCTATTACCTGTCGCTGCTGCTGATGCTGGCGGCGTTCTCGCTGTTCTTCTTCACCGCGATCGCGGGACGCCTCTGGTGCGGCTACGCCTGCCCGCAGACGGTCTGGACCGAGGTCTACCTGTGGATGGAGCGGGTGACCGAGGGCTCGCGCAACCAGCGGATGCGGCTCGACCAGGGGCCGTGGACGCGCGAGAAGGTGCTGCGCAAGACCGCCAAGCAGGTGCTGTTCGTCACCTTCTCGCTGTGGACCGGATTCACCTTCGTCGGCTTCTTCACGCCGATCCGCGAGCTCGCGGTCGACCTCGTCCACTGGCAGGTCGGCGGCTGGACGCTGTTCTGGATGCTGTTCTACGCCTTCGCGACCTGGGGCAACGCGGGCTACCTGCGCGAGCAGGTCTGCAAGTACATGTGCCCCTACGCGCGCTTCCAGGGCGCGATGTTCGACCGCGACACGCTGCTGATCGGCTACGACGTGGCCCGCGGGGAGCCGCGCGGCGCGCGCAGGAAGGGCGTGCCCAGCGTGCTGGCGCGCGCGTCGGCGCCTGCGGTCGTCGAGCCGGCCGCGGCGGGGGCGGCCGGCGCCGGGGCGTCGCTCGGCGACTGCATCGACTGCAGGCTCTGCGTCAACGTCTGCCCGACCGGCATCGACATCCGCGACGGCCTCCAGTACGAGTGCATCGCCTGCGGCGCCTGCGTCGACGCCTGCGATCAGGTGATGGACAAGCTCGGCTATCCGCGGGGCCTCGTGCGCTACACGACGCAGAACGCGGTCGAAGGCAAGGGTGTGCGCGTGCTGCGGCCGCGGGTCCTGATCTACGCGGTCCTGCTGATCGCGATCTCGACCGCTCTCGTGGTCTCGCTGGTGATGCGCAATCCGCTCTCGGTCGAGGTGCTGCGCGACCGCAACGCGCTCTACCGCGAGACCGCGACCGGCGCGGTCCAGAACGTCTACACGGTGAAGGTCCTCAACAAGGACCAGCGTCCGCGCAGCTTCCGCATCGCGGTCGAAGGGCCGGGCGGCATCGCGCCGACCGCGGACAGCCCGACCCGCGTCGACGCCCCGGCCGGGTCGGTGGTGCCGGTGACGCTGACCCTCGAAGCGCCCGCCGGCGCGGTCCGCGGACGCGCCGAGATCGCCTTCGCGATCGAGCGCGAGGACGATCCCGACGTGTCCCGGCGCGCCAGATCCAGCTTCTTCGCCCCGAACTGAGCACCCGGAGGAACCGATGACCGTGATCGCCGACAGATCCTGGCACCGCGAGCCGATGATGTGGCTGGTCGTCGGCATCCCGCTGGCGTCGGTGATCGCCGGGATCGCGATGATCGGCGTGGCCTCGCGCGCGAGCGTCGACCACGTCGCCGAGCCCTTCCAGCGCATCGGCAAGGCGCAGACCGCCGAGCTGACCCGGGACCGCCGCGCGATGGAACTCGGGACCACGGCCACGCTGTCGGTCGCGGCGAACGGGCGCGACCTCGTCGTCACGCTGGAGCGCGCCGACGCCGCCGTGCTCGAGCTTCATCTGGCCCATCCGATCGAACGGCGACTCGACGCCCACATCCAGCTGCGCGCCGTCGCTCCGGGTCGTTTCGCCGGCTCCTTGGAGCAGCCGCTGCCGGCCGCGCGCTGGGACCTCGAGCTCGGCGACCTCGGCCACACCTGGCGCATCGTCGGTCAGCTCGAGACCGGCCGCGACGCGGCGCGACTGGTGCCCGCGCTCGGCGGCAGGTGAGTGGATGGCCGGCGCCGCCTGCTTCCACTGCGGCGAGCCGCTGCCGGCGCACGGCGCGCGCCATGTCGTGCTCGGCGCCGAGGCCCGCGACTATTGCTGCGCCGGTTGCGAAGCCGCCGCCGAGCTGATCGCGGCCTGCGGGCTGGGCGACTACTACCGCGTGCGCACCGCGGCGCCGACGCCGTCCGGCGACGGTCGCCCCGACCTGTCGGCGTGGGACATCCCGGGCGTAGTCGACGCGTCGATCGAGCGCGATGGCGACGCGCGCGCGATGACGATCCTGGTCGACGGCATCCGCTGCGCCGCGTGCGCGTGGCTGATCCAGGCAGTGCTGAAGCGGCAGGGTGGGTTCTCGGAGGTCGAGGTCAACGCGACCACCTCGCGTGCCCGCCTCGCGTGGCGGGGCGACGAGATCCCGCTGAGCCGGCGCCTGTCGTCGCTGGTCGCGCTCGGCTACACGCCGCTGCTGCCGAACCGCGGCTCCGCGGCCGCCGAGACCGCCGCGCGCCGGCGCGCGCTGAAGAAGCTGGTCGTCGCCGGCCTCGGCATGATGCAGGCGATGATGTTCGCCGAGGCGCTGTACTTCGGCGATGGCGGCAGCATGGACATCGCCACGCGCGACCTGTTCCGCTGGCTCGGGCTCCTCGTCAGCGCGCCGGTCATCGCCTATGCCGGCTCCGACTTCTTCCGCGGCGCGCTGCTCGAATGGCGCTGGCGCCGCCCCGGCATGGACTTCCTGGTCTCGGTGACGGTGCTGCTGGCCTACGTCGCGAGCTTCGTCGAGACCCTGCGTGGCGGCCCCGCCGTGTACTTCGACTCGGCGGTGATGTTCGTGTTCCTGCTGCTGGCGACGCGGCACCTCGAGCGCGCCGCGCGCGCGCGCGCGAACGCGGCGGTCGACGTGCTGGCGCGCGCGCAGCCCGCGGTGGCCCGACGCCTCGACGCCGAC
>PVBP01000097.1 GCA_002995625.1 Lysobacteraceae bacterium | reverse complement strand
GTCGGCGTCGCAGAAGATCTCGTCGCGTGAGACCGCGCGCGCCGGGCGCTCGTCGACATGCAGCCGCCAGCGCCGGTCCGGCGGCGCGCCACGCGGCGCGCGGATCGACAGCAAGGCGAGCGCGGCCTCGTCGGGCTCGCGCTCGATCCGGAGCCAGGCCGGATCCTCGTCTTGCTCGCTCGCGAGCGCGAGGATCTGGCAGGCGCCGCGGTTGTCGCAGGTCGCGATGCTGTCCCCGAAGACGCGCTGGTCGGCCGCCGCGGCCCCGCCGGCCCCGGCGAGCAGCAGCGCGATCGTGGTCAGGATCCGGATCCCGGTCGCCATGCGCCGATGGTGCGTCCGGCGCCGCGAAAGGACAAGGCCGGTCGGTGCCTGCGACGACCGGGCGCGCAGACCCGCCACGCGCGACCATCGCGCAGGCCGCCGGCGGCCTCCGGCGGGCGCGCCGACGCGCCCGTGACGCGTCAGGGCGTCCGGCAGCCGTTCGGGAAGGCGGACCGCATCCGCGGCGCGGCAACCTCGCCGGTCCCGAACGCGGGGTCGAGCGAGACCCAGCGCAGCGTCGCGGTCTCGTCGCACGGCGGCGCGGCGATCGAGACCTCGCCCCAGGCGAGGCCGCCGGCATCGAGCGGCTCGGCGCGACGCAGCGCGATGCGCCACGCGCCATCGAGGCGGGTCGCCGATTCGCCTGCCAGGTGCACCGGACGGCCGTCGCGATCGAACGTGAACCAGTCGAGGCGCGCGGCGATCGCCTCGCCGCTCGCGCCGCGATCGAACAGCGTCAGCGCCAGCTGGCCGCCGAAGCCGTCGGCGAACCACGCGGCCTCGGCGAACGGGGCGAGCAGGGCGTCGGGCGGCACCATCGCCTGCTGCGCGATCGGGGTCGCGGGACCGAGGATGCGCGCCTGCTCGTAGCGCTGCGTGCGCGAGGCAAGCCCGAGCAACGCCGGCCCGACCACGCGCACCGAGGCGCGACCGACGCTCGCGGCCTCGCCGCCGGCGAGCGCCGGATCCAGCCAGAGGTCGAGGCGCCCGAACGGCGCGGTGGCTTCGCCGGCCCCGGCCCACGCGCTGCCGAAGCGCCCGCCATCGCCGACGCGCGCTTCGCGCACGACGATCGCATTGCCGTAACGCTCGCCATCGCCGACGACCCAGCGCGGCACGAGCGCGCCGGTGAGGCGGTCGCGCAGCCAGCCGAACCACGCGACGCGCACGTCGCCGGCGACCGGCGGGCCGAGCGCGGAGCGCCGGTCGACCTCGTGGACGACCAGCACGTCGGGCACCGCAGGATTCGCGCCCGGCGCGGTCCAGCTGCCGCCGATCCGGAAGGTCGTGGCCTCGATGCGCGGGCGGATCCGCGCATCGAGCGAACCGACCTTGGCCCGCGCGTCGATCCGGCACGGCCCGGGTTCGGCGCCGCTCGCCGCCAGCGCCTCGCAGCGACTCTGGAGTCCGGCGACATCGGGCAACGGCTCGCCGCCGGCCGCGGCGACGGTCGCGTTCCACCCGGCCATGAGCTCGGCGCGGCTGAAGCTGCAATGGCTCGGCGCCGCCTCGGTCACGATCGCCGACAGGAGCCGCGGGCCCGGGTACAGGCGGCGCAGGGCCTCCTGATGCTCCGGGATCGTCAGCTGGTCGCCACTCGTGTGCAGCGAGACGATCGGCGCGCGCCCGGCGCCGCGCAGATCCGAGACCTCGCGCAGGCGCAGCGTGGCGAATGGCTCGCGCGCGACGCGCGCGATCCGCGCGTCGATCGCCGGGTTGTTGAGCGGGCCGCGGCCCGCCGCATAGTCGATGCCGCGGTTGTCGAACGGATTGGCCCCGGCGAGCTTGTCCGGGGCGCGCACGAGATCGGCGAGACCGAACACCGCATAGCCGAGGTTGGTCGCGAGGAAGTCGTCGTCGTCGATCCCGGACAGGCGCTTCAGGTCCCGCAGCCGGTCGCGCTGCGGCGGCGTGCGCAGGAACGAGGGCACCAGCAGCCCGGTGCATTGCTGGATGCGCGCGAGCGCGCGCACCATCGGGCCGTTCAGCGACAGGTCCGAGAGATCCTCGGGCACGTCGGCGAGATTCAGCACCCACGGCCAGGGCTCGTCGCCGCGCGGGAACTCGCCGCCGCCGACGCCGCGGCAGACCGCGTCGTACGTGAGCTTGAGGTCGAAGCCCGATTCCCACGCGCGGCTGCCGGCGGCAGGCGGGCACAGCGAATAGACCGCCGCGACACGCGCGGCGAAGCGAGGATCCTCGGCCTGCTTCAGCGAGACGAGCCCACCCATCGAGCCGCCGGCGACGATCACGCGGCCGGGCTCACCGACCTGCTGCACGAAGCGCTGGTAGAGCTCCCAGTTGTCGTCGACCGCGTGGAACAGCGCCCAGCCGCTCGCGCGCAGGCCGCTCGCCGCGATCGCGAAGCCCTGCGCGAGCTGGAGTTCGGTCAGCGGGCCGGTCGAGACGTCGTCGTCGAAGTCGAACGAATAGCCGCGGTTGACCATCACCAGCGGCCCGCCCGGCTGCCAGCCCGCCGGCACGCGGATCGTGTAGTTCGCACCGCCTGGCGTGGTTCCGGTCAGCACCGTGGTCGCGTGCGCGGAAGCGAGCGACATCGCCGCGCACGCGATTCCGGCCAGCACGGCGCGTCGGGTCGACCTCGACTCTTGGACTCGGCGCATGGTCCGATCATGCCCGAGTCCGGTCGAATCGGGTGCGAACCGCATCACCCCCGTTCAGGGGCGGCGCGCGGCCGGGCCGCGGCCGTGGGTCAGAGCTGCCCGATGTCGGCGATCTCGAGGAAGGCGCCGCGCAACGCGCGCAGCAGCGACAGCCGGTTCGCGCGCAGCGCCGGATCCTCGACCATCACCAGCGTCGCATCGAAGAAGGCATCGACCGGCTCGCGCAGCGCGGCGAGCCGTTCGAGCGCCGCGAGGTAGTCGCGACCCGCCACCGCTGCCCCGACCGCAGAACGCGCCGACTCGAGGGCTGCCGCCAGCGCCGATTCCGGGCCGGGCTCGAGCCGCGCCGGATCGATCGCCGGCGCGATCGCGAGCCCTTTCTCGCCGGCCTGCCGCAGGATGTTGCCGATGCGCTTGTTGGACGCCGCGAGCGCCTCGGCCTCGGGCAGCGTCGCGAAGGCCGCCACGGCGCGGATCCGCGCGTCGAAGTCGGTCAGCGTCGATGGCGCGACCGCGGCCACCGCCTCGAACGGACCATGGCCGATGCCCTGCTCGGCGTAGTAGCCCCGCAGCCGTTCGAGGATGAAGCCGCGCAGCTCGGCCGCCAGCGCCGCCGGATCGGCCGGCGCCGGCGTCCTGCCCTTGCCGGCATCCGGTCGCGCGCGCGCGACCGCATCGGCCTGCTTGACCGCGAGGTCGACCGCTTCGGCGAGCGCGCCGTCGAGGTCGAGCTCGAGCCGGCCCTCGATCAGCGTCCGCGCGAGTCCGAGTGCGTTGCGGCGCAGCGAGTACGGATCCTTGTTGCCGGTCGGGCGCATGCCGATCGCGTACAGGCCGGCCAGCGTGTCGAGCTTCTCGGCGACCGCGAGCACGCGCCCGAGCGGCGAGGCCGCGATCGGCGCGCCGGCGGCGCGCGGCGCGTAGGACTCCTCGATCGCAAGCGCGACCTCGGGCTCGATTCCCTGCGCCAGCGCGTAGTGGCGGCCCATCGTCCCCTGCAGCTCCGGGAACTCGCCGACCATCCGCGTCATCAGGTCGCACTTCGCGAGCGCGGCGGCCCGGGTCGCGAGCGCGCCGTCGGCGCCGACCCGGTTCGCGATCACGCGCGCGAGTTCGGCGACGCGGCAGCTCTTGTCCCACAGCGAGCCGAGCTCGCGCTGCCAGGTGACGTGCCGGAGCGCCTCGTGCTGGTCGGCGAGCGGGGTCTTGAGATCCTCGTCGACGAAGAAGCGCGCGTCGGCGAAGCGCGGGCGGATCACGCGCTCGTAGCCGCGGCGCACCTCGTCCGGGTCGCGCGAGACGATGTTGGCGACGCCGATGAATCGCTCGGTCAGCCGGCCCTCGGCGTCGAGCACCGCGAAGAACTTCTGGTTCGCCTCCATCGTGCCGACCAGCGCCTCCTGCGGCACGCGCAGGAACTCGCGCTCGAAGCTGCACGCGATCGCGGCCGGCCACTCGACCAGCGCGTTGACCTCCTCGAGGTTCGCGTCGGTGATCCGGGCCTGCCCGCCCGCCGCGCGGGCGGCGGCCTCGACCTCGGCGCGGATCGCCGCGCGGCGCGCGTCCGGATCGACCAGCACCTTTGCCGCGCGCAGCGCCTCGACGTAGTCGTCGGCCGCGGCGAGCTCGACCGTCCGGTTCGCCATGAAGCGGTGGCCGCGGCTGGTGCGACCCGCGGCGTGGCCGAACGCGGCGAGCGGAACGACCTCGGCGCCGTACAGCGCCACCAGCCACAGCACCGGACGCGCGAAGGCATGCGCGTGCGCGCCCCAGCGCATCGGCTTCGGGATCGGCATCGTCGCGATCGTCTCGTCGAACACCGACTGGACCAGATCGACCGTGCGCGCGCCCGGCCGGACCGTGCGGTGGACGAAGCGCTCGCCCCTGGCGTCGGCGACGCGCTCGAGCGCGGTCCAGGCGACGCCGGCCTTGGCCGCGAAGCCTTCGAGCGCGCGGGTCGGCGCGCCGCTCGCGTCGAGCGCGACGTTGACGTAGGGGCCGAGCACCTCGCTGCGCTGCTCCGGCTGCTCGCCGGCGACGTCGGCGATCGACACCGCGAGTCGCCGCGGCGAGTAGAGCGTGCGCACCGCGCCGATCGCGACGCCGCGGCGCCGGAGTCCCTCGGCGATGCCGCCTGCGAACGCGCCCGCGAGTTCCGGCAGCGCCCTGACCGGCAGCTCCTCGACGCCGAGTTCGATCAGCAGCGAGGCGCTCATGCCGCCGCGGCCTGCGCGTCGAGGCCGAGGCGCGCGCGCTCGGCCGGGTCCTTGAGGCCCGGGAAGCCGAGCTTCTGGCGCTGCGCGTGGTAGCACTCGGCCACCGCGCGGGCCAGCGTGCGCACGCGCAGGATGTAGCGCTGGCGCTCGGTGACGCTGATCGCGCGGCGCGCGTCGAGCAGATTGAACGCGTGCGAGGCCTTGCAGACCTGGTCGTAGGCCGGCAGCGGCAGGCCGAGCTCGACCAGCTTCAGCGCCTCGCGCTCGCAGACGTCGAACCACTGGAACAGCGACGCGGCGTCGGCGTGCTCGAAGTTGTACGCGCTCTGCTCGACCTCGTTCTGGTGGAACACGTCGCCGTAGGTCACCGGCCCCTGCGGGCCGATGGTCCAGACGAGGTCGTAGACGCTGTCGACGTTCTGCAGGTACATCGCGAGCCGTTCGAGGCCGTAGGTGATCTCGCCCATCACCGGACGGCACTCGAGGCCGCCGGCCTGCTGGAAGTAGGTGAACTGCGTGACCTCCATCCCGTTCAGCCACACCTCCCAGCCGAGGCCCCACGCGCCGAGCGTCGGCGACTCCCAGTTGTCCTCGACAAAGCGCAGGTCGTGCACGCCGGGATCGATGCCGAGCGCCACCAGCGAGCCGATGTAGCGATCGAGGATGTCGTCCGGATTCGGCTTCATCACCACCTGGTACTGGTAGTAGTGCTGCAGGCGGTTCGGGTTGTCGCCGTAGCGGCCGTCGGTCGGGCGGCGCGAGGGCTGCACGTAGGCCGCGTTCCACGGCTCGGGCCCGAGCGCGCGCAGGAAGGTCGCCGGGTGGAAGGTGCCGGCGCCGACCTCGGTGTCGAGCGGCTGCAGCAGCACGCAGCCCTGCTCCGCCCAGTAGCGGTTCAGGGTCTGGATCAGGTCCTGGAACGAAGCACCGGGCATCACGCGGCTCGCGGCAGGGGGCCGCGTAGTATAAGGGTCGCCACCCCAGCGCCCGGCCCGACCGATGTCCGCGACGCCCGTTTCCGCGACCCCGCCGAAGGCCCCGCCGCGCGCGCTCGGCTTCACCGCGAACAAGCGCCTCGACCTCGACGAGGTGCTCGCGATCCTGCTGGCCGAGGGCGCGATCGCCGAGCCCGAGGCGCGCCGGGTCCGGACCTCGCCGCGCGGGCACGGCCGCAGCGAGCTGCATCCGCTGCTGGTGGTCGCGAACGCGAAGCTCCATCACGCGCGGGACGGGACCGCGCTGACGCTCGACTGGCTGACCGAGTGGCTCGCCGCGCACGCCGAGCTGCCGTTCGTGCGGATCGATCCGACCCGGGTCGACGTCAACGCGGTCGGCCAGCTGGTCACCGCGCAGTACGCCGCGCGCCACCGGATCCTGCCGATCGCGATCGAGCACCACGCGATCACGGTCGCGACCAGCGAGCCGTTCGACACGCGCTGGATCGACGACCTCGCGCAGGTCACGCGCCGGGAGGTGCGGCGGGTGGTCGCGAACCCGCTCGACGTCAACCGCTACCTGATGGAGTTCTACGGCGTCACCCGCGCGGTCGCGCGCGCGAAGGACGCCAAGGCCGACGACGCGGCCTCGAAGCTGCTCAACTTTGAGCAGCTGCTCGAGCTCGGCAAGTCGGGCGAGGTCGGCGCCGACGACCAGCACGTCGTCCGCATCGTCGACTGGCTGCTGCAGTACGCCTACGACCAGCGCGCCTCGGACATCCACCTCGAGCCGCGGCGCGAGGTCAGCCGCGTGCGCTTCCGGATCGATGGCGTGCTGCACAAGGTGTTCGAGCTGCCGACGCCGGTGATGCTGGCCGTGACCAGCCGGATCAAGATCCTCGGGCGGATGGACATCGCCGAGCGCCGGCGGCCGCAGGACGGGCGCATCAAGATGCGCACCCAGGGCGGGCGCGAGGTCGAGATGCGGCTGTCGACAATGCCGACCGCCTTCGGCGAGAAGTGCGTGATGCGCATCTTCGACCCGGAGCTGGTGCTGCGGAGCTTCTCGCAGCTCGGCTTCAGCGCCGACGAGGAGGCGATGTGGCGGCAGATGGTCGAGCGCCCGAACGGCATCGTGCTCGTGACCGGGCCCACCGGCTCCGGCAAGACCACCACCCTCTACACGACGCTGAAGCACCTCGCGACCCCGGACCTCAACGTCTGCACGATCGAGGATCCGATCGAGATGGTCGCGCCCGAGTTCAACCAGATGCAGGTGCAGCACCAGATCGACCTCGGCTTCGCGGCCGGCGTGCGCACGCTGCTGCGCCAGGATCCCGACATCATCATGGTCGGCGAGATCCGCGACCTCGAGACCGCCGAGATGGCGGTGCAGGCCTCGCTGACCGGGCACCTCGTGCTGTCGACGCTGCACACCAACGACGCACCGAGCTCGCTCGCGCGCCTGCTCGACCTCGGGGTGCCGCACTTCCTGCTGCAGGCGACGATCGCCGGGATCGTCGCGCAGCGCCTCGTGCGGCGCCTGTGCCCGCACTGCGCGAAGCCGTGGCTGCCGGATCCGGCGAAGTGGGCGCTCGTCGCGCTCGACGGCGAGCTGCCGATGCCGAAGTCGGTGATGAAGGCGGTCGGCTGCCACCAGTGCCGCAACACCGGCTACCTCGGCCGCGTCGCGATCTACGAGATGCTGCCGCTGACGCCGAAGCTCCGGCACTGGATCCGCCCCGGCCTCGACCTGCCGGCCTTCCGCGCCGCGTGCATCGCCGAGGGACTGCGCACGCTGCGCCAGTCCGCCGCCGACCAGGTCGCGAAGGGCGTCACCACGATCGAGGAAGTGCTGACCGTGCTGCCGGTCGGGGAGTGAGACGAGCGCCGTGGGGCAGCGGTTGCGCAAAGCGGTGGGCACGCCCGGTCCAGGTCGCTTCGCGCGACGAGCTGCCCTGTAGCGCCGGCCTCGGCCGGCGCGAAATCCTCGCGTTCTTGCGGCTGTGGGGGTCCGCTGCGCATCAACTGGCCTTGCGGCCGATGGCCTCCTCGATGCGCTTGTCGGTCTTCCACTGGCCAAGCGCGTAGACCGCCCACAGCGCGGCCGGAATCCAGCCGATCAGCGTGATCTGCAGGATCAGGCAGACGATGCCGGCGATCGGGCGGCCGATCGTGAAGAAGACCAGGAACGGCAGGAAGATCGCGAGCAAGAGGCGCATCGGGGTCTCCGGAACGCGGGGGTGATCGGGCCGCGGCGCTGCGAATGATGCGGCCTGCGCGCCGTCGCGCAAGGGTGACCTTCGACACCCCTGCGGCTGGCGCTCGATCGAAGCCGGCATTCGACCGACGCGCCCGCGCCCTGCAGCGCGCGAGCGCTCGACGCGCGCGGCCTCGCCCCCGACAATCACCGCTTTCCGCGAGCGTCCGCCCATGCTCGGCGACATCCTGCGACGCGCCGTCGATATCCGATCCCTGCTCGCCGCCCGGCGCGAGGCCCGCGCCGCGCGCCACGACGGACGCGGCGACCTCGAGCTCGAGTTCTACCAGGCCTGCTTCGGCAACGATTACCTCCACGCCGGCTACTTCGACCCGATCCCGGACGATCCCGAGGCCATCAGCCTCGCGGATCTCAAGCGCGCGATGCAGGCCTACACCGACCTCGTCGCAACGCGGGTGCCGGATGGCGCGCGCGTGCTCGACGTCGGCTGCGGCACCGGCGGACTGATCGGCCAGCTGCGCGCGCGCGGGATCGATGCGACGGGCCTGACGCCGAGCGCCGCGCACGCGCGTCACGTGCGCGAGCGGCACGGCTGCGAGGTCATCGAGTCGAGGCTCGAGGCGATCGACGTCGCGCGCTGGCGCGGCCGCTTCGACGTGCTGACCAGCATGGAGTCCTTCCACAACGTGCCGCCCGAGCGCGGCGTGCCGATCATGCGCGCGCTGCTCGCGCCGGGCGGACGCTGGATCAACATCGACTACTACCGGCTGCGCGCCGACACCCGGAATCGCTCGGGGCGCCTGCTCGACGACTACCGCCGTGCGCTCGATGCGGCCGGCTTCGAGGTCGTCGAGGAGATCGACGTCAGCGCGAACACCGCGCCGTCGATGGCCTTCGCGCACCTCGTCGCCTCGCGCATCGTGCTGCCGATGATCGACTTCGGCATCGGGCGCTTCTTCTTCAAGCGCCCCGTGCTGCGGTATCTGACCGAGGACGTGGTCGCGCGCCAGCGCGCGCGGATCCGGATCGACGGCATCGACCCGGGGACGCTCCTGCGCGACAAGCGATATCTCCTGCAGGTGCTGGCGCCGCGTCCGGCATGAGGATCGCGGCCGATCGCGACCTTCGGTCGCTCCTACGCCCGAATCGGGTTTCCGCCGCAGGAGCGAGCGCAGCTCGCGATCCTCGCGGCATCGCGACCTTCGGTCGCTCCTACGAACGAATCGGGTTTCCGCCGTAGGAGCGAGCGCAGCTCGCGATCCTCGCGGCGTCGCGACCTTCGGTCGCTCCTACGCCCGAATCGGGTTTCCGCCGTAGGAGCGAGCGCAGCTCGCGATCCTCGTGGCGTCGCGACCTTCGGTCGCTCCTACGCCCGAATCGGGTTTCCGCCGTAGGAGCGAGCGCAGCTCGCGATCCTCGCGGC
>PVBP01000096.1 GCA_002995625.1 Lysobacteraceae bacterium | reverse complement strand
TCGATTGCGCGCCGGCGACGGCCGGCGCCAGGACCAGGCCCGCGAGCACCGTCGGCGCGAGCGCGGCAGCGCCGAGGCGCAGTCGCCGCCGCCAGTCGACCCCGGCGAGCATCACGATCACGAACGCCAGCAGGACCACGGTCAGCACCCGCACCGTGCGCGTCAGCCACGGTGGCGACACGACGAGGCGCACCGTCTGCGCCGGCGTCACCGGACCCGACCAGCCGAGGCGGTACGCGCGCCAGGTCCAGTCGGGATCGCCGCCGCCGGCCTGGACGCGCGCATCCAGCGCATAGCGCGTCAGCACGTTGGCCTGCGAGCCGACCACGCCGCCACGAACGGCGAGCTTGGACGCATCGTCCGCGACGGTGGCCTCGGCCATCATCGAGATCTCCGGCGGCGGCGCGGCCGGGAGGGGCTCGCCCGAGTCCGAGCGGCGGCGCACGACGAACTCGGACGCCGTCGCCTGCGTGGGCTCGAGCTGCGGATACAGCGCGCGCGTCAGCTGGCTGGCGGCAAACGGCAGCGCGAACAGAGCGAGCAGGGCCACCAGCACCAGCCGCGCGCCGTTCGCGATCCGCCGCGGCAGGCCCTCGGGCAGCGAGCGAACGGCCAGCGCCGCCGCGAGCGCGAGCAGCACCAGCCACAGCAGCGCCGCGCCAAGCTCGAAGTAGCCGAGCACGACCAGCACCGCCACCGGCAGCGCCAGCGCGAGGCGACCGAGCCAGAACGCGAGCAGCGCGATGAACGCGACGGCGAACAGATCGAGCAGCGTCCAGCGCTCGACCCACGCCCCGCCGGCCGAGTCCGCGCCCGGCGCCGCGTAGAGCAGGTAGCCCGGCGGCAGCATCAGCGTGGTCTCGACCGCATCGAAGGTTTCCTGCCAGCCGCCGACCGGGATCGTGCGTCCGCCCTCGATGCGGCCGGCCGCGGTCAGCGCGAGCTGCCGCTCGCGGACCTCGACCCCGCTCCAGCCGGCCTCGCGTCCGGAAGTGACCAGCAGCGGCCCGCCGGGCCCTTCGGCGCGCGCCAGCGCGAACGGCGGCGCGACGTCGAGCCGCCAGCCGCGCAGCATCTCGCCCGAGACGCGATCGCGGAAGCTGGCGCCGCCACCGTCGAAGTCGAACCACAGCTCGCGCGAGAGTCGCAGCCGGTTCTGGTCCTGGTCGGACAGTCCACGCGAGCGCTCGCTGACCGAGAGGGTGGTGCCGGCGCCCATCGCATAGGCCGGCAGCATCGCCAACTCGCCCGGCACGCCGGCCTGGCTGGCGTCGATCGCGGGCGGGCCCGAGAGCTCGACGACGCGCAGCTGTGGGTCGGCAGCGAAGCTCCAGACCTCTTCGGCCGGCCACGGGGCGCCGACCGCGGGCGCGGTGACCTGCGTCAGCGGCGCGGTCGCGCGCGCGGTCAGGATCAGCCGATGCACGCCGGGACGCACCTGCGCGATCAGCTGGCCCGCACCGTCGAGCCGCGCCGGCACGTCGCCGTCGAGCCGCGTCGGCGCGAAGCCTTCGGGCAGCGGCGCGCCGAGTCGCTCCTCGCGCCCGGCGCCGGTGACGCGCAGCTCGACGCGCGTCTCGAGCAGCGCCGGCACGCCGTCGGCGAGGCGACGGTGCACGACCAGCGACAGCGAATCGGCCTCGCGCACGGCCTCGGCCGCGCGCCCGAGCCAGACCCGGTCGGGCGAGCGTTCGAGCGGGAACACGCGCGAGCCGTCCAGCGCCAGCTCGACGATGCCGGTGCCGGGCGGCACCACCAGCGACTCGGGCCGCGTCGACCAGTCGATCCGGCCACGGACCTCGTGGGCGCCGGCCGCCAGGAACACGCACGGGCGTCCGTCCGGACAGGCGACGACCGGCTGGGCCGCGCCATTGACCGTCACCGCCTGCGGCCAGGTCGCGGCCTCGCCGGGCAATGCCACCGCAGCGCGCGCGTACAGCGTCCAGCGCTGCGCGAAGCGCGCGCCGTCGCGCGCGGCGTCGATCGCGAGCGGCCCGGGCCACGCGCAGGCGCGTCCGTTCGGCTGCGCCGGATCGACGCCGGAGACCAGCGGACAGGCCGCGCGCGTGTCGTCATGGCGGACCCAGTCGATCCAGCCGCGCAGTTCCGTCGGCACCGCGGCCGGATCGAGCGACGGCGCGGACTGCGCGAGCGCAGCCCCCGCGCCGAGGACACCGACCAGCGCAATCAAGGCCAGTCGGGCGGGCCGGAGCGCCCGATGCGATCGCCGCCGCGCGGCGCCAGATGTTGGAGCGGTCGCAGGGCCGATCGACATCGCGGGTCTCCCGGTGACGGACGCGACGATGGTAGCGATGCGCCGGCCAACGCCCTGGGCGCCCGCCCGCATCCGGCTCCGCCCGACGGACGGCGTCGGCGCTGCGATCCGCCGCGGCGATCGCGCCCGCCGATCTGATAGCTTCTGCGAATCGATCCGCCTCGATTCCGATGAACCTTCGCGACCTCCGCTACCTGATCGCCCTCGCCGACCATCGCCACTTCGGGCGCGCGGCCGAGGCCGCCCACGTCAGCCAGCCGACGCTGTCGACGCAGATCCGCAAGCTCGAGGAGGAGCTCGGCATCGCGCTGTTCGAGCGCTCGCCGCGCAACGTGCTGCTGACAGAGGCCGGCGAGCGCATCGTCGCGCGCGCCCGCACGGTGGTCCGCGAGGCCGACGAGATCAAGGCGCTGGCGCGCAGCTACCGCGATCCCGAGTCGGGCACGATCCGGCTCGGCATCTTCCCGACCCTCGGGCCCTACCTGCTGCCGCACGTGGTGCCGCGGCTGCGGACGCGCTTCCCGCGGCTCGAACTGCTGCTGGTCGAGGACAAGACCCAGCGCCTCGTCGACATGCTGCGCGACGGCACCCTCGACTGCGCGGTGCTCGCGCAGCCGATCCACGACGACGGCCTGCACGACGCGTTCCTGTTCGAGGAGCCGTTCGTGCTGGCGGTGCCGAGCGACCACCCGCTGCGCGAGCGCCGGCACCTGACCCTCGACGACCTCGGCGGCGAGAGCCTGCTGCTGCTCGAGGAGGGCCACTGCCTGCGCGACCAGGCGCTCGAGGTCTGCCACCTGACCGGCGCCAGCGAGCGCGCCGGATTCCGCGCGACCAGCCTCGAGACCTTGCGCCAGATGGTCGCCGCGCACGTCGGCGTCACGCTGCTGCCGGTGCTCGCGGTCAAGCCGCCGATCCCGGCCTCGCCCGACATCCGGCTGCTGAACCTCGAACCTGCGCCGCCGAGCCGCCGGATCGCGCTGTACTGGCGCCGCAGTTCCGCGCTGACCGACTTCCTGTCGGCGATCGCCGAGGTCCTGCGCGGACTGCCGGCGTCCCTGCTCGACCCCGGCAGCGTGACCCGCGCCGGCAACGCCGCGCGCCCGGGCGGCGCCGCGCCGCGCCGGGACGGCGGCGGTCCCCCGGGCTGAGGACCGCGATGGACGCGGGCGCCGTCATTCGCCGCTTCGCCCTGCCGCTGGCGCTGGCCGTGATCGCGTACATGTGGGTCAGCGACCACCGCCCGGTGCGGCCACCGCCGGGCGCGATCGAGATCACGCCGCAGCAGGCGCGCGCGGCCGGCGGCGCGTTTCGCTTCAAGGACCACGACATCGAACCGCTGGCCGACTTCGCGATCACCGCACGCGTGCTGTCGCGCGAGAACTACCGGTTCGACCGCGCCGCCGTGCTCTCGCCGGTCGACCTCGCGCTCGGCTGGGGACCGATGTCCGACGACGAGGTGCTGCGGCGGCTGACGATCTCGCAGGGCGGCCGCTGGTACTTCTACCGCTGGTCCGGCGAGCCGCCGATCCCGGTCCACGAGATCGTCCGCCACTCGGCCAACATGCACCTGATTCCGGCCGACGACGCGGTCGCCGCGACGCTCGCGCGCGTGCGTCCCGGGCATGTCGTCGAACTCGCCGGGCGACTGGTCGAGGTCCGCGGCAGCGACGGGTTCCGCTGGCGCAGCTCGCTGACCCGGGAGGATTCCGGCGACGGCGCCTGCGAGATCGTGTTCGTCGAGCGGCTCGGCCTGCGCTGACCGGCCCGGCACGCTTGAGGGCAGGCCCGATCGTCCCGAGAATCGCGCCGATGGACCCGATGCTGACGCGCCTCGCCGACTCGCTCGCCCGTGCGGACGGGCTCGAGACGCTGGCGCGCCCGATGCTCGAGATGCTCGCGCGGATCACCGGCATGGAATCGGTCTACTTCACGCGGATCGACCCGGTGGCGCGGCGGCAGCACGTGGTGTTCGCGTTGAACACGTGCGCCCTCGAGATCCCGGAAGGACTCGACGTCGACTGGAGCGACACGCTCTGCCGGCGGGCGCTCGAGGAGGGACGGGCGGTCGTCGAGGACGTGTCCGCGTGCTGGCCCGAGGCCGGCGCCGCGCGGGATCTCGGCATCCAGACCTATCTCGGCCAGCCCGTGCAAGGTGCGGACGGCCGGCTCTACGGCACGCTGTGCGCCGCGAGCGCGTCGCGCGGGACCGTGTCGGCCGAGGCGCAGAAGGTCCTCGGCCTGTTCGCGAGGATCCTCGCGCTGCATCTCGATCGCGAGCGCTACATCGCCCTGCTCAGGCGCAACAATGCGGCGCTGGCCGCCGATGCCCTGACCGATCCGTTGACCGGCATCCCGAACCGGCGCGCGCTGCTCGAGTCGCTGCAGCAGAGTCTCGCGCAGCCCGCCCGCGCGGGCCGCGGGGTCGTGGTCGCCTTCATCGATCTCGACGGCTTCAAGTCGGTCAACGACCGCCTCGGCCACGACGCCGGCGACCGGTTCCTGGTCGAGGTGGCGCGCCGACTGTCGGACGCGGCGCGGGCCGGGGAGACCGTCGCGCGCTACGGCGGTGACGAGTTCGTGGTCGTCAGCGAGGTCGCGCCGCCCGACGAGCTCGAATCACGCCTCGCTCGCGCGATCGCCGGCCGCTACGAGCTGGCCGGGGTGCCGATCGACTATGCCGGCGCCAGCATCGGCACCACGACGGCCCGCGCCGACGAGCCGGCGGAGGCGGTCCTCGCGCGGGCCGACGCGGCGATGTACGAGGCCAAGGAGGCGCGCCGCAGGCAACGCGAAGCCGCCGGCGGGGACGGCGACTGCCACTTCGTCGTCGAGGGACCGAACGGCCCGTCGAAGCGCGCCGCGCTCCCGTCGCACCCTGCCCGGTAGCCGCGGCGGCGCGACGACCCGCGGGCCGGCCCATCGCCGGCGCGATCACCGACCCGCGGCGGCGTCGACGCCGGTCGGACACGCGACGCCGGTCCCGCCGAGGCCGCAGTAGCCGTCCGGATTCTTGGCGAGGTACTGCTGGTGGTAGTCCTCGGCGTAGTAGAACGGCGGCAGATCGACGATCTCGGTCGTGATCGGCCCGTAGCCGGCCGCCGTCAGACGCGACTGGAAGGCGACCCGGCTGGTCTCGGCGAGGCGGCGCTGCGCGGCCGTCTCGCAGTAGATGCCGGAGCGGTACTGGGTGCCGACGTCGTTGCCCTGGCGCATGCCCTGGGTCGGGTCGTGGTTCTCCCAGAAGACCTTGAGCAGGGCCTCGAACGGAATCCGGGCCGGGTCGTACACGACCAGCACGACCTCGTTGTGGCCGGTCTGGCCCGAGCAGACCTCGCGATAGGTCGGGTTCGGCGTGTGGCCGCCGGCGTAGCCGACCGCCGTCGTCTCGACGCCCGGCAGCGACCAGAACTTGCGCTCGGCGCCCCAGAAGCAGCCCATCCCGAACAGCACCCGCGAGCAGCCCGGCCAGTCCGCCTTCAGCGGCCGGCCGTGGACGAAGTGGCGGTTCACGATCGGCATCGGCTCGGCGCGGCCGGGCAGCGCTTCGGCCGGCGTCGGCAATCGGAGGGGCTTCATCCAGGCGAACATCGTGGCGCTTCCCTCGATCCTCACGCGACCAGCATCCTGCACGCCCCGTGAACCGCCCGTGGCAAACAGGCGCGAGGAATCAGGCCGGCTCGAGCCCCGGATCGGCGTCGTCGTCGGCCAGCGCGGCGCGCGATTCGACGAGGTCGCGTTCGATCCGCTCGACGACCGCGCGGGCCTCGGTCTCGAAGGGATCCGCGACCATCACCCGCACCATGTCGTTGACCGGCAGCTCGCCGAAGCCGCCGGTCAGGTAGGCGCCGGCGACGTAGGCCGGGATGCCTTCGGCCTCGAGGGCGTCGCGCACGAGCTGTGCGTCGATGATGTGCTGGGCCACGTAGATCGACTTCATCGGCCAACGCTAGCAGACTGCCCGGGACCGTCCGCCGGGCGAGCCCGGGATGGCTCGCAACGCCGATCGATCGCCGCATCGGATCGATCGGGCGGGCGCGGCTTCGGACCCGGGCCGGACCCGCGAGTCGACGGGCGCGCAGGATCAGCGTATCCCTGAAGGTCGGCCGCGGCCCGAGGGCCGGCGGCACGAGCCGGCCGCGACCCGCGCTCGCTAGACTCGCGGGCTTTCCCGCCGCGTTCCGTGCCCGGATGTCCTCCGATACGCCGACCACCCCGACCCACCACTTCATCCGCCAGATCGTGCTCGACGACCTCGCGGCCGGTCGCCACGGGGGTCGCGTCGCGACGCGCTTTCCGCCGGAGCCGAACGGGTACCTGCATCTCGGCCACGCGAAGTCGATCTGTCTCAACTTCGGGCTCGCCGCCGAGTTCGGCGGCACGACGAACCTCCGCTTCGACGACACCAATCCGACCCGCGAGGACATCGAGTACGTCGAGGCGATCAAGGCCGACGTCGCGTGGCTCGGCTTCCGCTGGGCCCGCCTGCTGCACGCCTCGGACTACTTCGAGGTGATCTATCGCTGCGCCGAGAAGCTGATCCGGCAGGGCCACGCCTACGTCTGCGACCTCTCGGCCGACGCGGTCCGCGAATATCGCGGCACGCTGACCGAACCCGGTCGCGACAGCCCGTATCGCGGCCGCGGCGTCGACGAGAACCTCGACCTGTTCCGCCGGATGCGCGCCGGCGAGTTCGCGGACGGCAGCCGCACGCTGCGCGCGCGGATCGACATGGCCTCGGGCAACATCAACCTGCGCGATCCGGCGCTGTACCGGATCCGCAAGGTGCCGCACCAGAACACCGGCGACGCGTGGTGCATCTACCCGATGTACGACTTCGCGCACGCGATCAGCGACGCGGTCGAGGGCATCACGCACTCGATCTGCACGCTCGAGTTCGAGGACCACCGTCCGCTCTACGACTGGATCCTCGATCGGCTCGACCTGGTCGGCGACGATTCGCTGACCGAGCCGCTGCGCGCGGCCGGGCTCGACCTGCCGCGCTCGCGCCCGCAGCAGATCGAGTTCGCGCGCGGCAACCTCGACTACACGGTGATGAGCAAGCGCAAGCTGATCGCGCTGGTCGAGGAGGGCCACGTCGACGGCTGGGACGACCCGCGAATGCCGACGCTGGTCGGCGCCCGGCGCCGTGGCTTTCCTCCGGCCGCGATCCGCACCTTCTGGGAGCGCGCCGGCGTCACCAAGCAGAACAGCGTGATCGGCTTCGACGTGCTCGAGGGCTGCGTGCGCGAGGTGCTCGACCGCGAGGCGGAACGCCGCTTCGCGGTGCTCGATCCGTTGCCGCTGGTCATCGAGAACCTTGCCGACGACCACGCCGAGTCGATCCCCTTCCCGAACCACCCGAAGGATCCATCGCGCGGCACGCGCGAGGTGCCGTTCTCGTCCCGGCTGCTGATCGAGCGCGACGACTTCGCCGAGGTGCCGCCGAAGGGCTTCCACCGGCTGGTGGCCGGAGGCGAGGTGCGGCTGCGCGGCGTCGGCATCGTGCGCTGCACCGGCGTCGCCAGGGACGCCGCTGGGCGCGTGACCGGCCTCTCCGCGACGCTCGATCCCGACACGCGCCCCGGCCAGCCCGGCGCCGAGCGCAAGGTCAAGGGCACGATCCACTGGGTCAGCGCGCGCGACGCGCTCACGGCCGAGGTGCGGCTCTACGAGCGCCTGTTCACGGCGCCCGATCCCGATGACGACGCCGGGGGCGGGGACTTCCGCGACCGCATCGATCGCGATTCGAAGCGGATCGCCGTGGCGCACGTGGAGCCTGCCGCCGCCAGCGCCGATCCCGAGACCGTGTTCCAGTTCGAGCGGCTCGGCTACTTCGTCGCCGACCGCCACGACCATCGCCTCGAACGCCCGGTGTTCAACCGCACCGTGACGCTGCGCGACTCGTTCGCGAAGGCGGCGAAGTGAGTCCGCGCGCCGCGATCGCCGTCGCGATGGCCGCGCTGCTGTTCGCCGGCTGCGCGCAGCCCGCCGGCACGCCCGCGCCCTCGCCCGAACCGGACCGCGCCGGGTCCGCGCTGCCCGAGCCGCTGCCCCCGCCGCCCCTCGAGGAAGCGCCTGCAGCCGGCACCGTCGTGCCGGAGGTCGACACGCGTTGCCGCGTCGACGCCGACTGCGCGGTCAAGAACGTCGGCAACTGCTGCGGCTACTACCCGGCCTGCGTCAACCGGGACAGCCCGACCTTCCCCGAGCTGGTCGCGCGCCAGTGCGCCGAGCAGGGACTCGCCGGCATCTGCGGCTATCCCGAGATCCGCGGCTGCGCCTGCGTCGAGGGCCGCTGCGAGCCGTCCGACGCGGAGTCGATGTGATCTACGCGCAGGTCCACCTGACGCTGCCGCCGTGGGTCCACCAGGCGGTCGATCCGGACACGGTCTGCCCGGACGACGCATCGAAGGTGGCGCTCGCGATCCGGCTCGCCGCGCTCAACGTCGAGCGCCGCACCGGCGGCCCGTTCGGCGCGGCCGTGTTCACCGAGTCGGGGCGCCTGCTCAGCGTCGGCGTGAACCGCGTGATGCCGCTCAACTGCTCGGTCGCGCACGCGGAGATGATGGCGTTCATGACCGCGCAGCACCGGATGCAGCGCTTCCGCCTCAACGAGGATGGCCATCGCTTCACGCTCGCGACCAGCGCCCAGCCGTGCTGCCAGTGCTATGGCGCGAGCATCTGGGCCGGCATCGACCGGCTGCTGATCGGCGCGCGCGCCGAGGACGTGCACGAACTGACCGAGTTCGACGAGGGCCCGTTGCCGGCCGACTGGGTCGGCGAGCTGACGCGCCGCGGCATCGAGGTCGTCCGCGACCTCGAGCGCGACGCCGCGCGTGCGGTGCTCGCCGCCTATCGGGATTCCGGCGGAGCGCGGTACTGAGGCCCAGCCGGAGCACCCGATCCTCGCGACCTGCGGTCGCTCCTGCGGAAGAATCGTGGCTCGGACGTAGGAGCGAGCACAGCTCGCGATCCACACGAAACCCGGTTCCCGCGCGCACGCCGATCGTCCAACGACCGCACTCCGATCGTGGCCCGCGCGCGCATGGCGCCTTGCCATCGCGACCTTCGGTCGCTCCTACGGAAGAATCGTGGCTCGGACGTAGGAGCGAGCGCAGCTCGCGATCCACGTGAGACCCGGTTCCCGCGCGCACGCCGATCGGCCACCGGCCGCACTCCGATCGTGGCCCGCGCGCGCATGGCGCCTTGCCATCGCGACCTGCGGTC
>PVBP01000095.1 GCA_002995625.1 Lysobacteraceae bacterium | reverse complement strand
CCGTTCCAGCGCGCAATCCGGTTCACCGTCGTGCCGCCCGCGGTGGTGAAACTGCCCCCCGCGATCAGCTCGCCGCCATACACCGTCAGGGCCCTGACCGAGCCGTTCATCCCCGTGCCCAGCGCCGACCACGCGCTGCCGTTCCAGCGCGCAATCCGGTTCGCCGGCGTGACGCCCGCGGTGCTGAAATCGCCCCCCGCGATCAGCTCGCCGCCATACACCGTCAGGGCAAAGACCGTGTTGTTCATCCCCGTGCCCAGCGCCGACCACGCGCTGCCGTTCCAGCGCGCGATGCGGTTGACGATCTGGCCGCCAACCGTCGTGAAGCCGCCACCGATCAGCAGTGCCGGGCCAGTGCCGTCGTCGTAAATCGTCATCGCGTTGACGTTTGAATTCGGCCCGTCGTTGCTGGTGAAGGTCGCCTTCCAGTCCAGCGTGCCGCCTTTGGGCCTTGGCGCTGGCGTCGTCTTCAACGCTGCCGCAGCGGCGTCGGTGGAACCGGCCTGATCCTCCGGCAGCGCCACCAGCCCCGGCCGCGCGGCATGCTCGGCCCGCGCCAGCTCGCGGCCCGCGCCATCGCGCAACACCGCCACCAGCGTCTCGTCAGCCGCTTGCAGCACCACCGCATCGAGGTGCATGCCCGGCTCCAGATCGCGGGTCTTGAGCGGGCGACTGCGCCCGGCGGCATCCACCGCGCTCAGGCTGAGCTGGCCGCTCGCATCCCCCTTCCAACTGATTGCCAACTGCGGATCACCCTTGCCCGCGATCGGCGGCAGCAGCAAGAGCGACAGCGGACGTTCGGCAGCCTGTGCGACCGGGGCGGCCAGCACGCCGACGCACAGCAGCAGCAACAGTTCACGCAGGACCGGGACCACGGCGCGGGCAAGACGGCGAGGCATCACGAGCTCCAGACGCCACGCGAGCGGCGAGCGAACGGGAAGGACAGGAAGGGCGGAGCCTTGATCGGGTGGGCAGCGGCGGGCCAAAACGCCCGGCGAGCGCGCGCCGCGAGCGGCGAGTCGTTGAAAGGGGCTGGGCCGCGCAGCAGTCCAGGAGATGGAGAGGCCGCGTCCAGGCGCGACTCAGACCGGGCGTCGGCAGTTGGGGCGCCGATGCCGGGTAACGGTGCGCAGCAGCATGCACGTGCCTGCGCCAAGGAACGCTGCGCGGACGCATTGAGGCCCCCAGTAAGCGCGTTCCCCAATGCGTGGAAAGGTAGATAGGGATGGGGCGGCAAGTCAACAAGACGCCGAAAGCGCCATCGATCGGTTCTAAGTTGGTCCCGAAACTCTCGAATGTCGACGCAAACATCGTGAGCCTTCATTCAGTTGGCCGACCGTCTCCACATGCCAAGCGCCGTGGCCGCTCGGCCCAACGCGATGCGCGGGCCAGCGCGGATGCAGCTCGGGCCGCGGAACGGGATACTCAGGCCCCGAGCGACTCGCCGTCGTCCCCGTCGAGCTCGGAAGCGCTCTCGATCAGCGCGCGGTCGAGGCTCTTGCTGGTCTTCGCCCCGAGCTCGCGCAGCACCTCGACCTGACGCACCACGCTGCCGCGTCCCTGCGAGAGCTTGCCGAAGGCTTCGTCATAGGTACGGCGCGCTGCGTCGAGCTGGACGCCGACCTTGCGCAGGTCCTCGACGAAGCCGACGAACTTGTCGTAGAGCTTCCCCGCGCGCTCGGCGATGTCGTCGGCGTTGCGGTTGCGGCGCTCGAGCCGCCACAGGCTGGCGACGGTCTGCAGGGTCGCGAGCAGCGTCGAGGCGCTGACGATCACGACCCGCTTCTCCATCGCCTCGGCGTGCAGGCGCTCGTCGCCGCGCAGCGCCTCGACGAAGGCCGCCTCGATCGGCACGAACATCAGCACGAAGTCCGGGCTGTTGATCCCGGGCAAGGCGGTGTAGCGGCGCTCGGCCAGCCCGGCGACGTGCTGGCGCATCGACTGGCGCAACGCCCGCAGCTGCCGCTCGCGCTCCTCGTCGTCCTCGGCCGCGACGCAGCGCTCCCACGCCACCAGCGAGACCTTGGCGTCGATCACGAGATCGCGGCCCTCCGGCAGCCGCACGACGACGTCGGGCTGCTGGCGGCCGCCGTCGTCGGCGCGCGCAGAGACCTGCACCTCGTATTCGCGGCCCTTGCTGAGGCCCGATGCCTCCAGCAGCCGCTCGAGCAGCAGTTCGCCCCACGCGCCCTGGGTCTTGACCTCCCCTTTCAGCGCCCGCGTCAGCTGGCTCGCCTCGTCGCCGAGCCGGCGGTTCAGGTCGCGCAGATTCTGCAGCTCCTGCATCAGCCCGCCGCGCTCGCGCAGGTCCTGCTCGCGGCGCTCGTCGAGCGTGCGGCGGAAGCGCTCCAGTTCGGCCTTGAGCGGCGTGAGCTGCGCGTCGAGCTGGGTCTTCTGCGCCTCGCCGAAGGTGCGCCCCTTCTCGTCGAGGATCGCCTGAGCGAGGTTCTGGAACTCGATGCGCATGCGCTCCCCGGCCTCGGCCAGCAGCCGGCCGCGCTCCTCGGCTTCGCGCTGGGTCGCCGCGAGCTTGGCGAGGAGTCCCTCGCGCTCGCCGGCCGCGCGCGCGAGGGCTTCCCGGATCCGGTCGCGCTCGGCGGCGATCTCGCGGACCTCGGCCAGCTGCGCCTCGGCGGCCGAGTGCAGGGCCGCGAGGCGCGCGGCGTCGGCCTGCGCGGTGGCCAGGGCCCGCTGCAGCTCCTCGAGGCGCGTCGTCAGGGCCGCGTGGCTCGCCTCGAGCGCCGCCAGTTGCCCGGCGGACCGCGCGGCCTCGTTCCGTGCCTCGGCGACCTGCGCCTGCGCCGCGGCCTCGGCCTCGAGCCGCGCGTGATCGAGCCGGCGACGCGATGCCAGGGCCGTGGCGATCCACCCGAACGTCGCGACGAGGGCCCAGGCGGCGATCGCGAGGACCATTGGGCTCGAGGTCAGTGCTTCGGTCATCCGATGACAACTCCGGAGGCAACGGGACGCGCGCCGTGGGGCACGCTCGGGCAGTCTAAGGGTGGCCGCCACGCGCGACGAAATCGGTCGCTCTCTCTGCGCTGGATCGCGTCGTCGAGACCCGGCCGAGCCCGATGGCGCCGAGCTGGATCGGCGCCGGGATGCGGGACCGTGTCGGAGATCGAGCGGGGCAAGCCCCGCTCCAGACAGACCGGCGCTGCGACCGGCGCAGCGCATAGGGTGCGCCCCGGCGCACCGCGCCGGCGCGCGAGCCCGACGCAGCCTCAGGCCTTGCGCGTCCTCGCGCGCGCCTCGGCCTTCTTCGGCGCGGGCTTCGCGAGACCCGGCGTGGCCTTGCGCCGTCCGGCGGGCTTGCGCAGGCCCGGCGGCAACACTGGTTCCGCTGCCATCGCGGCCTTCGGCTTGCGCCCCTGCCGCGCCCGGGCGGCGAGCGCGAGCCGCCGCACGCGCGCGATGTCGGCGTCGCTGAAGGGTCCGTTGACGCCGGAGATCGCCGCAAGCTTCATGCCGTGCTTGAGGCCCATCCGGTAGATCTCGCGCACCTTTTCCCACTCGATCTGCCGTCCGACCGTGAAGTTCTCGAATCGGCCCTCGAGCGCGAGCACGATCGTCTCGGCCAGGCACGCATAGGCCACGTTGCGCGGCAGGCCGATGTTCCTCATCTCGACCTCGCCGGGAAGCTCGATCTCGCCGGACTCGACGACCAGCACGTCCGGGCGCCTGGCGACGTCCTCCGGCGACAGGTCGAGCGGCCGCGCGACGTCGGTGATCACGCAGCCGGGCTTGACCTGCATGATGTCGAGCACCTTCTTGCCGGCGCCGGAGGTCGCGGTGACGATCATGTCCATCTCCGCGATCACCTTGTCCGGTCGCGCCGCGACCCGGACCTTCGCATCCGGCGTCTCGACGAGGATCGAGTCGCGCAGCGCCAGCAGCTTCGCGGTCTCGGGCGAGACCATCGTGACCTCGTCGACGGCCTTCGCCAGCAGGCGCGCGCAGACCGAGCCGATCGCCCCGGTGGCGCCGACCACCATCGCCCTGGCGCCGGCGCGCCTGCCCTTCGGCGGCTTCTCGAGCAGGCCGAGGCGCAGCATCGCGTCGTGCGCCGCCCACAGCGCGCCCGAGGCGCTGTAGCTGTTGCCGGTCGTGATCGGCAGCGGCGCGCGCCGGGCCACGGTCACGCCGGCGTCGCCGACGACCTTGGTGAATGCGCCGAGACCCATGATCTGCGCTCCGAGCTTGCGCGCCATCTCGGCGGCGTCGAGCAGGCGGCGGTAGGTGAACTCGGGCGGGTGCTTCATGATCTCGCGCGGCGTGCCGCCGACCGAGATCAGCCAGCCTTCCGCCTCGACGCCGGTCGGCGAGCGGATGCCCGTCACCTTCGAGTAGACGAAGGGCGGCGCGTAGGCCATCGCGCGTTCGAGCGCGTCCATGAACAGCGGCGGCGAAACCTTCGAGAGCAGCTCGATCGGCTTGACCTTCTTGAAGTACTCCTGCGACAGCGGATGGATCACGAAGGCGAAGCGGTTGATGCGGCGCTCGCCGCCCGGCCAGATCAACCGTGGCTCGAGCGCGGCCTCGGTCACGATCGACAGGTAATCGTCGTCGTCGAGCGCCTCCGGCGACTTGGCGGTCGCGGCGAGGATCATCGCGTCGATGATCCCGGGCCCGAGAACGTGGCCGTCGATCTCGGGCGCGGCGTCGACGACCAGCGCGACGCCCTTGTCGGCGAAGTCGGCGACGCGCTCGGTGTTGACGGTCGAGGTCACCACGGTCTTGCCGGCCAGCTCCTCGAGCCCGAACTCGTCGAGTTCGTGGACCGGGGCCACGACGGCGTGGGCGTCGCGCAGCGCGCGTCGCAGCACGAAACGGGTCCACTGCTCGACCAGTGCGGCCGGCAGCAGGCGCGGCGGCGTCCATCCGGAGACGTAGTGCGCGCCCTCGGCGTAGAGGCCGAGCGCGTCGAGCGAGGTCAGCAGCTTCGGCACGCCGAGCTGACGGATCGGATCGGCGAAGGCGAGGTTCTGCGTGTACTCGGAGAACGTGGTCGCGACGCGATGGTTGGCCAGGCCCGAGAAGAACAGGACCCGCGCGTTGTCGAAGTAGCGGCCGAGGCGCGCCTGGGTCTCGCGCACCGCCCACTCGAGGAAGATCGACTGAAGCCGCGCGCCGGTCGTCGCCGGCGTGCGCCTCGCGAGCCGCGTGACCGCCAGCACGTCGGCGTCCTCGAACCGGCGATTGCCGACGCTCCAGCGTTCCTGCGGCAGGCCGAGCCCGATCGCCACGGCCTTGCCGTCCCAGCGCCGCACCAGCCGCCCGGCCTTCTCGAGGCTGCCGTCGGTGCCGATGCGCTCGATCCGCATCGGCACGCCGAGAAAACGCGTTTCGAACGCGAAGTCCTGGGCGCGCGAACCGAGGCTGATGCCGATGATGGTCTTCATGCGACTGCTCTCGTCGGGCGACGCCCGATTGTCGCCCGATCCGCTCGACGCGCGACCGGCCATAATGCGAGCGGACAACGGCCGGAGAAGCATTGGCATGGCGCAGCGGATCGGCGAGACGGCGCGGGCGTTGGCGCTGCCGCTGGCCAAGAAGGCCGCCGGCCTCGTCACGCGGGCGATCCCGATCCCGCGCCCGACCCTGCTGGTCGGGCCGGGTTCCAGCGTGCGCCTCGCCGAGGCGATCGCCGGCTTCGGCCACCGCCGGGTGTTCGTCGTCGCCGATCCGGTCCTCGCCCGGCTCGGGCTCGTCGATCCCTTCCTCGCGTCGCTCGAGGCCGGCGGCTGCCGCCACGAGCGCTTCGACGAGGTCACGCCGGACGCCCCGATCCCGATCGTCGAGCGCGGCATCGAGGCCTTCCGCGCCGCGCGCTGCGATGCGATCGTCGCATTCGGCGGGGGCTCGGTGATGGATGCCGCCAAGGTCATCGGCCTCGCCGCCGCCAACCGCCGCGATCCGCGGACTCTGGTCGGCTACTTCCGGGCATTCGCCGGACCGGCGCCGATCTATGCGGTCCCGACCACCGCCGGCACCGGCTCGGAGGTCACGGTGGCCGCGGTGATCTCGGACCCCGAGGCCGGCCGCAAGCTGGTGATCGCGGACACCCGGATCGTGCCGCAGATCGCCGCGCTCGACCCCGAGCTGATGGCGGGCCTGCCGCGCGCCGTCACCGCCGCGACCGGCATGGACGCGCTGACCCACGCGATCGAGGCCTACATCAGCGGCTGGCGCACCGACGAGAGCGACCGGCTCGCCGAGACCGCGGTCCGCGCGATCTTCCAGAACCTGCCGATCGCCTGCCGCAGCGGCCGCGACCTCGTCGCGCGAGAGCGGATGGCGCTGGCGGCGACCTGGGCCGGCATGGCCTTCACCCGCGCCAACGTCGGCAACGTGCACGCGATCGCCCACCAGCTGGGCGGCCGCTACCACACGCCCCACGGCCTCGCGAACGCGATCGTGCTGCCGCACGTGCTGCGCTTCTGCGTCGCCGAGGCCGCGCCGCGGCTCGCCGCGCTGGCGCGCGCCCTCGGGCTCGGGAAGGCCCGCGACGCCGAGTCTGCGCTGGCCAGGCGATTCATCGCCGAGGTCGAGGCGCTGGCGCGCGGGATCGGCATTCCCGAGCGTCTCGACGCCCTGCGCGCGTCCGACATCCCGGCGCTGGCCGAGGCCGCCTGCTGGGAAGCCGACACCAACTACCCGGTGCCGCGGCGGATGGACGAGGCCGACTGCGCGACGATCCTGCGGAAGCTGCTGCCGGAGGTGTCGGCGAAGCCGCCATCCAGCGGCAGGAGGAGGGCGGCTCGAACCAGCGCAGCTGCGCGCAAGGGCAACGCATCGACCGCTCGCGGCCGGAGTCCCAGAGCGACAGACTGAAAGTCATTCCGGGCGGACTTGCAATGGATTTGCCGCGACTCGTTCCGAGGCCGATTGGCCGAGGAAAAAGAGGCGGCATTGCAGGAGTGATTGCGCCGATGGCGATCCCTCGAGCACCTTGACGACCAAGGCGCATATCGCCGCCTTAACAACGAGAACCAGCCATGGATGGCGGGTTGAGTGACTTCGGCCCCGTCACCGCCGCCGAGTCGCGGCACGGCGCGGGCGGGGTCCAAGGCGCGTCTGTTCGAGCACAGGGACGTGCGAGTTCGCGCCGGCCCCGCCTGCGCGGCCGCGACGAGGAAGACCGCGCGATCCCGGAAGGATCGCGCGGCGGCGGTGCCGGGGCGAGCGGGGTACAGCCCCGAAAGCACTCTTTCCCTGGCTTCCTTCGCCTTGAAGAGTCTCGGGGGCCGGCGACCCGGCCCCCTGCTGGGTCCGGCCGAAGGCCGGATCGACAGGCTGTTGATCCTGCAACTCGGTGGAAGCGCTGACGTGGGGCAGCTCTCGATGTCAGCCACTTCGCCACTGAATGGCGAGCGCCGTCATTCAGCAAGGCGTTCGCAGGGCCTTCGCCCCTGCTCGCTATCATCGCCGGCATGAGCGTTTCCGCCATCGATTTCGAGTCCGCGGCGCGGGCGCTGGCCGACACGGGCCGCGACCTCGCCGCCCGCGGCTGGACGCCCGCGACCTCGAGCAACTTCTCGATGCGCCTCGACGAGTCGAGCTGCGCGATCACGATCTCCGGGCGCGACAAGGGGCGCCTCGGCGTCGACGACTTCATGCGCGTCGACCTCGACGGCCGCGCGCTCGATCCGGGCAAGAAGCCCTCGGCCGAGACCCTGCTCCACACCCAGCTCTACCGGCGCTTTCCCGAGGCCGGCGCGGTGCTGCACACGCACTCGCTGGTTCAGACCGTCGCCTCGCGGCTGTTCGAGGCCGACGGCTTCGTCGAGCTCGCCGGCTACGAACTGCTGAAGGCCTTCCGCGGCTTCGAGACCCACGACGCGATGATGCGCGTGCCGGTGTTCCCGAACACCCAGGACATGGGAGAGCTCTCGCACGCGGTCGACTCGCTGTTCGACGCCGAGGTGCCGATGCAGGCCTACCTGATCTCGGGCCACGGGGTCTACACCTGGGGCCGCGACCTCGCCGAGACCCGCCGCCACCTCGAGGCGATCGAATTCCTGCTCGCCTGCGAACTCGAACTCCGGAGACACCGACGATGAGCCGCCTGCGCATCTTCGACGACCACGCCCCCGAGACCGTCAAGCGCGAGACCCGCGACGGCGCCGAGATCGCCGCGCTGCTCGGCGCGCGCGGCATCCGCTTCGAGCGCTGGGAAGCGGGACAGCCGATCGCGCCCGGCGCCTCGCAGGACGAGGTCATCGCCGCCTACCGCGGCGACATCGACCGCCTGATGCGCGAGGAGGGCTACATCACCTGCGACGTCGTCAGCCTCGATCGCGACCATCCGCAGAAGGCCGAGTTCCGGAAGAAGTTCCTCGACGAGCACACCCACGGCGAGGACGAGGTGCGCTTCTTCGTCGCCGGCGCCGGCCTGTTCACGCTGCACCTCGGCAACGAGGTCTACGAGGTGCTGTGCGAGCAGGGCGACCTGATCCGCGTGCCGGCGGGCACGAAGCACTGGTTCGACATGGGACCGAACCCGTACTTCGTCGCGATCCGGCTGTTCAACAATCCCGCCGGCTGGGTCGCGAACTTCACCGGCAGCGACTACGCCGCGCGTTTCCCGCGGCTCGAGAACTGAGCTCGGTGGTCGCCGCGCGCCTGCCGGTCGTCCTGACCGACATCGAGGGCACGACCGGGTCGATCCGCTTCGTCCACGACGTGCTGTTCCCGCATTCGCGGGAGCGGATGGCGGCCTTCCTCGCGGCGCACCGCGACGAGCCCGCGGTGCGCGCCGAGATCGAGGCGGTGGCGCGCGAGGCCGGCCTCGCGCCCGATGATCTGCCGGCCGTCACCGCGACGCTGGTCCGCTGGATCGACGAGGACCGCAAGGCCACGCCGCTCAAGGCATTGCAGGGCATGATCTGGAAGGATGGGTTCGAATCGGGCGAGCTCGTCGCGCACATCTACCCCGACGCCGCGGCGCGCCTGCGCGCGTGGCACGCGGCCGGCCATCCGATCCACGTCTACTCGTCGGGCTCGATCGCGGCCCAGAAGCTCTACTTCGCGCACACCGGCGAAGGCGACCTCACGCCGATCCTGTCGGGCCACTTCGACACCACGACCGGCGGCAAGCGCGAGGCCCGCTCCTATCGCGCGATCGCGGCCCGGGTCGGCGTCGATCCCGCCGACATCGTGTTCCTGTCCGATGTCGAGGCCGAGCTCGAGGCCGCCGAGCAGGCCGGAATGCGCACCGTCTGGCTGACCCGTGATGGCCGGCCCGACGGCGCCACGCGGCCGTCGGTCGCCAGCTTCGACGAGATCACCCTCTAGCTGACGATTCCGCGATATGCGCGCCATCGCGACCTGCGGTCGCTCCTACGGATGAATCGGTTCTCCGTCGTAGGAGCGAGCGCAGCTCGCGATGTTCGGGGGATCCGTTCTCCTAGCACGCCCGGTGCCGCGCCATCGCGACCTGCGGTCGCTCCTACGGATGCATCGTTTTTCCGTCGCAGGAGCGAGCGCAGCTCGCGATGTTCGGGGGATCCCTTC